>JBEBVG010000011.1:0-38291 GCA_040392845.1 Sphingobacterium sp. | reverse complement strand
TATGCCACGCCCTCCTGGAAAACCTTATTTTATCCCGACGACTTGCCGAAAAAAAAGTGGTTTGACTATTACGCCGAACATTTCAACACCTATGAGCTCAATTCAACATTTTACAGATTTCCAACCGTGCAAAGCCTGCAATCCTGGTATGATAAGGTAGACGACGACTTTAAATTCAGCATCAAAGTCCCTAAAATAATCACCCACCTGAAAAGACTGCAAAACTGCGACAAAGAAATTGAAGACTTTTATTTGATAACTAAGGAAGGACTCCGCAATAAATTAGCCTGTATACTATGGCAACTGCCGCCGAGTTTTAGCTTTAGTCCGGCGCGGTTGGAATCTGTCATTCGTGTGATGAACCCCACTTTTAAAAATGTCGTCGAATTCAGGCATGAGACATGGTGGCGCGATGACGTGTAGGAGCAGCTACGCGCAAATAACATCACTTTCTGTAATGTAAACTATCCACATCTGCCGACCACCATCCAGCAAACGACCCGGATAGGCTATGTCCGTATGCATGGCAATCCGGAATTATTCTATTCGGTATATACCGATGAAGAAGTTGAAGCTCTCTACCATGACGTATATGAGGCTGAATTTCAGGAAGCTTATATCTACTTCAATAACACAGCTTCCACCGCAGCGATAATCAATGCACTGCATCTCATTAAAGTATAGCCCTTTCCGTATTTTTTTGTTATTTTTAGCTTGTAAAATGTCAGGCTTCCCAATGATAACCTTAAAAGATATTTCCTATACGATAACAATCTATATTTTGTGCGGCATCCTGGGCTCAACGTCCATCGCTAACGCTCAACAGCAACTGAATTTTAAGCGCATTACCATTAATGAAGGCCTATCCCAAAACACGGTTTTTTGTATAATACAGGATAAAGCAGGTTTCATCTGGGTCGGAACCGAAGATGGGCTAAACAAATTTGATGGTTATGAGTTTACCGTATACAAACACGAAAATCATAATGAAAAAAGTCTTAGCCATAACCAGATCAATGCCATAACGGAAGATGACAATGGAAATTTCTGGGTCGGAACATCAGATGGCCTGAACCTGTTTAATAAGCATACGGAAACCTTTACGAGAATAGATAATAAAAATCCGGGAGAAAATGGCTCCAGCAATTTTATCAGCTCCCTATATTATGACAGTCACCACAATTTATGGGTAGGCACATACAATGGCTTAAAACGCTATGATTACAATACCCGGAAGCTGGTTGAATATGATATCGGCTTCAAGGGGAAAGACGATGACATCAGCAATAGAGTGCAAACGATTTTTGAAGATAAAAACAAGACCATCTGGGTAAGTATTGGTAAGGATCTGAAAAGAATTGATATAAAAACACAAAAACTTATCGCATTACCTCAGGAACTGGCCATAGATAAGAGCTTAAAAACTTCCAACATCCGGACAATCAGCCAAAGTCAGAATGGTGATCTTTGGTTCGGCACCGAAGATTCGGGATTATATAGATACGATATCCTTACAAAAACGGTCACACGATACGTACATCATCCCCATAACAGGTATAGCCTCCCCGTGGATATTGTAAGGACGATGTTGCCTTATTCGGATAACGAACTGTGGATAGGTACAAGGGATGGACTGAGCATACTGAATATAGAAACAAATCAAATCAACACGTATAAATACAGTGCTTACGACCCTAAGTCCTTAAGTCATAATTCTATTCGGAGTATCTTAAAGGATAAAGCGGGGAATCTCTGGGTCGGAACATATGCCGGGGGACTTAATTTCTTTTCTGCAGCAGGGAATAATTTTACCTATATCGGCCAAAAAACAAGCAATAAGATCGGTTTAACACACCGCGTCGTGAGTTCTATCTTAGTGGACAATGATGTATTATGGATAGGCACAGAAGGCGGTGGTCTCAATTATATAGATAGATCCCGTTCCGCTACCGGCAGCTACATTATCAATAGTGTACAACAAAACATTGTTAAATCACTGGCGAAAGACAAAGATGGCAACTTATGGATAGGTACATACGATGGTGTCAGCTATTTGAATACCCGTACACAACAGATCACCAACTACGAAATCACTGCCAACGATGGTAAACCCGAAAATAAACAGGTTTACGCTATAGCCGTAAGTGATGACGGCATTTGGCTGGGAACCGACGGAAGGGGGTTGAAGTTCATGGACAAAAGCATGAAAATAACCAGCTACTTTCATCGACAAGATGATAAAAATAGCATAAGTGGCAACATTGTGCTCTCCCTCCTCAAACATGGCGACAATAATTTATGGGTAGGCACAGAACACGGTTTAAACTATTTTGATATTAAAAATAAAAAATTCATACCCTATCTTTATGATCCAAAAGATCCATACAGCATACAGCACAATACCATTATCTCGCTATTTTATGATTCACAGCATAGGCTCTGGATCGGAACTGAAGGAGGTGGACTGATCTTTTTCGATAAAGATGCAGACCGCTTTTATGCGATCAACACAGGGCTAGGCTTATCCAGCTCCGTTATCCATGCCATCAGGGAAGATAAAGAAGGAAATTTATGGGTCAGCACGAATAAAGGGCTTTCCAGAATACGAATAAAAAACTTTATGCTGCCTTTTCGTAAGGAGTTTCTGGATATCCTCAATTATACCGTAGAGGACGGGCTGCAAAGCAACCAGTTTACCTCAGGTGCAGTAGCTGTTGGCAAAGATGGCGAAATGCTTTTTGGCGGTATAAACGGATTGACGAGCTTTTTCCCCGACAAAATCACTTACAATGCCTTTAAACCCAAAGTAGTCATTACGGATTTCCTGATCAAGAACGAACCCGTAAACATTGGTGTCGATTCACCGTTAAAAAAGAGTATAAACGAGACAGATACAATTATTTTAAGCCACGATCAGGCATTCATCACCTTTAAGTTTGCAGCACTCGATTATGTAAACCCCGGAAAGAATCAATACGAATACAAGCTTAAAGGTTTCTATGATGACGACTGGCACTTTGTAGGGAATCAAAGACAAGCTACCTACACCAATTTAGATGCGGGATCTTATACTTTCCAGGTCCGGGCATCTAACAATGATGGGTTATGGGCCGATGATATCAAAAGTATAAAAATAATCGTACTCCCTCCTTGGTGGAAAACCTGGTGGGCCTATGTATTGTATACCATAGCAATAGCCATACTCCTTTATCTCTTCTACTATCACTCTGTAAAAACGGCCAGGCTGACCCACGAACTGAATCTTCAGCATATGAGCCATGAGAAAGACCAGGAGCTGGCTCAGCGCAAACTCAGTTTTTTTACCAATATTTCACACGAAATCAAAACTCCTCTGACATTGATATTATCGCCGGTAGATAAGCTGATCAATCAAAATGAGGGCAACAACAAAATTCTGAATCAGCTCAGACTTATCCAACGAAACGGTGAACGCCTCGTCAGGCTCATTAATCAATTACTGGACTTCCGAAATTTTGAGGAGGGAAGTATGGTTTTACAGACCGCCGAAGGAAATATCGTACGGTTTGTCAGGGAGGTGATGTTAGCTTTTGAGCCTTATGCTGAATATCGCCATATCCGACTACGGTTAGAAAGTGAACAAAAGAGTATCCGTCTTTGGTTTGACCGGGATAAACTCGAAAAAGTATTTTATAATTTATTGTCCAATGCCTTGAAGTTCACCAATGAGGGAGGGAATGTAATCTTGTCTATCCGACAGAATGAAAGCGATAAAACAGTACAGATATCCGTAGAGGACGACGGTATCGGCATTCCTGCAGATCAAATAAACAAGATTTTTGAAAAATTCAACCATTTTGACAACAATGGCTTCAACAGCTCGGGCACAGGAATAGGATTAGCCTTTTCTAAAGGCCTGATTGAATTGCATAAAGGAAGCATACAGGTAGAAAGTAGAGAAGCTACTCCAAATCAAGAAGGAAAAACGGTATTCACGATCACGCTACCTACCGGAAATGCCCATTTGGCTCCTCATGAAATCATTTCCGACTATAAAGACAGTGAAAATATCCTGCGGTACAAACAAACAGAAATCCCCATCGCATCTAAGACAGCTATAGAGCAACGCAAGCAACAAGTGATCAGTAAAGTTGGAAAAGAAAAGCTGATCATGCTCATTGTGGAGGACAACGAAGAAGTGCGCAAGTTTGTTGCGGAACATTTCGAAGATGATTTTGATATCCAGATGGCAGAAAATGGTAAGGTAGGCCTGGAAAAAGCTTTCCATATCATCCCCGATATTATTATCAGCGACGTGATGATGCCGTTCATGGATGGTATTGCCCTATGCCGGGAACTAAAAACAGATGCACGAACAAGCCATATTCCTGTTGTCTTGCTTACTGCAAGAACACCCCTGATCTTCAATATCGAAGGATTGGAAACAGGAGCTGACGATTATATTACAAAACCTTTCAACCTCAATATCTTAGAAACCAGAATATGGAATTTGATTGACAACAGGCAGAAATTAAGGGAACGCTATAGTAAAGAAATAACCTTACAGCCCAAGAATGTGGCCATAACTTCACCCGATGAAAAGTTTTTGGAGAAGATTATGAACTTCATCGAAAAAAATATTGCCGAACCGGAACTGAGTGTTGAAGAATTAGCCAATATTGCAGGCATGAGCCGTGTCACACTCTATCGGAAAATCAAGGCATTAACTAACCAGACAGCTATTGAATTTATCCGTAGTGTACGGTTAAAACGAGCGGCTCAGCTACTCGTACAAAACAAACTCAATGTCAACGAAGTGGCTTATATGGTAGGCTTTTTGGATATCGACTATTTCCGGCGATGCTTCAAGGATGAATTTGGGGCCACGCCAAAAGAATTTGCTACTAATGCTGCAAAAGAGGGGTAACTTTTACCCCTCCTGATTAAGGATTTAAAACAATAAGCGCTACAGAATTCCCTTCCAGCTTTACCGGAACGGCGAGTGTCGCACTATAATCATATGCTGTCTCAGACAGAAAACTTAAGCTCTGCTGTGCTGGATTCGTATAAATATTATTATTCTTCGAATCGATCATGTATACACGGGCATTGATCTTCCCTGGAAAGGCATCCTGCGGTATATTATTGATAGTAACCTTTATCTCCTGATCCGGCGTAAAATTGGTATAGTTAAAATTCCAGACTAATACCGCAATACCCTTATTATTGCCCATAGAAGCGAGTGCATTTATACCCAGACCTTGAGGAGACAGCTTGGTAGAGGTAGCCTTTACGCGCGTTCCGCGATCCGAGATTTCCTTTCCAAACATCAGGGCATACCCATATGGGTTAGGGTAGGCATTGTTCAGATCGGCCAGCTCACTTTTGTGAAGTATATCTCCATGCGAAATTGCCCAGTTAAAAACCCGGTCAGCTCCTCCTTCATAAAGATAAAATGCTTTTGACAATTGTGCCGGAGCCCAAGCGGTCATAATCTGCGCTCTCGTCCAGGCTGCAGGCAAATAATCACCCCCGGAAAGCCCATATTCCGTGACAAACACAGGTACAGGTGCCAATCCTTTGGACGTCATACTACTTATAATTTGCGGCTTGGCGGTTTCAAACACCTTTTGATTGGTCTGATCTGTATAACAATTTATACTGAAAAAGTCCAACCGCTTTTCAGGGTCAGGATCTGCCGCATACAATGCCAAAAATTGGTTGGCGTAATTAATCAGCGTCCCCAGTACCGTCACACTCGTAAAAGCACCATTGCTCAGCATGATCCGCTTGTCTCCAGCCAAACCTAATTCCGCATTTGCGGCATTCACTCCTTTGTAGTAATCCTTATAGACTTCATAGTAATCTGCCGCACTTTCTCCGTTATAATCGGGTTCATTGCCCGCCTGTATATATTTAATTTTTGGATACTTGGTCTTATAATAGACAAGCACCTGCTTAATGTAGGCCTGAAAGGCAGGCCCTCTGCCCCCACCGGGGAGCGGTAAGGACGAACTGGGATTGTAAGCTGTCAATGCTATCAACAGCGAGTCGGCACAGGTTGAATAAAACTCAAGTGAGGTTTCCGCAGGCACACCCGAAGAAAGCTTATAATCGTACCCTTGGTTATATATCGTCCGCAAAGCTAGCCAGGTCCTTATCGTATTGTGATTCAACGATTGCAACCACAGCCTGGACTTTTCACCCGGAAGTTGTGAGGTTGTCGAGTGTACATTGGCCTGTTCCAGGCGCATGACCGGCCCCTGCTCCACCGCACAGTCAATGGTGATCACTGACGATGCATTCACGCCCGTAGTCGGCGGCGGGAGTTCAGGCATCACGGGTATAGCCGGCTGCGGGCTATTTTTTATACAGGACATACAAAGGCTTACCATAGCCAACAATCCGATTATTTTATATTTTCTTCTCGTCATCATATTCGAAATATTTTCTGTCATGGCTTATTGATTGCTTCAAAAAATGCTTTTTGTACACCATAGTAAGCAGGCTTTTTATTGTAATTTTCATCAAACAACAATGGACTTTGCCCTAATCTCCAGCCCGGATCATTATTGTCCCGTAATCCCCAGAGCGAAATAAAGTCCACACCTGCTTCAAGGACCGTTTTTACGACATTATAATAGTCCTTACGCTGTTGCTCGGCAAGAGCCGGCGTCCAGGGCTGTAGCTGTCCGTCGGGTGTCGGCGATACAATATCCAGTTCGGTCAGGTAGACATCCATACCGGCATCTTTGTATTTCCGTATTGCTTTTTTCAAACCGTCATAGCTAGCCGGGGCCACATCTCCCCGCATATTCTCTGCCGTACCGGTAGTTATAGCTTTTCCAATGATCATATGCGCCTGTATGCCGACGACATCTATTGGCCGATTTGTAGCCTTCAAATGCTCTATCAACTGATAAAATGCTTTGTATTTCGTATAATAACGGTCGGTCGGATCGTCATTTTCTATGCCATAGTCCCGCAGTTCGAGCAGTGCATCTGTATGATCGCGACAGTATTGGAATGCTTTGCCTACGAACGCCGGATGTTGCAGATTTACTTTATTAGTACCTTTCAGACCGGATGCATCATCCTCCCAACCCATATCATTCCATTTCATATTCCGGTAGGTGCCATCATTGTTAAATAACTCATTGGCCACATTCCACACATCCACCTTGGACTTGTTATCATTGACGGTCATAATCTCTTCGATCAGGTCCTTCAGCATATCATCCATCTCAGTTGGTGTAAATGTGCCCTCCGTAAACCAGGCAGGCATATAATTATTTGGCCCTGTAATCAGCATGGTCATCACCTTATCGTATTGACCATGGCTCCAGTTAATCACCGCGTTTACATCGTTAAAGTTAGATGGACCATCTTTACTCCAGCGCCCTGGACCCCAGGTAGCCTGCCCGATATTAAATTCACTTTTACATAGGGCAGTATATATACCATTCGGTGAACCATCATAGGCGACACCGTGCGTAATACCTCCCCCATAACTGATCAAACTACCAAAATGTATACTATTCGCATTCGCTAATTGTCTAAGGGTACCGGTAATGATGTTTTCTGTTTTACTTTTAGCATAAAAAGTATCTATTGCCAGATTGGGCTTGTAGCCTGTGCGATAGGCTATAGTAGTAGACAAATCATCCCCCGGCTTAAAGTTCACCAGGATGGTGGTATCTTTTGCATAGGGAACCTTCCGTTTCTGTACCACATTATCATTATCTGTATAAGACACCACAGTAAGCAGCTCACTATCCGCCGTACCCCAATATATTATAGCTTCATCATTATCATAATAAATTGCAGTAATTTCCCTATTGCCAAGAGTTTCCTCATATTTTGCACCTAAAGCCGTTCCCATTGTTTTCACCGGGATCGAGGCTTTTCCCTTTGCATCATACGTTATAATTTCAAAATTATAATCCCCTTCTTCCAACGGGCCTATAATCGTGCTTACCGTATCCGGCCATTTTGTCAGATGTGTTATCGGAATCTCTTTAAAATCCTTCCTGTTATTCCAAAACACTTTGGCTGTAACGATATCCTGATGAGGAATAGCTACCTGTATCTGAAGCCTGTTATAGCCCGAAAACGATCTTATCGAGTCGGCTTTAAAACCATATTCTTGTTTTAATCCATCAAAAGGCTGGTTCTTTCTGCACGCCATAAACATACTGGCACAGATCAGTAACAGATAGATGAATTGGGATGTAGTTCTTTTCTTCATGAGAATTGGTTGTTATTTAATTTCAACATCTTTATTTTCCTAAGACTCCCTTCCATGTCGTGGCTACGCGTATACCATCTATGGTCGTACTCACTAGTTTTTCAGCCTGCCGGATCACGACATCATTTAATGAGGTAGGTGAAGTACCTGTAGCAGATTGTACCGTAGCGGCCGCAGGTTCCGTACCGGGTATATCTCCATCGATAACATACATACTCGATGTGGTGGTTGAAAAATCATACTTGATGATAACCAGGTAAGTAGTATTGTATTTAAAGCTCTTGGTCGCATACACCGCTGATGAATTTTTGCCTACGCCTAAAATCAGGTTTCCATTACCGTCGTCCTTGGCATAGAACCGATTGAAAAACCCACCCCCACCATCGCGATTGGCAAAGAAAAATTCACCTTCGCCGGCAGCGGAAAAATTAACCATCAATGCGGTATACACCGTACCTGACGTTTGTGGCGCTGTAATCAGACGATTAACATCTTCCCTCGCAAAACTTCCATTCATCATTGTAGCCGCCCCTCCTATTCCGGATCCTACATAATCAGCAAAGTTCAATCCCTCGGGAATATAGGTAACCGGAATGGAGCCCTCTGCAGAATAAGCTGCCCAATTCGGAGTCAGCCGGAGTAAAAAATCATCGGAAGCACCGTAATCAAAATCTTCGACCAATAACGGCACATCCGCCACGTTTCCTGTTTCTTCACCGACAACATCCACCACCACATCATCCATACCTGCCAGGCTATGTGTTATTTTTCCCGTCAGCGATTGATTTTGGCCTGATATAGGAGTGAATTTTACGTAGATATCGACAGATTTATCATTGGCATCGACATTTACAGACGAGGCATAGGTTGTATTATCCAACGATACTTTAAAATTGTCGGATGCCTTTACCGTTACTTTCTCGCTTAAATTGATCCCGGTCAAAGTATACGTCTGGGCGGCAGATTGTGTGTTGACCGTGACATTACCAAAATCCAGTACAGCAGTTGCCGAGGTCGTCATCGTTGGCTCTTCCCAGTCATTACCTCGCAACATAATCGTTGCATCCAGGTTCCTTTCATCCAGGACTGCGCCGCCTGTTCCTTTGGTCAGTCTGAAGGCAACAGTTTTATTCCCATCAAAGTTATGTAATGACTTTACGGTAAAAGAGACCGTAGATGTTCCTTTGGGCAGGGAAATCGACAATTTACCATCTACCAACCCTGGGCTGACAGTAAATTCAGAAGCCGTGGCGGTCGTATTATCATCCTGTAACTGCAACGTTATTGCTCCATCCTTCTCCAACGGCCGGGCAAGTTTCAGCCCGATGGTCAGGCCCTGCGTCTCGTCTTTACCGATGACGTAACTACTTTTTTCAAAACTTACCCGTGTGGGAATGACGAACTCAGGATATTCTTGTTTTTTTTCGCACGAACCCAACAAGGCCGAACACAAGAACAGGAGCAGCATGGTAATATGTTCTTTCTTCATTATCGAAATATTTTTATATGCTCTATTAATAATGATTGACTAAAATCTTTCTCTTACAAGCCTACGGCATCTTTCCAGGATGTCGCTACCCGGATACCATCAATAATTGCTGTCAATGGCTTTCCAGTATTTTGCCTGACGACATATCGCGTAATCGAAGCAGGGTCGAATGCCGCAGTAGATGTGATGCCCGTGGTAGGTTCTTTGGTCGGGATAGCTCCGTCCAGGATATACAGTGTGGAGGTACCGGTCAAAAACTCAAATTTGTTGACAACCAGATAGGTAGAGCCGTAGTTCAGTATAGCATCGCCATAGACCGCCGCTGTTGAATTACGGTGTAGACCCAATTGGTAGCCACCTCCTACTGCCTTTGCATAGATACGGTTGATATAAGTGGGTGTCGTCTTTTCGGCGCCATCGCCCAGGGAGAGGAAGAAATCATGAGCAGGTGGTGCAGAAGCTAGATTTAACATTTGCGTTACATACACTACTCCGCTGGATATAGGATCAAAGCTCATGGAAATATCCTCTCTTGATCCACTCTCATTGACGGACGTAATGGCACCTCCTGTACCCGACCCGACATAACCGACATAGGAAAGCCCCGCAGGCTGATATTTAACCTCTGTTCCATTTGACCCCGAAAACCTGGTCCATCGTCCTCCGCTCAAAGCTGTTATGTCTCCTGCCACGGCTCCATACTCAAAGTTCTCGCTCGACACCAATATCCCCGGAATCACATTTCCCGTTTCCACACCACTGACACGCACCGTAGCATCTGGTATCCCTATCGAACTATGCGTAATGACGCCATTGATTGCTTGGTTTATCCCTGTATTGGGCAAAAATCGCACATATATCGTGACAGACGACACCTCAATAGTTTCCAACGGTATCGTGACCGTATTCGAAAATACATTGTCATCCAACGAAATCTCGTAGTTGGCACTTGAAAACACATTCACATCCGCCGTTACCTTTGTCACCGAAAGCACATACGATTGCGAAAGCACGGAAGTACCTGCCTCTACAGAGCCAAACGCCAGATCATTTACAGAAGGCCTCAGTTCCGGATATAAGATCGGGTTGCCCTTTAATATAACCGTCGCTATTGCATTTGTATTGGCCACGGCCAAACCTCCCTTTGCCGAAGCTAGTTTTAGTATCAAAGTTTTCTCCCCTTCAAAATTATTTAAAGAGTTCAACGTAAACCGCACCTCTGTTTCGCCTTTTTTTAAGTCAAGTTTCACGCCGTCAGCAGGAATTCCGGGACTAATCTCATATTCTTCCGGCAGCGCTGTACTTTCCTCATCAACCACAATATCGACTACGGCATCTTCCTCTAGCGGTAGTGATAGAGGCAGCACAATCGTAACAGGCTCGGGATTATTCAATTCCACGGTATAACCTGTTTCCGCAAATCTGATCGTACCGGTATTCATCGGAATACGGAATACATCGTCTTCACAAGAATTTAAAAATAAACCTAGGATGAGAAAAATTGCTATGAATTTCATGTCGTGACTGTTTATTAAATACTTAATTTACCAACCGGGATTTTGCTCCAAAATCGTCGACTTATTAACTTCACTTTGAGGAATAGGCCACAGGTACCATTTCGGTGCTACAAATACAGGAGTACGGACCGGAACCTTTTCGTACGTATACACTGCTGGCACACTCGTCCCTACACGGGTGATCCGCATACCATGTAAGGTCTTGTTGCTTACATTTTCTGCAATTTTCCACCTTCTGACATCCCAGTACCGATGTTCCTCTATCGCCAGCTCTACTCTTCTTTCATTCTGTATCACTGTCCGCATCTCTTCCTTCGTCATATCAGCCGGCAGACCATAGTTGCCATCATCTCCAGCTAATATACCCGCACGCCTTCGTATAAGTCTTAATTGCTCATAAGCCACATCAATATCGTCTGCTTCGTTGCTGGCTTCCGCATAATTCAACAGTATTTCCGCATACCTCATGAGGGGCAGACAGCGTTCCGTAGTCGATGAAGTTGTACTAGCAATCGTATTATCGTTGAGCATCTTCCGGAGGAAATAGCCCGTTTTCGTAATTCTCGGATATTCGTCCTGTCCCGCATCAAGGTAGGTATATACCGCCGTAATAGTCTTGCTGGTATTCAGCCTCAGACCTCCATTGTATAAGATACTCCAATCTAAACGGGGGTCTCTGTCCGCATAAGGATTATCCGGATCGTATCCCGACGTCGGATCCGTTATGGGTTTTCCATTTTTCATTCCAAAGGCATCGACCAGCTCCTGATAGGGCATGGCACTTCCTGATCCTCCTCGTGTCGGCGGATCCCATGACGTTTCCAGGTACCGGTTGTTACCCGTCATCGCAGCCAGAATATACTCGTCATTCTTACGCAAGGTAAATACCTTTTGAAAACCTAAGCCATCGGGCAATTCATATAGGTTATATTGATTTAGCCCGATGACATCCAAGGCCGCCTGTGCCGCTTTTTCCCAACGGCTCTCGTCATACGTCGGAAAGCCAAGCACACCGTCCATTTCTGCCCGACCATTAAACAGCGGGCTGGCGGCATACAAGAGCAGACGTGATTTTAAAGCCAGGCACGCCCCCTTTGTAATACGTCCATAGTCTAGCCCGGCCTGTATGTAGGGCAACAAATCCACCGCTGCATCACACTCCTTCTCGATATAATCTACGCATTCCGCATAGGTCGCCCTTTGTTGGTTTATTTCATCTGTAGGACCATACACGACGTCACCGACCAAAGGTACGCCTCCATAATGCTTCAATAAGATAAAATAGTACCACGCACGCAGAAAACGAGCTTCGCCCGAAATGCGTTTTTTCATGTTGTCCGACAATGGAACCGTCGGAATATGGCTCAGCAAAACATTGACCCTCCTGATATTCTGATAACTGGTCACCCAGGCATCATCCGGAATATTCAGTGAGCTGACGGATCCTGTCTGAAAGATAATGTTGTATGCTGCAGCTCCGACTTGCGAACCTTCGGCTTCGTCGCCAAGCATATAGATACCCACAGCCCCGCCAAATCGCTTAGGATCCGCACTAAAGCCTATATCAGTATAAATCCGCGTCAGGAACTGCATGGTCCTGCTGCTGTCCGAAAAAGTAGACGCCTCATCCAGATCCGTTGTTTTAACCTGATCGAGAAAATCTCCCTTCTGACAGGAAGCTGCCAGGAAAATAATGACCATAACAGCTAAAAATATGTTCTTATTTTTCATCTTCCTTAAAATTAAAATCCAATCTGTAGCCCCAAGTTGTAAACCTTCTGCACGGGATAGGTACCGGCACTGCCATTGCTCGCAATCTCCGGATCTTGTGCATACAAATCAAAATTAGCCCATGTATAGAGATCATATCCACTGACATAAATTCTGGCACTATTCAATCGCACACGTTGCAACCATTTTTGTGGCAATCGATATCCAAAATCCACTGATTTTAAACGGATATAATGTGCATCGACCAACCAGAAAGAGGATAGATTTGAGGGACTGCTCGGCCCCGCAAGGTTATTACTTAACCGTGGGAAGGTGGCTGTCGCTGCTGTCTCCGGTGTCCATCTTCCTAAGACCGGCTCTTGCAGATTTCCTTGAAATGGAATTACCCCCGCTGTAGCGACACGATAACTGTAGTCAAAGCTTCCCTGAAATAGAATATTAAAACTCAAACCTTTATACTCCATACCTATCGTAGAACCCAACACAGTCTGTGGAAGGTTCGGCTTGCCAATTGCCCTATAATCTTCCTGATCTATTATCCCATCATTATTCATGTCCTCGTACTTCAGATCACCAGGCTTGGCACCCGACAAATGGGCATAGCTGTCGACCTCCTCCTGCGTTTGGAAAAAACCCAATACATTGTAACCAAATCCTTGTCCGATAGGCAAACCCGTCTTAGCGAGATAGTCGTACCGTGGAGGCGCTTCACCCTGATAGATAATTTTATTCTTCGCCCTGGAGAAAGTGAAGCTAATATTGTAATTCACATCGCTGATTCTATTGCGATGTATAACCTGGCCATCGAAACCTTTATTCTCCGTAATAGCCGAATTGGTATACGGTAAATCCACCCCTATCACCTTCAGCACATCGCTCTTGACCCACAGTTGGTCGTACCGATAGTCGTAAAAATAATCCACCGTAACAGACCATTTATTGTTAAATAGCTGCATATCCAGGCCGATATCTGTTTTTTTCGACTTTTCCCAACTGATGTCAGCATTACCCAACGCTCCCTCCTCAATACTCGTAAAAGTATTCGTCGACTCACCAAAATTATAGTTCGGCCCAGCAACATAAAGCTGCTCTGTTTTATACGTATTCCCCCGGGTAACGTCCGAGCCGGTCATCCCCCAGGAGCCCCGGAGTTTGAGCAGATCGAGAAATTTAAATCGCTCCTTTATAAAGGGTTCCTCGGCGATGTTCCACCCCGCAGATACTGCCGGAAAAAATCCTTTGGTCTTTGTACCTACAAATTGACTTGTTCCATTATACGCACCACTGAAATCAACAAGATAACGTTGTTTATAATCGTAGCCGGCCTTAAAAGTTATTCCCCTCGAAGATACCGGTGCATACTCTTGCACAGCCCGCACCTCCGTAGCCGAGTTATACCCTCCGATGGTTGCATCATTAATATTATATAAGATGAATGTATTGACACTATGGTCACCGAACTGACGACTATAGTTGATTTTCGCTAGTGTATTAACCGTCCTTCTGGACATGGTATTTTCTGCAGAACTACTACGTGTCAGCGGCTCCAACCGATATAGGCCGTTACTATGGATAGTATAACTTCCATCCACAGGATTATAATAGAAGGCAGGGATATTATTCCTGTAGAGGTTACGGTCATAACCTACATCGCCCGAATAGGCAATCCTTGCCATGGCTGATAATCCGGGCGTAATAAAATTCAGTTTGTGATCCGCATTGACCAAAACATTAAATTCATTTCTATAGACCTTATCATAACCCTGTAGTGCCAGACGACCGATCAGGCTGGGCTCCCAATAGATATTACGCGATCGAAATGCCCAGGGATAGCTTCCATCGGGGTTCATCACGGGCGACGCATAAGGCGGTAGCCGTTGAAAACTATAGACCGTGCTCAATGGTGATGTAGCAATATGCGGTTCAGTGATATTGCCGATACGGCCCGTGACATCCAACCGCAAAGTCAGATCTTTTGTAGCCTGCATATCCAGGTTCGAACGAAAAGTATAACGTTGATAGGCATAGTTATTATTCGGCGCTTCATACGTCCCCTTGCTAAAATTCTTCACCATACCATTTTGGAATACATTTCCCAGCGACACAAAATATTTTACCCGCTCACTACCTCCCGAAATATCGAAATTGTTTCTCACCTGATAGGCATATTTCCGAAAAACCTCATTATACCAGTCCACGTCCGGATGGCCGTAGGGATCATCTTTCAGACGCCAATGTTCGAGGTCCTCGTCCGAAAACTCAATAGGCGTTCCATCATTATCATTCCGTATAGCCTCATTCTTCAACGACGCCACAGTAAAAGCATCTAAAAAACGAGGATTCCGTACAGGTGTCTGCAATCCTGACTCCGTATTGAAATTTACGATGGGCTTGCCCTGCTTACCTCTTCTGGTCGTGATGACCAGTACGCCGTTAGCGCCCTTTATACCGAAGACAGCCGTTGTCGACGCGTCCTTCAATATGGTAAAGCTCTCGATTTCATTAGCATCTAACTGGGCGACCTGATCGTAGGTATATTCCACATCATCGACGATAATCAACGGCTTTTGCGTTTCTGCAGCTAATGAATTCACCCCCCGGATATAAAAATCAGCTCCCGTCTTTCCCGGCTGTCCGGACCGTTGCTGTGAAATAAATCCCGGAGCTCTCCCCGCCAGTGTATTTTGGATATTGGGTGTCGGTATGGTTCGGATATCATCCGCCGATACGGTACTCACCGCCCCCGTATTGGTGATCTTCCTTGCTGTGGAATAACCTAAAACAACGACTTCATCCAACCCTTTAGTATCTTCTTCCAGTGTCACGGCAACATACGACCTGCCTGCTATCGCTATCTCTTGTGGTAAATAACCTGTAAAGGAGACTTCGATGATTGGTGTATTCCCTTGCAGGACGAGTGTAAATTCACCTTTTTCATTCGTCGTCGTGCCATTACCTCTGACATCCTTTTCCTGCACAGTGACGCCCGACATAACTCCCGTATTGTCTTTCACGACACCCCGGATAGTGGTCTGCCCCAATAATGCAGTCGAGAGCAAAGATACCGAGCAGGTTATAAGGATGATCTGTATTAATTTCTTCATATCTGTAATATTTAGTCTTTAATCATCTGACAGCATGATTATTGATATCCTTCGTTTTGTTTAAGATTTGGATTTTTAGAAATCTCACTGAACGGAATGGCATACCGGTACATACGAGGAGCAAAAAACTGAAAAGGTGTATTCAGTTCCTCTATCTTATATTGAAAAGCATTCCCCACCCTGGTGATACGCATGCCATGCAAAGGCTTATTATAAACTGTTTCCGCAATCTTCCAGCGCCTTATATCCCAAAAACGTTGCTCTTCAAATGCCATCTCCACTCTTCTGTCATTGCGTATGACTTCTCTCATCTGGGGCTTGCCCAGCCCTTCGGATAGCCCGTATGTATCAGGCGCTGTTCCGGCAAGAATGCCTGCCCTGGCGCGGATAGCCCGCAGATAGGTATATACCGAATCTGTCCCCATACCTGGTCCGTCTACTTCATTTTTTGCTTCGGCAAACATCAGAAGCACGTCGGCATATCTGAAAATCGGGAAATTGTGGGTCTGGTTGGAATAAGCTGTCCCTGTAGCAAAATCGCCTAAAAACTTACTCATATAATAGCCCGTTTTTGTCTGTATGACAGCACCTCCCGGACGATCCCTGCCTCCATCAAAAGTTTCTACCGGGCGGCCTAGCCAGCTTAGCCCGTTATAAAAGACGGTCAGCGGCAAGCGAGGATCTCTATTGGTGTAAGGGTTATCTGCATCATAGCCAAATGGATTGGAAGGCGACTTGACGTCTACGGTAATGGGTAGCCCTCTGACGGTATAGAAGGCATCTACCAACTCTTGTGTAGGACTCGTCCTGCCACGGCTCGCCGTACCTCCACTCGTATAACCAATAGGAGCATTGTTCACTTCAAGGTCTGTCGTCACCGCTCGCTGATAGGCCAGTATAATCTCTCTGTTCTTACGTGTGAGAAATACATTCCTAAAATTAGCCTCCAACCCAAAATGGCTTTCTCCGTAACGAATAGCTTCTCCCAGGGCATTTTTCGCCCTTCTCCATTTTACTATATCGTTGTTCGGATTATTCAATGGGCTCGCAGCCAGGAGCAATACCTTGCCTTTGAGTGTCAGGGCAACCATTTTTGTAATCCTTCCATAATCGCCATCCGGTATGGGATCAGCCCGTAGCTCATCCTTGATCGCATCACACTCACTTACTATATATTCGACACATTCGGCAAAGGTGTTGCGCGGAAGTCTCAGATCATCGTCCAGTGTAAGTACGCGATCTCCCAATAACGGAACGCCTCCATAGCGTTTGATGAGCTCGTAATAAAACATAGCACGCAGGAACCTGTTTTCAGCTTTCCAATATTGCCCCTGAATGAGAATTGCTGGATCCGATTTCTTCAGGTTTACCTTTGGAAAGTTTTGTACAAAAAGATTACACTTCCTTATACTCGCATAGTTACTGGCCCAGGAATTATCTGCATTAGCCAATGGCGTATACCCGCCATTGGTAAAGCGGGCAATGTCGGTATTATCTGCCGACGCTACAGCATCATCGCTGGCAGCATCCAGCACATTGCCCCCTATCCGGTTGTAGCCATTGGGTAGATCACCATAGATACCGTTTAAGAAATAGCTCGCATTTACGCCCAGCGAGTCTTTCGAATCCCAAAGATACTCCTCGGTAATTCTTTCGTAAGGCCTGTCTTCCAATTTCTGGCACCCACCTATGACGACAACTACAGCGGACAACAAGGGCAAAAAATATCTGTCTTTTTTCATAATCTTAGCGATTTATAATCTAACATTCACACCTAGATTAAATGTCTTACGTATCGGAAAAATCGAATTGTATCCTTCCGGATCTTTATACTTCATCTTGTCGAAGGAATACAGGTTAAATGCATTTCCAAATATCCTGACGCCACTTATTTTAAGCTTTGAGATCCATCTTTCTGGTAAGGTATACCCTATATCTACATTTTGAATACGCAGATAATCGGCGGATACGACCCAGAAAGAAGAAGGCCTTTCATTGTTGCTGTTTGAACCTATGGATAAACGGGGATAGGTGGCGTGCTCCGCATTAGAAGGTGTCCATCGATTCAAATGATGTTCAAAGGCCTGGTAGTTTCCGCTGTTCTGAAACTCCAGCTCCAGCGCAGCACTCACCGAATTATAGGATGTACTGTTGACGATGTCCCTGTTGGCTACACCCTGGATCGATACGCTGAGGTCAAAATTTTTGATGCCCACACCGGTTGTCACACCATAATAGATCAATGGGCGTTGGGTACCGATAGCCGTCTCGTCAAACTGGTTGATGACTCCATCGTCATTTAAATCACGGTATCGGATATCTCCCGGAACCGGCGTGTAGCCGTCGACTTCCGGACTAAGATCGATCTCCTCCTGTGATTGAAAGAAACCTTCAGCGATATACCCGAATGCCTGCCCTACAGGGAGTCCTGTGCGCCGCTGGTAATCGTATGGCCGGGATACTTCATCCTGATAGACGACTTTAGACCGAAGTACCGACATATTTCCCGCGGCAAAATACCGGAATAATGTAGAGCCACTACTCCACCGGATATTGCCTTCGAAGCCGCTATAGGTATTCTTTCCTATATTCTCAGCCGGAAAGGGCTGACTCACGTTCGTATTTTGTCCGATAAGCTGTATAGAATTCCCCCGGACCTGCATCAGGTCAAAATACCTGTCATTGAAATATTCTGTCGTTACATTCAGCCTGTTGTTGAAAGCTTCGAGATCTACTCCTACATTCAGCTTATATGCTTTCTCCCAGGTTACATTCGGATTGGCCAGTTCCATCTCTTCGTAATAACGTGCTACCGTCGGTGAGGCTCCAAAATAATAGGCGGCACTTGTACCTCCATAGCTATAGTATTGGTCGTAGACATAATACCCTACATTTGCATTACCGGTTTTACCGTAGCTTACCCGGGGTTTCAACCGGTTTATCCATGTTACATCTTTAAGAAAATCTTCCTGTGCGATATCAACACCCAGCCCCAGGGCATAAAAGCTTCCAAATCTATTTCCGGGTTTAAAACGATTATACCCACCATAGCTGTAAGCCGCCTCAGCGAAATATTTGTGGTTATAGGTATATGCCGCATTAGCAGCAATATTTGTGAAAGTAGCGGGAAGATCCAGGTTAATCGTTGTCGCCTGGTTATCGACCAATGCCAACAAGTTCAGCGTGTGGCTTCCGAAAGTACGATCATAGCCCAGGCTTGCCTTTCCATAGGTATAAGTTCGCTTCGAAGACAATGACAATGTATTCGGTTGGTTGGTATTTGTACCTATTGAAACATAGTTAGGCATCCCCTGCCCGATATCGAGATTATAAACAGCAAACGACTTCGACCTGTTGACCGACTGATCCACTGTATTATTGTATGAAATATCTATTTTACCCCATAGACCTTCGACGATATCACTTAGATCCTGCTTCAGGATCAGGTCTGCAGCCAGATCTTTTGAATTCCCCCGGGTATATCCCGCATGATTCAGCATGCCATAGATATTGTTGGTATAGGTACTGTTGCCCCCTAATGATCCGTCGGGGTTAAAAATGCTATACGCATTGTTAGGCGTATATGTGATAGCATTCATCACGTTTGTCGTACCACTCCCCGGCTGGTTAGAGGTTTGTATCCTTCCAAAAATATTGAGCACTACATTCAATTTACGGTTAAGGTTGATGTCGACATTGGAGCGGACGATATATCGGTCTACACCCGAATTGGTATTATAGGTGTTGAGATCAGCGGTATTAAAGAAACCGCCTTCCTTCTGGTAATCCAGAGCCACATAGAACTTTGCTACATCATTTCCACTTTGCATATTCAAGTTGTACCGGTCCAGGCTCGCACCATTGTTCAAAAAGTATTTCTGATAGTCGTTGTCCGGGTGGAACAAAGGGTCGTTACCATTTCGGTAAGCCATAATATCCTGCGCGGTATATACAGGAGCAAGGCCATCGTTATTGCGGGCTTCGTTATACAGAATGGCATAATCGGCTGCCGACACGACTTTGGTTTTGTTAATCAGTCGTTGTACACCATGTTGTGCCGTGAAGGACAATTTAAACGGTGAAGCTACGGGACGCTTGGTCGTCACCTGGATAATATTTCCCGAGGAACGTTGGCCGAACATGACGGTAGACAATGCATCCTTTAAGACTGTGATACTTTCAATAGACTCCGGTTCAATAGAAGCAAAATCTCTCGGTACACCATCGATCAATATTAAAGGCACCTGGCCTCTGATCCTGAAGTCAATGACCGACGCCGGATCATCCGTATCTTGGATACCACTACGTTGCCGGGTATACAATCCGGAAATCCGTCCCGGCAAGGCCTGCAAAAATGAGGGTGCCGGCGTCGTCACCAACTCTTCACTATATACCGTCGCCGTAGATTGTACTAAAGCCGGCTTCGTTTGGGTTTTATGCAGCACATGAATGACTGCTGAAGTACTATCTGCCGTTGCTGCCTCAACAGCTACGGACTGGCCTCGACTATAGGCCAACGGATAGGCAACAATCAACCCCATTAAAATAAGCCTATAAAGTACATTCCTTTTTAAATAGTAATTACCCATTTTATTATAAATTATGATAATACTTAAATCGATCTAGTTTATCTTGGTTCCCCAATACTAGCCTTTAATTTGTATTTTCATACATGACTAATCGTTCATATATACATGTTACAAGATAAAAAGGCCTATAATTGGAGTTTAACGCATATTCTATAAAGATTTTATCAGCTTCAAAAACACAACTTCGTTCTCTTTTAAGTCCAATTTATGATCAAAACTTCCGTTCGTAACATGAATTGTCGTTTTATGCAACGGACGGCCAGACGAAAGTTCCATCAACGCTGCCACCTGTGCCTGCGTCAATACGGGAGGTTTGCCCATTTGTAGATACTGCGTATAGGGATCATTATGCTGGTATCCTATCTTATACGTTTCTACGATATATTTGCCGTCGACAAGATGATTTAATTTTACAGTCAGCTCACTTTTGATTTTTGCGGGTTGTTCGATATTAAAATAATCCTGGTTGTAGGTATAGTTTTCGTATGGGTGTGTATAATCCCAGATAAGCAGTTGCACGCCCTCATCCGATTTGCACACATAGGAACTTTCATCTTCATTTTTTAGTTCTGTAGGTCCGAGCTGGTTTAAAAACTGATACGCATAATAACTCGGTTTTTTGATATGTTGCAGGTTTATCAACCCAAAACCCCCATGAAACGGAGCCGGCCCGGGCCCTGCTTCTTCAAAGATGTCTGTAAACGTCCAATAGGACATCGAATTGCTATACAGCGACGCTTTCTTTAACACATGCAGTATATAGGCTGCATTTTGATACGTATCATGAATAGGATCCCGGGAAGAGGGCGATGTATTCCATTCCGTGAAATGTAATTCTGCCGTTTTGAATGCCGAATTATTGATAATATCGCGCACCGACCGTACATCCCTGGCAATAGTATCCCGTATGCTTTTGAGCTGTTGCTTTTTAGTGCCCATCTCATCCAATACAGATGTCGTACCATAATCGTGCGTGCTGACAAAGTCGACAGGGACCTCATTTGCTTCACAATACGACAAAAAATCGTGTATCCATTTCACGGCAGAGGTGGCAGGGCCACCTACCCGATATGCCGGCGAAACAGACTTTACCGCCCGTGCCGTATGCGTGTAGAGCTCAAAATAATCGGCCTGCGTGCCATCAAAAAAACCACGCAGATCGGGTTCATTCCACACCTCGAAATACCATTTCTTCACCTCCTCCTCGCCGTACCGATCTTTCCAATGCTGTACCAGGCTGCTGATCAGGTGTGTCCATCGCTCGTATGATTTTGGCTTGGTCACATTTCCTTTCCACCAAAAAATGGTTTTGGGGCCCGATGCTAAATCAGCGGGCATAAATCCAAACTCGACAAACGGCCGGATATTGATATGAAGCAGGTAGTCGAAGAGCTTATCGATATATTGCCAGTTATATAGCGGCTCCCCGGTCTTCTTATCTTCCCTATAAACTCCCATATCATCGTGTAAGAGACCGTGGAAACGGATATATTTGAAATCCACATCTTTCTTGATCATGGCCAACTGTTCTTGCCAGTCCGCCCTTAGCCCTTCATTTGCTCTTCCTGCGCCGATACAAGCATTAAATACCTTATTTAAATCCCCCGCCACCTGGTTCACGTCCACTGCGATGGTTCTCTTTTCCACCTCCTGCGCAACGGCCTGCATTAAAAAAAGTAACCCTAAACACGTCAGGTTCACTCTTAACAAGGTGACCGCCCGCATCATTTTGCGGCTAATTCTTTATAACGCAACATCGCCTCCACATAATAGTAATCTGCATAGGTCAGTGGCACGTCGATCATGGCTCCCTTAGGCAGGTGACCTACGCTATGTTTTAAGATAAATCCACCATTCCCCGCATAGGGCGCAGTAAACTTATCCGAAGCTAACGTCCTGATAATCGTCTCGGCTACCTGAAGGTATTTCGCAGCAGTAGCATCATCTACATAGCCGGCAAGCTCCAAAAGAGCGGAAGCGTTCAATGCTCCTGCAGAAGCATCCCGGTAGGCATTCGGAATGCCGGGAGAACTAAAATCCCAATACGGCACCTTGTCTTCCGGAAGATTAGGATTATTGAGTATGAATGCTGCTATTTTTTTAGCCTGATCCAGGTAGTTTTTGTCTTTTGTTTCGCGGTACATCATCGTAAATCCATACAGACCCCAGGCTTGTCCCCGCGCCCAGGCCGAATCATCGGCATATCCCTGTACGGTATGTTTCCGGTGTATTCCTCCTGTTTCAGGATTATAATTCACCAGGTGGTAAGAACTTCCGTCTGGTCTGAAATGATTTTTCAAGGTTGTGTTGGCATGTGAAATAGCGACTTTAGCGTACGTTGAATCGCCTGTAACTTTTGTCGCCCACATCAACAGTTCCAAATTCATCATATTATCGATGATTACCCTAAACTCCCCCGGTTTTGAACTCCATGACATCGTACAGCCCACAGTAGGGTTAAACCGTTTGGTCAACGTCTGTGCACTGGTAACCAACACGTCTTTGTACGCATCGTTCGGCTTGAGCCGATTGGCATTGCCAAAGCTACAATACATCATAAACCCGATATCGTGCGAATCCAAGGTCTTGATCGGCTCCATAACCGGCAGCTTATTCAGCCCGGCCTGATACAGCTCCTGGTCTCCTGTGGCCTCATAGAGGTAAAACAGCGTACCCGGATAGAATCCACTCACCCAGTTTTTAGCACTGATGCTTTTCGACCGTCCATACTGATATGTTTCGGGAAGGCTATCGGCCGGTACATTCCGGGCAAGTATTTTATACTGCGCAGCGGCAAAATCCAGCTGCTTATCGATGAGATTTACTAAATCTGCCTTCGGCTTCCAGGAATTTTTTTTCGTTTGGGCCTGAAGGATCAACGTGTTGACGAATAGTAAGGCCATTAGAAATGATGTTGCTTTCATAATAATTTTAAGTTTATATATAGTTACTAATTCTCTTTCAATGCTTTATCTATCGGGAAAGGCTGTCCGCTCCAGGCCTTTTTCGCCGTCCAGTCTGCATAGGGAGCCTGCCAGAATGCATCATCCTGTGACAGCCCTAAAATCAAAAAGACTTCCGAACACAGGTATAGGCTTCCCGTTGAAATGTAATTTTCTCCCACGCCCGGCTGGTGCCCCGCAAAACCAATGCGCAGCCAACCTTTCGAATCAAACGTATCGGGCATCTCAATCTGCCGTTTGACGACAGCATAAAGCGCGGAGCGTACCTGCTGTGGCGTCACATATTCCGGCAGTTCTTTCATGAGAGCTACCTGGGATAATAACTGGAAGGCTCCAAACCGGTAGGCAATCGAGCGGCCTATCGGGGGGAAAGTACCTTCGGGAGATATCAACCGTTCCTGTACAGCAGCAAAGCGCCTGGCCCGCTCTAAAACCTGTCCGTAGAAGTTATTCTTCAGATCCAGGTTTTCTTCTTTCATCACCTTGGTGACATTGAGCAGCATAGGCTGGATAACAAAGCTGTTGTAATAATCCCAGTGAAACTCTGGTCCGTCGCCATAAGCACCATCACCCTTATACCATTGCATATGTTGCCGCACCGCATAGTCGAGCCGCATTTTATCGCCGCTCTTATCAAATTTCTCTAATGCCGCTTCTATCGTTGCGCTGAACATAAGCCAGTTGGAAAACGAAGGCGTAATATCCCGGCTGGACTTTAAAGCCTCGACAACATTTTTTTGCGTTTGCGCATCGAGATTACCCCACAACTGCCGGGGTGCACGCAACAGCGCATGGGCAAAAAATGCGGCATCAACCAAAGGCTGCCTCCCCTGGCTGAAATTGAGAAAATCCGGAGCATCAGGGTTGGTTGCGTTTTTTATCGACAGCACGGCCAGCTCAATATATTTTTTGCGCAGTTTTCCTTCATCCGTGTTATCCAGGCCAAGCTCCAGCCAGGGCGCCATGCCTGAAAGAAGCCTTCCGAAGGCTTCCAGATGTGTGCTATATGCTCTGTCCTTCGGTACTTTGGCCTCTATCGGCATGACTTTCTTCAGTTCGTTCTTGCTTAGCGCCGTCAAAACCGGATCCGCGATCTTGACCAACGTCTGGACGAAGTATGCTCTTTCTCCTAAACCATTCGCAGGATCAATACGTTGTGCCCACAGCAGATGTGGAACAAATAAAAGGGCAAGTACAATTTTTCTTAGTTGTTTCATCATTTTTTATTTTATATCAAACCAGGTTTGCAGGACGACCAATCTTCTGTCGCCCGTGTATATCACTCCCACATCCGTCCTATCTACTTTTGCATCTACCACGGCACGTGCTCCGGGAGAGATCACATGTGTCACTGCTGCCCCATCGTTGACCTTGATCTGGATAGATAACGGTTTATCGGTAGGGTTCCATACCACCGAAGCCATGTTGTTCATCCCCTGAGGTATGCGGCACCAGAATTTACCTTCTCCCAACGCGCCCTTACCCAGCCGGGGCTGTCCACCAAAGGACTGCACATACGGTCCCCAGAGTCGTCTTCCGTTAGCCACATATTGTAAGCCTGGCCGCGTATTAAACCGTCCTCTTTTTCCGCCCGCTATTTGGTAGCCTTCTTTACTGATGACTATACCTTCATCGGCAAAGGCCCCGGTAAGGCGCGGTGTGCCATTCACCAGGAAGCCACTATAATAGTCCGTCACTACCCCTTTTTCTGTTTCATATTCCCCCCAGATAATAGGTTGGGTAATCAGCGGATGTGCATGATGGTGCTCCTTCGTACTGCTATAGCTTATCATATTAAGCAACATGCGATCGGCTACAGGATCCAGTCCACACCGATTGACAAGGTCAAGACCTGTCAATAAAATACTTCCTTTGCCCATAAACTGCTCGGCAATAGCAATGCTCTGCAAACCCGATGCATAGTTCCCCAGAATAGCCGTAGCGCTCACACCACCCCGGTCTTCCAGCATAAACCCGTCAGTAACGGGGCAAATGGCCGGCTGTCCCTCCTTTGAAGGATCCCATCCCGTATAGTCCGACCATACGCGGAGATTGGCACGTGTAATACCCGAAAATACCGGATGCTCCGGACGTTCCGGATTCACGTAATACCCGTTGCGCGGCGGTGTAGCTGACAAAGGATAAGCCGGATCGTCAATATCGACCGTATTGTTGGTCAGTTTATAGTCCAGCACGGTATTCAGATGGTGTAAGCTGACACTATCCTGTCGCAAGGCCAGCACACGTCCCCCTGCCTGGATAAAGCTCCTGATATGTTGTGCCTGCGTGGCGAGCTGTATGTCAGCACCATTTTCACCTATCAGGAGCACGCTGTTTTGAGGAAGGCCCTGAAAAGACCGGAGCTCAGTGAAAGAAATATGGAGCTGCTGCAAGGCTTTCCTTGTTTTTCCTGCACCGTCATACAACACCACCGCAGACTGCAGGGAAGGAACAGCTGCCGTAAGACTTCGATCACCAATGAAAAGGGGAAAGAAATTTTCGGAAACCTGTTTTCCCGCCGCAAAAACCCGGCCTTCCAACACATAATCTCCCGTCAACACATCGTCGGGTATCTCAATAGACAGCTTCTTTTGAGCCGTACCGTAATAAGCAATATCCGCATAGTTCACGGTGCCGGTCACGATGGCCCGCTTTGTTTTATCCACAATCCTGTAGTCCAGCCGCACTTGCTGCAGGTCGACAAAGTCGTCCGAATCGTTGATGATATGCGCCACAGGATGTATGGTGGTGCCCGCATAGACATTCGTTGTCCAGCATTCCCAACTTAACAAGACCGGCTGATAGGAAATCTTTGCCTGCTCTGTGACAGGCTTCGGCTTCATATCGGCAAATTTTTCTATCGTATCCCAATTGTAGAACATGATCGTAAAGGGAAACACACCACTCAAATCAGGATTGGCGGACCGCAGTTGTCTGAAAGTCTCCGTCGCCTGCCGGAATGTAAAACTCTGGTGTATATCTGCGAGCTGCGCCTGTAGGTCTTGCCGTTCATGACCGGTCCAGGCCAACTGCGAACTTGGGTTTTTATGTGCCGGAGTCTGCTGATACCTTCCATCCGGCCCTGTATAGTTGCCCACGCATTCCGTGAACGTAATAGGCATTCCTGTTTTCGGAAATGGAATGATTTTCGAATTGTCGCGGATGTTTAAAAAAGTAAACGGTGAACTATAATACCACCCCCAGTAACGGTGCAGATCACATATATCGCCTGTCTTTCCATATCCATAACCTGCATTTGCAATATAGACGCGCGTTTCGTCCCACTGCTTCAACTTCTGGAAGGAATAATCCAGGAATGCTTCCCATTCTGCTGCCCGCTTGCCTGCAAATGGTGTTTCATTGGTTAAGGCATACACCATCAGGCTGGGATGGTGTGCAATGAGTCCCAGCTTTTCATGCTGGTACCAGGCTACGCCTACATTGTAGTCGGACGGAAATCCGTGGTCACCCTCGTCACCTACCTGCTCCTGCTTCTCCACCTTAGCGCCCTGCGCTACTTTACTGCCATAATTGCCGCCAAAAACCATCATGCCCAATTCATCACATACATCAAACCACTCCTCCGCATCCGGGACACGTATAATATTGACATTGATGCTCTTCATGAAGCGGACATAATCCAGGGCAAATGCCCGGCTATTCTCCAGTGCTGTCGGAATACCTCTGCCGGGAGGGTTTATCGCTATCCCCCGTAAAAAGATCGGCTTCCCATTCAGGTAGAGGTTTCCACCTCTTCTTTCCATCATCCGGAATCCGGCCCTTTCATGGAGCGTGCTCACCACCTTCTTGCCGGAGAGTTGTTCCAACGTGACCTGGTATAGATTTGGAGAGGCCGGGGACCATAGCTTCGGGTGCAGATCCTTAATCTCAAAGGTGAGTTGCTGTACCCCCGTCACATCGACTTCCGAGGGGACAACAGCGCCACGCCACAATACTGATTGGTCGGCCAACGATGTTATAGTTACCTGGAATGTGTTGCCTGCGGATATCCTGTAGTCCGCATTGACGGCGATACGGATATAATCCATCCCCGTAAACGGAATAATCCGCGTACTTTCTTTTTCATGGGAAAAAGCCTGGATAACCATCACGCTCATCAGCGTCAGCAAAAAAAATAAGTTCTTCATCTCTTCAATTTATGTTTATAATTTCATTTTTTATCTCTGGCATTGCTGCCCCGGCAGAGTAGCGGAAACGACTACTGCCAAAGATGCAGCTTTGGCCCCATATTACCTGTCGAAGGATGTATAGAAACCTGTCTCCCCTTATCCTCGTCGTCTCCGAGCTGCCGGGTTTCCCGCACGAATACAAAAGTTACTCCCTTATCGACATATTTATTTAATATATCCGTCACATCCAGGTAATGGCTCTTCGTTTTCAGATCAAATACCATTTGCCCGGCGACAAAAGCTTCCTCACCGACACCGTGGATTAATGCCTCCCGGTTATCCAGCAACAACGCGTTGTTCCAGCTATATTTTGTTTTATCCAAACCTTTGTTATTCGGAATAGCATATATATGTACGCCATAAGGCTTATCACCTGTATCCACTTCGCCTGTTACTTCCAGGATACCTTTCTTTAGATTCTGAAGCTTGTCTTTCGCGCCGGCAAAGTGTATATAGGTCACCTGGTTATCCGATGGTGCCGCTGCATCCAGCTGCACCTTCAATCCAGCCTCCTTGCTGATCTGATCGGCATAGCTACCTCCCCTGACCGTAACGTTCGCCGTTGCCGCGATAACCGTAGGCGGAGTCTTCGTGGTCCGGGGAATGGTCAATAGCATCACACTTTGAGGAGGTACCGCTAAACTAAATATACCTTTAGCATCCGCATAGCCCACCTGCGTCACTTCGCCGCGGTAAGTATGATCGACAGTTTCCACCGTAATCGGCGATGCCGGGGCGATATTGAGCTTGTTGAGGTCAATATGCAGATGATAAGCCGCCGTATGGCGTAGAACTATCCATATGTAATAGTTGCCGCTTTTCTCGTCGAACGATGTATAGGTGTCCAGGTCCGGATCGGGCTGGGGTAAGGTTGTTTCCAGGAGTGGCCTTTCCTCCTTAAAACCTTTAGCAAAAAGACGGACGACTTCTCCCGTCCGCTGTATACCCGACACGTTATAGTCGGCTTTGTCGTCAGGCCCGTCGCCCTTTGCAAAAAGCTTGATTTCCCTGACTTTTAAGGTTCCTTCGTCCCCACTGAAAAAACGCACTTTCCGTGTTTTTACAGGGCTTTTGAAGAGGGTGAAAACCTGTGCATAACGTCCGTTTTTTTCGGTAGCACCGGGGATATCCTTCCACACATTGTCCGCCAGGTACTGAAGTTTAAAATTCTTTATCCTGTCGGGGCTGGTATATACCCCCCCTGCCGAACCAGTATAGATGACGGCACTGCCTAGTTCCTGCTCTGCCCCTAAGTCTATTTCCAGCCATTTTTCACCCTCATCTCCCGATTCCCAGGCCGAGTTATCCGTTTTATCTCCATCTGTGATTCTGGCCGCTTCATTAGCCATAGAACTTGCTGTCACAGCCTTTTGATAAGCCAGGTTTTTATAAGCATCTTCTACAATACGTTTTCCTTGCCAAATAAAATGGTGGCCCGATTTTATTCCCCGGGGATAGGTGCCACTTGCGGTATTGGCAAATTTAAATGCCCACATACCATAGCCGCCGTTTTTCATATTGTTCGAATAGATACCTGCCCATTCGGTGAACAGCGACGGAGAATCCATCGTCTCTTCCTTGTCGATAAGGTAGGCATTCATCCATCTGCCGATTTCTGTATAGAGAATTGGTAAACTCTTTCCTTGTGGATGGTTATCCGACAGGATCTTGCGAATATTCAGAATACGGTGCTCATAGCCGGCTGCAGGAGAATTGTACGAATGTGTTGAAAATAAATCGATCTGCTCCTGTTCTACAGTTTTCCCGTGGTAATCTGTACGATTGGCCTTCGCAATACCTGCCCACCAGTCGGTATTATGCCCCGCAGTGACCGGGCCGACGAATTGTGCCCGTAGTTGTTTGTTATATTTCTTGTTGACATCGGCTATCGCGCAACGTATAGCATCGGACACTATTTTAGACCCTTCGATCCATTGATCCAACAGCATAGGACCCGAATGCCTGTGGTTGGGTTCATTCTGCATGGCAAACATCGTCACGTCGCCCGTTTTGGCCGCATGGTAGGCAATAGCGTAATAGCGTTGCCATTGCTTCCACTTATTTTCCCAACTTGCATTGAAATCGGTGCTTCCAAGCTGCAATATCACATCCATACCCAGGCGCTTTGCCTCCCGTAAAGCATAATTGAAGACCATCGCATTGGTTGACGATGAATCCGGCATGTCATAACGCGGCAACAGTTCTTCCCAGCGGATAAACCGGTTTTTCTCCGGCGCCAACCGAAGCTCAGCCTTACGCCGGTCAAAATCTTCCACACTGGCGATATTCTTATCTACTTCCACGGCAGTTGCCGGCACAAAAGCATTCAGGCTTGCCCACACACGCAGACTATTAACCTGAGAATAAGCCAGCCAACCGGAAACATTGCTTCCCGGAAAATAATAGCCCTGGTTGTAGCCTACATATTTCATGGTCTTCCCGACCTCACGGGGATTTATCGTCACGGTTATGTCCCTGGATCCACGACTTGCATCGTCCCGATCTGTTGTACCGGTACTGCCTGGCGGGTTGGGCATATTGGGTGTAAGTTCGCCAAAGACTTCGATCTCCATGATATTAATAGCCTCACCATCGTCACAGATCAGGCGGATCCTGGAAGTTGTAATTGCCGGTGCAAAATCAAATGTCGCATGTACCAACCTGTTTTCATGCACTTCCGCCCGGGGTAAATCTGTCCAGTTTGCGTCATCCCAATATTGCAGCTTAAAGTTTTTCGCCGACCAGAAGCCAGCGGCCTGTGTCATCTCATCCGGTTTTTTTTCATCATCCTTCAACCCACTATGCACTGCTAAACCGGTAATATCATAATAGTGCTGCAGGTCTACCTCGACCACATGGGGTGCCTTCGTCGTACCTGCCTGCCACTTGCTATCCCGTGATATCTTGCCGTCTGTAATATACCGGGGTTGAAATTTCGTATCCGTTGAGGACGTCCAAACCGGCTTATGCAATGCTATATTCTTCCGCTGCGCTAAAGCGCTGCAGCTTAGCAAGCCTACCAATACGGCCGTCATCCACGTGTGTCTAATCCAATACGTACTGTTCATATCTTCGCTATTGTTAGTTTACTTTTTTGATTCGTATACCACTCAGCACAGCCTGCCCGCGTTGTGCGGAAAAGGCTACCTGTATCCCTTTTCCCCCCGTGGCGTTCACGATGAATTTTTTGTTCACCGCAACGGCAAAGCCATGGTCACGCATCAGGTTCAACCCCGCTATGACCCTATTGCCGTTGACAAGAACATCAAATATCCTACCGTCATCCTCCACCCGCTCCGGCTCAATAAAACCCATTTCAAGCTCGTATGTGCCATCACCGACATCAAATTTATAGGCCTCCAGGTCGGCCAGGTAAGAGTAAAAAAGAGGTGTGTCATACGTGTTCTTTTTTACCGTTTTGATGCTCAATGTACCCGGCATACCGCCGACATGACCAAAACTACCTGTTTTATAAGGCCGGTCTTCTATCCACACGTGCTCCGTCCCATCGGTATACTGCGTCGCTGCCCCGACATTGACCGCGATCTCCCTGAAATTCTTTTCTTCTTTGAAAACCTCTCCATACACCTTATAGCTGATGTTCAGATGATCCGCCTCACCCGTATTGCTGCTTGCCGTGATGCGGTTGTCTCCTTCTGATAGCACGACCGACCATACACACTTCCGCACGTCATCTGGCTTTTGACTGCCGTAAGATACACCATTCACGGTCAGCGTAATTTCTTCCAGATTGGAATAAACCTCAATAGTCGACGGCTGATGACGGGTTCCGGCCCTGATCTGCCAATCCCGGGAAGCGATGTACACCATGGGTTTATCCGTCCAGTTGGCCTTATACAGGTAGTAGGAGTCCTTCGGTTTCCGGTCCCATGTAACGACACCTTTCTGGTTCATGTTGTTGCTGACACCGCCGACATTAGGTTGCGAAAAATCAAATTGATTCCAGATAGCGGTACCCGCCAGGTAGGGCATTTTGTTTATCTGACGCAGATATACCTCATGATAATAACGCTGATATTGCCCTGTAAAATCCAAACGCGTCGGCTTTTCCGAATTTACTCTGTTATCGGCCTCTGCTCCATATTCACTGATAAAAACAGGATGCTTTGGATGACTGCGATGAATAGCGTCTATCGTTGACTTAAAGGCTTCCGCTTCGCCGCTATACCAGCCGTCATAGATATTAAAACCCATCAACTGGGGGATAGTCGATAATCCATATTTTTCGTAGTCATCGCTGATGTGCATGGCTATAGCCGTTACGCGGAAAGGATCTTCCGCCCGGAGCAACGCATCCAATACTGTCGTATATTCTCTTACTTTCTTCAGATAAAGGGTATCCGTATGGACCTGTACCCGCTCTGCTTTGTTACTCCATAGAAGAACTTCGTTCATGGAGCCCCAGACCAGGATGGCCGGGTGATTATAATGCTGCCGGACCATTTCACGGATCATCTGCTTCGCATTCTCCAGGAATGCCGGAGCGGTATTGATATAATTGACAACGGGCACTTCTTCCCATACGATCAAGCCCATTTTATCGGCCAGGTCGAGAACCTCGCGTGCCTGCGGATAATGTGCCAGACGTAAGAAGTTACACCCCATATCTTTGATCAGTTTTAAGTCCCGATAATGGTCCCCACTCATTAAGGCATCTCCCTTGTCTTTCACATCCTGATGGCGGTTAGTGCCTTTCAAGATAAGCTTTTCTCCGTTCAACAGGAAACCTTTGTCGGCATCAAAAGCGAACCAGCGAAAGCCGATCGTATTGACCTGCTCGTCTATCGTCCTGCCGTCCATGCGTAATACACTTTTCACCTGGTATAAACAGGGATTATCAGGGGACCATAACCCGGGCTTCTGCACCTTCCCAAAATCAAGGGTCATATCGGCACTTGTGCCGGGCTGAAGTATATTTTCCGCACTGATGGTCTGTATTTCTACGTTATTTTGGTCATATAATGTATGCACGATCTCAAAACTACGGGCTGTCGGTGCATCGTTGACAACTTTCGCCCTTACACGTACCTCTGCCGCCGCCTTCGAGACCTGTGGCGTCGTGATAAAAACACCCCTGGCACCATGGTCGACCAGATCGAAATGCAGGTCATTTGTAGCAATCAACCATACATCCCGGTAAATGCCGCCGTAAGAGGCATACCCTACAGACAGCGGTGGCAAAAATTCATCGTGGGCATTATTCACCTGAACCGCGATTAAATTTTCTGTGGGTACATCCCCCAGCTGAACAAGGTTTGTGATATCAAATGTGAAACCCGTATAGCCCCCCTTATGCTGACCCGCAAAAACGCCATTGATATAAACATCCGCAACCTGCCCTACGCCTTCAAAGTGAATAAAAAGCCGTTTATTTTTAAATGTGTGATCCAGGGATATTTTTTTTCGGTACCAGCTAATTCCCCTTCGGGAAGTTTCATCATCATCAAACGGATCCTTACTGTTCCAGGTGTGCGGAATATGGACCATCTTCCATCCTGTATCATCCATTGCAGGCTTTTGCGCAAAGTCGGCTCCCTCCGGCAGGTACTTCCACTGATCATTCACCGACCAGATAATCCGCGGCTGCCCGTACAAAAGACAGCTCCATGACAACTGCATTAAAAAGACCCAAATAATAATTTTTCTCATCATTGCTCGTAAGGGGGTATCCGGTTTATTCGAAGGGCAAGATATAGACATATTTCCATCAGCTACCCCGATAAATGAAACATAAATACACGACAAAAAGAACAAAAGCCCTCTCCAATAATTCTTTATGTCGAAAATTTGTACGAAATTAGCGGTGAAACCAACAAACCAATGGACTGGATCTTATTTCTACATATTTTTACTGTAGTCAACAAGGTATTGTTATTTCCTTTATATTTCTTTCGGAAAAACAACTCCCGCGCCAATCGCATGTTGGCCTGCCTGATACTTCTGCCGGCATTTCCGATCATAGCAAATTATATCTTTTATACACGGTCCGTTGAAGATTTTCCACATTTCCTGTTTGCCTCACAGATACTTTTTAGTTTTTTCGGGCCGATCTATTTATTCTACTGCATGGAGATGCTGGGAAAATCCTTTACATTTACCCTTTCTAAGCTAGGACATGCCTTGCCGTCCTTCTGCCTGCTGATATTATGGTTAATCTACATTTTTTCCAGTCCCGAAAGTCAATTAGAATTTGCCCAATCGTTGACGAAGTATGATGATGTCACCTGGCAGATGATCCTGTCCTGCTGGATGCCTATTGTATTGGTTCTTATCTACATATCGATAGCTGCCGTCATTGTTTTCCGGCATTTTAAGACCTTCAAAGAGGTATTCACTCACCTCGAAAACTTCAAGATGGGCTATATTACCGAATTTATCATCGTCATGATCGTACAGATCCTGCTATTGGTGTCGATATCCCTGTTCACTTCCATGTGGTATATCGAATTGGTGTGGGTACCCATATTTGGCAACCTGATGTATTTCTACGTTGTCTACAAAAGCTACAACTACGGCGTCATCTTCTCTGAAACCGACTACCAGAACTTCAAAAAACTATATGCACCGCTCAACCAGTATATCGCGAACCATGCAAAACAGCGTTATGCTACATCGGCCTTGTCTGACGAGAAGATAGAAGAATATGCCACCTTACTGAGGGAAGGTTTCAAAATCCACAAATGGTACTTAAACCCGGAATTAAACCTTACCGTGCTTGCCGGGAACACAGCTATTCCGAGCCATGTCCTCTCACAGGTCATCAATCAAAAGTTTGAAAAAAACTTTTTCGACTTCGTCAACTCCTATCGTGTGGAAGCACTCAAGGCACACCTGCTCGACAAACAGTACGATCATATCAAGATCGAAGAAATAGCTTTTATCTGTGGTTTCAATTCTAAAGCTGCCTTCCAGCGGGCATTTAAAAAATATACGGGCACCACCCCTACGCTGTATCGCAGGCTGATGGAATCAGAAATGCACAACATCGCATAAAGCATTTATTAGCAATACATTTATTTGTTGGCTCACTTTATAAAGTGAGCCTTTTTTGTGTCTCTGGGCTCCTATATTTGTCCAATCAACTAAATTATTTATACCAAAACTAAAATCTAGGTAAACATGAAAAATTTTCTATTAACTGTATTAGGCCTCTGTGGGATGGCCACTCTTTCTTATTCCCAGTCTCAAAATTACAAACCCATTAAAGTCGATCTTGGGATAGGCTATGCCATCCCTACCTCGGGCGGTGGTGGCACGAAAGGGGGTATTGCTTTTGCTGTTGAGCCGCATTACCGCTTATCGGACGACCTGGCTGTTGGCCTGCGGTTCGAAGGTGCCGCATTAGCTCGTGTCAGTGACCTGAACAACGAAGATGCCGATGCAAAAGTATCGATATTGAGCTCCTACAGCGCTACAGGTGACTATTATTTTACCGATAAGGGCTTCCGTCCCTTCGCCGGAGCCGGGCTGGGCTTTTTCCGTTCCGCATCCATCACCCTGGATGAAGAAACCGTACAGTCCGGCAACACAGGTACTATTCCCGGCGCTACCAACTTCGGTTTCTTTCCTCGTGTAGGTTTTGAAGCTGGGCATTTCCGTGTATCCGGTGAGTACAACATCATTAAAGATGGCGGCTACATTGCCTTTAAAGTCGGTGCCTTCTTCGGCGGCGGAAGAAGAAAGTAACATATTATCCAAACCACCAATTATTATACGAGATGAGCGGCATGGGCTGCCCTCCAAAACGAACAACCGCAGCTCATGCTTGCTTCATCGCCTATTAAACACACAAATCATGAAGAAAATAATTCTATTGATGCTCACCGTGAGTGTCGCATTTTTGTACCAGGGATGCAAAAAAGATAATAACGAGGACGACGACAAAGACACGTGCACAACGTGTGCCACGACGCCTGAAGCCAAGGCTGCCTACAACAATAGTAGTGCAGGTGTCTACAAAGGCATCGTCACCGGTTCTTCGGGCACATTGGTGTTCTACGTCGGTAATGAAAACAACGAAATCAAGGCTTTGCTGGCATTCGACGGCAAAAGTGCCGTCCTTACGAGCCAATCCTTCGGCAACTGGACGCCTGGAGAAGCTATCGAAGGTGCTGTCTTCACCGGAACCCTCAACAACCAGACGGTTCAGGCTACATTCTCTGTATCCAGCCAGGGGCTCAATCCGTCCGTCACCCTCAGCATTCCCGGCCATAACATCTATGTCGCTATGTTCAAAGAGACATCCGAAATACTGGTCAAAAGCTTCGAGGGAACATATGCCGGCGACGAAGAGGGTACGTTAAATATTTTATTTTCCGGCGACGAGTATACGGTACTGACCAATGGACAGGTCATGACCCGTCGGACCAAGCTGATCAACGGAAAAGTCCAGTTTACCTACTCGGAGACTAAGATAGAAGGTGAGTTTATTTCCCCCGATGCATTGAAAGGCACCTGGCAGAGTCCCGACGGAGACAAAGGCACCTGGGAAGCCAAGCGCACCTTATAGCTCTACTCGCTCCGGATATCCGTAATATTGCCGATTTCTTTTACACTGAGTTTTGATGAAAAATAAGCGACCAGCAGCGACAAGACCGCCACCGTCAGAAAGACTAAGATAAAGTCTTCCCGCCGGATATCGATCGGATACACATCGATCAACGATCCGTCTTCACTGCCCGTACGGATGAACCCGTACATTTCCTGTAGTTTACAGAAGATATAACCCACAATGATGCCCAGCACCCCACCGATCAGGGCAATAAATATTCCTTCAATAAAAAAGATGGCTTCGATGGTACGCCTTTCTGCTCCCAGGCTTTGAAGGATCTTCATATCCTCCTTCTTGTCAATGACAAGCATCGTCAGTGACCCCACAATATTGAATATCGCGATGATGCCGATAAATGTTAAAATAAAAAAGACGATCCACTTCTCCGACTTTATCGTCTTGTAAAGCGTCGGATTCTGCTGCTGCCTGTTCTTGACATAAAAGGCCTCACCGAGCTCTTCCTGTACCTTGTCCTGGAATTTAGCGATACGATCCGGATCTTTCAGAAAGATCTCTATCGCTGATATCCGCTCATCTTCTCCCAGTACATCACGGACAAAATCCAGCGGCGCCAATACCAGGTTATCAAACTCGGGCTGATAGGTCAGCACGCCCACAGCATCAATGCTCCGTATATTGAAATCCTCAAGTGGATTAACATTATGGATAGAAATGTCCTTCCGCGGAAAATAAAGTTGCATGGTATTGTAAAGACCCGATATCGGTATTTTCAGGTTGGCCTGTATCTGTGCACCGATCAGTGCAAAATTCGCCGTATCCGACTGTAGGGTATACTTTCCGGCCTGCAGAATATCGTCCTCATTGTAGTTGTCCAGACTTTGTGGCGTTACGCCTTTGATCAGTCCTACGAACTGCTGTCCATCATATTGGAGCAGGATCTTGTCTTCCAGAACTTCCGAATAGCTCTTCAGTACCGTATCGCGCTGTAATGTTTCAAAAAAAGGTGTATTGCCCGCAAACAGCTTTCCCCTGGCGGGCTCAATCCGTAAGTGGGGTGTAAAGTTGCTGTACATGGAGAGTATAAACTTCTCCATACCGTTGTAAAAAGAAAGGACAATGACCAATGCCGCCGTACTGACAAACACGCCCACCACACTGATGGTCGATATAATGTTAATTGCATTAACCGACTTTTTAGAAAAGAGGTACCGGGATGCAAAGAGTAGGGGCAGGCTCAGCTTTTTCATACACGGATAAAAGGATTTGTTTTTTTCTCCCAACCGACTGTTGTATCGGGGCCATGCCCCGGATAAACCACCGTCTCATCCGGCAGCGTATATATCTTATGCCGTATACTGTCCAAAAGTGTCTCATGGTCACCTCCGGGCAGATCAGTACGGCCGATACTATTTTTAAAAAGCACATCCCCGCCGATCAGGAAGCCGTCGGCTGCTGCATAGAAACACAGGTGTGCGGGCGAATGCCCCGGTGCCAGAATTGCCGTCAACGTATGTTCACCCAGTTGAATGGTTTGTCCCTCTTCGATAAAGGTATCCGGAATGGGTGACACCTCGTAGCGGAAGCCCATCTGCGGCGCATAGTTCTGTACCGCCACCAGGATAGGTACCTCACCTTCATGAAACTGTGGCTTAAGCCCCCACTGTTCAAAGACATACCGGTTGCCCAGCACATGATCAATATGACAATGGGTATTGCACAACAATACCGGCTTCAGCTCCTTTTCCTGGATAAATGTAGACAGACGCTCCTCCTCCACAGGAATATGCATCCCCGGATCCACTATAATACATTCCCGGGACACTTCATCATAGAGGACATACGTGTTTTCCTGGTAAGGATTAAATACAAATGTCTTAATTTGAATCATACGTCAAACTTACGGAATTATTTCCATCGGAAGGTATGGATCAGGTGGCGGATATCTTCT
>JBEBVG010000010.1:0-41174 GCA_040392845.1 Sphingobacterium sp. | reverse complement strand
TCGGCAATACCCTCTTCTACATAGCCGGGAATATCATCATCCCGTAAGAATAATATTTCAAGGTTAAAATTCGAGACTGTCGTAATCAGAGAGCTTTTGTAGTTTTCGAAATCCAAACCACAGTTTTTAAGAAGGAGAACGGATTTTTCGTTTAATCTACCCGATTTTTGGATAGCAATTTTAAGATTTTTCAAAATTCAAAAATATTCAAGTTGTTATCGATTATTAATAAAAAGTAAGACTATTTGGGAAAAAATGCTTCACGTAGAAACACAAACTATTACATATCGCCGCAACGGCGATGATGATAATGATGTATGTGAGATAATAGTAAAGCAGTCATTTTATTAATAGGCTCAAAGTTATGGGATTATTTGTACTTGTGCAAACTTTTATTTGAGTCAGTCAAAAAATAACTTTCAATAAGGATTGCATATTTTGTAACGACAATGTTATTGCAATTGTCATTTGGAAGTCTTAATTTTAGGTTTTATTAGAGTGTATTTTGAACACTAACCATATTATGGAAAGATATATTTTAGTGCTTTATTTTGTTACTTCAGCGGTTGTTAGTTTCGGTCAGGATACTCATAAAAGGTTTTCCCAACCTATCGCGGGTACCTCAGTCTCTTTCTCTATGGAAGCTATTCCCGGGGGTGTATTTGCTATGGGTAGCGACGTTGGAAATACAGATGAACAACCTATACACCAGGTGAAAATCGCTCCATTTTGGATGAGTACTTATGAAATTACATGGGATATCTTCGAGCTTTTCCTTTACAAAGATTATGAACAGTCTAAGCAGTTAGACGGCGGTGTACCTGCTGAGGTTGATGCCGTAACCCGGCCAACGAAACCTTATCTGGACATGACCTTTGGCATGGGAAAACAAAATCAGCCGGCGTTGGCGATGACACATTATAATGCTATTCAGTTTTGTAAGTGGTTGTATATGAGAACGGGTGTGTTCTATCGTCTCCCAACAGAAGCGGAGTGGGAATATGCCTGTCGTGCCGGTTCGTCTACTGCCTACTATTTTGGTGACGATAGTTCGCTGGTAGGTGAGTATGCCTGGTATGCGAACAATAGTTCGGAAAAAACGCAGGAGGTTGGAAAGAAAAAGCCTAATGCATTTGGTCTGTACGATATGATAGGGAATGTTGCCGAGTGGACTTATGATCAATATCTCCCTGATTACTATAAACAGTTGGAAGGAAAGACGGCAGATAATCCTGTCGCGATCCCTACAGAATTATACCCGCATGTTGTCCGTGGAGGTTCGTTTCAAAGTTCTGCAAGTGAGTTGCGGTCAGCAGCCCGGGCTTACTCTGATCCTATGTGGAAGCAGCTGGATCCACAGGTCCCTAAATCCAACTGGTGGTTTCCCGAGGCACCATTTGTCGGATTACGTATCGTAAAACCTTTGGACACACCTTCGCAAGAAGAAATATTAGCTTATTATAATCAACCTCCAATAGAGGACTTCTAAAAATAATTTATTACAAATGAAAAACCTAAATCGAAGAGATTTTATTAAATCCTCGTCTGTTGTTGCAGGTGTGGCTGTTGCCGGCTCTAATCCCGTTTCTGCAATGATATCTGGTGTCGATGATACGATTAAGATTGCTGTTGTGGGTTGTGGTGGCCGAGGCACTGGTGCAGTAGTGAATGCCTTCAATTCGGGACAAAATGTAAAGTTGGTTGCAATGGCCGACGCATTCCGGGACAACATAGACAAGTCGTACGATAATCTTATAAAAAAGTATGCCGACAAGGTCGATGTGCCTGATTCACGAAAGTATGTAGGTTTTGATGCTTATAAGCAAGCTATCCGCGATGCAGATGTCGTCATCCTGACAACTCCTCCGGGATTTAGACCTATACATTTTGAAGAGGTCGTAGCCCAGGGTAAGCATGCTTTTATAGAAAAGCCCGTTGCCGTCGATATCCCCGGTATACGTAAGATATTAGAACTGTCCAAAGAAGCGAAAAGAAAGAAGCTTAATGTCGTCGTAGGCTTTCAACGCCGCTTTCAGAACAATTATAAGGAAGCTATACAACGTATTCACGACGGACAGATCGGTGATGTTGTTGCCGGACAAGTGTATTGGGAAAGTGGCGGTGTCTGGGTCAGGCCGAGAAAGCCCGATCAAACAGAAATGGAATACCAAATGCGTAATTGGTACTATTTCAACTGGCTATGTGGTGATCATATTGTCGAGCAGCATGTACACAATATCGATGTAGCCAACTGGATTAAAGGAAAATATCCTGTTGTTATTCAAGGAACAGGTTCGAGAGCACACCGTACCGGTAAAGATTATGGCGAGATTTATGATAATTTTGCGGTAGAGCTTACTTATGATGATGGATCGGTGGTATATAGCCAATGTAGACATTTTGAGGGCATCCACAACCGCGTCGACGAAACATTCCAGGCGACGAAAGGCCGGACGTATCTTTCAGCAGGAAACCAGGCCATTTTATGGGACGCCAACGGGAAGGAAATTTATAGACATCAACCGAAAGGTGACCCTAATCCATATGCACAGGAACACGTCGAATTGTTTGATGCTATTGCGAAAGGTGAGCATCGGTTTCAGGACATTGATTTTGCTGCATATAGTACACTTACAGGTATCATCGGTCGGATAGCCTGCTATACAGGTAAGGTTATCAAATGGGAGGAAGCTATGCAGTCTCCGATAACATTGTCGCCAGATGCATATTCCTGGGATGCCAATCCTCCGCTGGTGCCTGACGAGAACGGTCTGTACCCTGTCGCCAAACCCGGTATCAATACGCAGCTTTATATTTAGTTTTGAACGCGTTTATCACGATAGGATTTTTGTTTTTGCAAGGTCTCCTGTTTGCCGGGGATAGCTCCACGAAAGAATGGTCTATTCAAGGGCGGGCACAGGGAACAACCTATGCAATAAAATATTATTTTGATAAAGAGATACCTAAATACGAGATAGATAGTATCCTGAATATTATTGATATATCAATGTCTTTATACAGAGAAAACTCGTTGATCAGTAGATTTAATAATAGCTCGGATTTATCTGTCGATATGGATACACATATGAAGAACGTGGTCACTGAGAGCTTTGAGATTAATAAGTTATCTAAAGGCTATTTTGATATTACTGTCTTTCCTTTGGTAGATCTGTGGGGGTTTGGACCGCGGGGATTTTCAAAAATTCCTTCACAAATGGAAATCGATAGTATACGGCAATTTGTAGGGATGGACAAATTATATATTCGGGGTAACACCTTGTATAAAACGGATTCACGGGTGAAACTTGACGTGAACGGTATTGCACAAGGCTATACGGTTGACTGCCTTGCTCAATTTCTATCTGATAAAGGCGTGCAGAATTATCTGGTAGAGCTAGGTGGTGAGATCCGGATCAAGGGACGTAAACCGAACGGGCTTTTTCAGGTGATGGTTGACGAGCGAAATGATGTAGAAAACAATTATATCTATCCTGTATTGTCGATAGCGGATAAAGCCGTGACGACATCGAGCGTTCGCGAAAAGCAGTATAAGGCAGGAGATAAGATGGTGTCACATCATATTAATCCTGTTTCGGGCCGTCCTATAACGAGTAGTACACTAAGTGTTACAGTGGTTGCGGAGAATGCAATGTTGGCCGATGCGTTAGATAATTATTTTATGTCTTTGGAGCCGACTGAAGCTATCCATATCGCTGAAAAGATGGCATCTGTCGACCTCTGTTTATATTATGTAGAAAACGAGCAAAGAAAAGTTCTGTACACTTCAGGATTTAATAATTATATTTATAAAAAATCAAAATAAACCTTACACTTAATGAAGAGATCGGATTTTATTAAGAGTGCCGGAATGCTGGTTGGCGGTTCTGTGGTATCAACAAATAACTTATCATCATTAAATTACATGAAAGAAAAAACTTTTAATCTGGATTATGCTCCTCACCAGGGAATGTTCAAAGCTTCCGCCGGTGCTAATTTCCTGGACGAAATACAATACATGTATGATCTGGGTTTTCGTAGTATTGAAGATAATGGAATGCCCGGCAGGGATGTACAGGAACAACAGAAAATCGGTGAGCTTCTAGCACGGCTGGGAATGCGTATGGGTGTATTTGTTGTGCCTAAGGGTGGAAATGGCGCGAATACGTTGGCAGCAGATAAAAAAGAACATGTAGATATATTTTTAAAAGGATGTCGGGAATCTGTTGAAATTGCGAAAAGAGTTAATGCGAAGTGGGTCACGGTTGTACCGGGAGACTATGAACGCAAGCTGCCTATTGGCATACAAACAGCAAATGTTATCGAGGGATTAAAAAGAGGAGCGGAAATATTTGAACCACATGGTATTACCATGGTATTAGAACCTTTAAGTGATACACCAAATCTATTCCTACGGTACAGTGATCAAGCCTATGAAATCTGTAAAGCGGTCAATAGTCCATCGTGTAAGATTCTATACGATGCTTACCATCAGCAAAAAAATGAGGGTAACCTGATTAACTTCATGGATCAATGCTGGAGCGAGATTGCCTATATACAGGTAGGCGATAATCCGGGACGAAAAGAACCTACCACAGGTGAAGTTAATTACAAGAATGTATTCAAGTGGTTGTATAATAAAGGGTATAAAGGAGTCGTTGGTATGGAGCATGGCATGTCCAGGTCCGGAAAAGAAGGCGAACAGGCTTTAGTTAATGCTTACCGGGAAGTAGATAATTTTTTAAAATAGAACATATGGCACCTTCAATCAGATTTAAACTTTCATTTATGATGTTCCTCGAATTTTTTATTTGGGGAGCTTGGTTCGTGACATTGGGAACATATCTCATTCAGAACCTTCAGGCAGAACCATTACAGATATCTAATGTGTTCTCCACCCAGTCCCTGGGAGCTATCATTGCACCATTTATCATTGGAATGGTTGCCGATCGATATTTTAATGCAGAGCGAATTTTAGGCATATTGCATTTAATCGGTGCGTTTTTAATGTTCCAGATGTACAATGCAACAGATATTTCTGTGTTTTATCCGTATGTCCTTATTTATATGATCCTTTATATGCCGACATTAGCGTTAGTTAATTCGGTATCTTTCAGGCAGATGACTAATCCAGAGAAACAGTTCTCTAGTATACGTATATGGGGTACGATAGGTTGGATTGTCGCGGGGCTATCCATCAGCTTTCTATTTAAATGGGACTCTCCGGAGGGAGCTGCGCAAGGTATGTTGAGGAATACATTCCTGATGACTTCCGTAGCATCTCTGGTATTGGGGCTGTTTTCTTTTATTCTTCCTAAAACCCCACCGGTTAAGATAAGTGCGGAGGAGAAACCTTCCTTTGCATCTATTGTCGGGTTGGATGCTGTTAAGTTATTAAAGGACAGGAATTTCCTGATATTCTTTATTTCTTCTATTTTGATCTGTATTCCTTTAGCCTTCTATTATCAAAATGCTAATCCTTTCCTTACCGAAATCGGGTTGAAGGATCCAACAGGTAAAATGACGATAGGGCAGATGTCAGAGGTATTCTTTCTTTTGCTGTTGCCTGTATTCTTTACGAGATTCGGATTTAAGAAAACGATTTTGGTGGGTATGTTAGCATGGTGCTTACGGTACCTGTTATTTGCTTACGGAGATGCAGGAGAGTTGTCCTTTATGTTGATTTTAGGGATCGCTTTGCACGGTATATGTTATGATTTCTTTTTTGTATCCGGGCAGATTTATACCGATAGTAAAGCCGGGGTAAAATATAAAAGTGCTGCTCAGGGGCTGATTACTTTGGCTACATATGGTGTAGGTCAACTTATTGGATTTTGGGTTGCAGGATTTATTGGCGAAAAATATCAGCATCTCCACAGCGTAGATGTGGCGGGTTTCTGGCAACATATCTGGATTGTCCCTGCAGGTATTGCACTCGTTGTGATGTTGATTTTTTTAATCTTTTTTAAAGACGAAAAAGTTTCAAATCAGTGATCAGTTGTCAGTGGATAGTAGACAGGACTGATAACGATGACTGACGACTGACAACTAAAAAAAGAAGAGAGAGTTAAGTTAAATAATTAAAATAAACTAAAATGAGCGAAAATAATGTGTATGATGCAATTGTGATAGGTTCTGGAATAAGTGGCGGATGGGCCGCTAAGGAGCTTACACAAAAGGGGTTGAAAACAATTATGCTCGAGCGTGGGCGAAACGTAGAGCATATTAAAGATTATCATGCGAATGCAAATCCTTGGGAATACCCGCACAGAGGAGGGAGAACGAGGCAAATGGAAGAGGATTATCCTGTTTTAAAAAGAGATTATCCCCTGAATGAGAAAAACCTGGACTTCTGGGTGAATGAAAAAGAAAGTCCCTATACGGAAGTTAAACGCTTTGACTGGTATAGAGGTTATCATGTAGGCGGACGCTCGCTGACATGGGGTAGACAAAGTTATCGTTTTTCAGATCTGGACTTTGAGGCTAACTTGAAGGATGGTCATGGTACCGATTGGCCTATTCGTTATAAAGACATAGCACCATGGTACAGCTATGCTGAAAAATTTGCCGGTATTCAAGGTAACCGTGATGGATTAGCTGTTCTTCCGGATGGCGACTTTATGCCCGCTATTCCTATGAATGTCGTAGAAAAAGATTATGCGGCACGCCTGAAGCAAAAATACGGCGGCACAAGACATATTATCAATGCCCGGACGGCAAATATTACGGTACCACATGAAGGACGTATCAATTGTCAGTTCCAGAATCAATGTTGGTTAGGATGTAACTTTGGCGCTTATTTCAGTACACAGTCTGCTACCTTGCCGGCTGCGATAAAGACCGGCAACTTAACATTACGGCCTTTTTCGATCGTGACACGTATTATTTATGATAAAGATACAAAGCGGGCTACCGGTGTGGAGATTATTGACGCTGAAACCAACCAAACCTATGAGTTTTATGCTAAGATCATTTTCCTTAATGCATCGGCTTTCAATTCCACATGGGTGTTGATGAATTCAGCTACGGACGTGTGGGAAGGAGGATTAGGAAGCAGCAGTGGCCAATTAGGGCATAACGCGATGGACCACCATTTTCGATTGGGTGCTAAAGGCCGCATAGAAGGCTATGAGGATAAATATATCTTCGGCAGACGTCCGGGAGGTGTATATGTACCTCGGTTTGTAAATACTCCTGAAGATAATAAAAAAAGAGATTATGTTCGTGGGTTCGGTTACCAGGGTGGAGCGAATCGTGGCCGTTGGTCTGGTTCTGTTGAAGAGATGAGTGTAGGTGGAGATTGGAAAGACGCTATGCTGGAACCAGGTGACTGGGGAATTAGTTTCGGTGCATTTGGTGAAATCCTTCCTTATCACGAAAATCGTATCTTCCTGGATAAAGACAAAAAAGATAAATGGGGCTTGCCTGTCCTGTCCATGGATATGGAAATTAAGGAAAATGAACTTGCCATGCGACCTGATATGATGAATGAGATGAAGGAAATGTTGGAGAGCATTGGTGTAAAAGACGTCAAAACCTACGATAACGGTTATGGTTTTGGTCAGGGAATACACGAGATGGGAACCGCACGGATGGGGACGGATCCAACGAACTCAGTACTCAATAAGCATAACCAGGTGTGGGATGCACCAAATGTATTTGTCACCGATGGAGCTTGTATGGCTTCAGCGGCTTGTATCAATCCATCGTTGACCTATATGGCCCTAACCGCCAGAGCTGTTGATTTTGCTGTCGACGAACTTAAGAAAGGGAATTTGTAATATTTACGTGCAATGGAAGAACATAGCAAAGAAAAAAGAAGAGATTTTATAAAAAAAGCAGCTGTACTGGCTGCAGGTGTCAGCATCGTGCCGCGACATGTTTTGGGTGGCGCCGGTTACCGTGCACCTAGCGATATGTTGCAGGTTGCGTCTATAGGTGTAGGCGGTATGGGTAAATCCGACGTCAACAACTTTCATAAGAGTGGCAAGGCTACTATCGCCTACCTTTGTGACGTCGATAAAGCCCGTGCGAAAGACAGTGTAAACAACTTTCCAAAGGCGAAGTTCTATACCGACTTCAGGGAAATGTTGGACAAGGAACACAAACATATTGATGCCGTGTCGGTATCGACACCCGATCACAATCACGCTATACAGGCATTGGCAGCCATGGAGCTAGGTAAACATGTGTATGTTCAGAAACCTTTGGCCCACGATGTGTGGGAAGCCCGGGCACTTACACATGCGGCAAAAAAATATAAAGTCGTCACACAAATGGGTAACCAGGGATCATCCGGCGATGGAGTAAGGCAAATGCGTGAATGGGTAGATGCCGGTCTGATCGGCGATCTGGTAGAAGTATATGCATGGACGGACCGCCCCGTATGGCCACAAGGTATCGCATGGCCAGCGGCGAAGGCAGCGATACCCGCGACATTGGATTGGGACAAATGGTTAGGTACCGCCCCTTATACAGATTACATCGATAAGTTGGTTCCTTTTAACTGGCGCGGATGGTGGCCTTACGGTACAGGTGCACTCGGTGATATGGGCTGCCATAACCTGGAGGCCCCCTTTAGTATCTATGGCTTGCAGTATGTAAAAGATGTTCAGGCCAGTGTGGGGTCAGTATATGTTGATGAATTTAAGAGAGGATATTTTCCTGAATCATGTCCTCCGTCCAGCTCGGTAACACTCACTTTTCCAAAGACAGCGAAAACAAAAGGTGATGTTAAGGTGCATTGGATGGATGGCGGTATTCAGCCACCTCGGCCGGACGAACTGGAACCTAATGAAAAGTTTGGTGATGGCGGGAATGGGATTCTGCTTGTCGGGAAGAAAGGAAAAATATTGGCTGACACTTATGCGGCTAATCCCAGGCTATTACCTACTTCTAAGAACTATAGAGAGGTAAAGCAAAAATATGCACGCGTTCCCGGAGGAGCTTCCGGACACTGGGCACAGTGGGTAGAAGGTTGTCTGGCAGGTTATGGCAATATGGAGATGTCGGCACCATTTGAGATTTCCGGACCTTTGACAGAAGCATTATTGATGGCAAATTTGGCGATCAGAGGAGCGGATCTACGTATTGATAATAAATATCCTGGACGGAGTTTAAAATTGTTGTGGGATAATAACAATATGCGGGTGACCAACTTTGAGGAGGTCAATCAGTTCGTGAAACGCTCATATCGTCCGGGTTGGGAAGTAAATTATAAATTTTAAAGTAAGAACACAATGAATAGAAGAGAAGCTATACAACGGGTCGCCTTCATATTAGGTGGTTCTGTAATTGGAGCAAATCTATTTTTAGAAGGCTGTACAAGGCCTGCTTCCAGAAATGTTGAATCTTTATTTGAGACAAGCAATATTGATTTTCTAAATGAAATAGCAGAGGCTATCCTGCCGAAAACAAGTACGCCGGGAGCAAAGGATGCTAATGTAGGTGCTTTCATTCCGGTGATGATCAGAGATTGTTATTCTCCGGCAGATCAACAAGCTTTTGTTGACGGCCTGAACGGTATAGACGAACGTGCTCAAAAGGATTTTGGTAAGAAGTTTGTCGACCTTTCGGCAGAAGAAAAGCTACAGTTTGTAAATACACAGGATAAAGAAGCGAAAGAGTTCCAAAAAGAACGTGGAAAGAAACTGAAAGAGAAGGAGAAAGAGATGCGGGAAAAAGAAGGAGAGGCCATCAATGAGTTCGAATTTGACGGTAAGCTTGCGAAGGTAAAAGACGAGACACCAAATCATTTCTTTACCATGATGAAGCAGCTTACGCTTACAGGATTTTTTACTTCTGAAGTAGGAATGACACAGGCTTTACGTTATGTGAAAATTCCAGGTAAATATGACGGCGACTACCCCTATAAAAAGGGAGATAGGGCTTTTGCATCATAAATAATAAAAAGGGTCGAAAATTTTCGACCCTTTTTTATTAACGTGCGATCTTTTTCTATTTCCCGATACGATATAACCGCCCGCTATCCGTAATGCTATACAGCGCACCATCCTTGCCATCTATGACATCGCGGAAACGCTGCCCTTCTTTTGTAAGCAGTCGTTCTTCGCCGACAACTTTATTGTTTTTTATAACCAGCCGTGCGATATGTGTACTGCTTAGCCCGGCAATGAATAAATTATTCTTCCATTCAGGAATGGCTGAACCTGTGTAAAAGGCTATACCGCTAGGTGATAATACGGGATCCCAATAGTAAACGGGTTGCTCTAGGCCTTTTTTCTGTTGAATAGGAGGGTTGCCAATTTCTTTTCCGCTATATTCTAAACCATAGGTAATAGTCGGCCATCCGTAATTTTTTCCGATGACAATTCGATTGACTTCGTCGCCACCACGTGGTCCAAACTCTGTTTCCCACAGATCGCCGGTTTGCGGGTGGAAGGCCAATCCCTGCACATTTCGATGTCCGTAGGAATATATTTCAGGTAAAGCACCTGACGTGTTCATGAAAGGATTGCCTGCTACGGGCTTACCTTCTGTCGTGATACGTAATATCTTCCCTAATCCACTTTTCAGATCCTGCGCTAAGGGCCGGGTTGCTAAATCGGACCGTTCACCTGTGCTGACAAAAAGATGGCCCTCTTTATCAAATAGAATACGTCCGCCGTAATGTAGCTTGCCATTGTATGCAGGTAGTGCCTGGAATATCACTTTGGCATTCTCGATAGTTTTCTCATTTGTCGCTAACCGGCCTTTCGCTACTGCAGTGAGGTTACCGCCGTTAACAGGCTGGGAGAATACCCAGTATACCATTCTATTTTTGCTGAACTGTGGATCGAGAGTCAACCCCAAAAGACCTCCCTGTCCCCGGCTATCTACTTCCGGAATTCCTGTAATAGGGCTGGAGAGTTTTCCCTCTTTGGAAACAATACGCATGGTGCCTTCCTTTTCGGTGATCAGGAATCGTCCATCCGGTAATAGTGCAATTCCCCAGGGAGACTTTAAGCCCTGAGCAATTATTTTGGAGGAATAGGGAGTTTGTGTCTTTACGCCCGCTATACGTGTTTGCCCGGCAAATGCAGGTTTGTAACTCGTATTTGGTTTATTTTTTTCTACAGGTGCATATGTACTATCTTTTTGTACGTTTTCTTCATCGTGATCCTGCCGTACATTGTTACAGGCGGCTGCGTTGAGCGAATAGACAATAAAGAGGGAAAGAAGGGTCTTTTGCATAATATCAAAATTAAAAGTCTACCTAAGATACAAAATAAAAATTTCAGTTCGCATAAATAGTGCCAACTACGGTTGCAGTAAAGCATTTGCTATAATGTCGAATGCATGAAGCCGCTTCACGTCATCATAAATATAATTTGTTGTCATGATCTCATCGGCGTGATATTGCCCGGCAAATGCCAGAACTTCCTCACGAATTTCTTTTTCCGTACCGATGAAAGTACATTTTACCATGTTATGGACAGCCTGTTCGATCTCCGGAATTCCGTGGTAAATGGGCTTTTCAGTCGGTGGCGATAGGGGTTTTCTTAAATTTGTCAGGATACCTGCGAACATATTAAAAAGACTTGTCGACAGGAAATGAGCCTCGTCGACCGTTTCTGCAGCAATGATATTGACACAAATGATGATATAAGGTGTTTGTAATACAGCTGAAGGTTTGAAGTGTTTCCGGTATATTTCTATTGCCTGTGCAAGCATGGCTGGCGCGAAATGTGCAGCAAAAGCATAAGGCAGGCCAAGTTCGGCCGCAAGATAGGCACTGTCCGTGCTGGACCCCAGGATATATAAGGGTATGTCAAGACCTTCTCCCGGGAATGCACGTACTTTAGCACTTACATTGTCTTTATCTAAATACTGTTGTAGTTCCAGAATGTCATCCTTAAAATAAAAAGAAGTATTCAGATTGTTGCGACGCAGGGCCATGGCTGTCAACTGATCTGTTCCGGGCGCCCGGCCTAATCCTAAATCGATCCTACCGGGGTAGATGCTTTCCAGCGTACCGAATTGCTCGGCAATGACCAGGGGGGTATGGTTGGGCAACATGATCCCTCCGGAGCCAACACGGATGTCTGTCGTCCTGCCGGCGATATGGCCAATAAGGACAGCCGTAGCTGAGCTGGCAATATGAGGCATATTGTGATGTTCGGCTAGCCAGATACGATGATAGCCTTGTTTTTCTATGTGTTGGGCTCCTTTTACAGCACGGGCGATAGCCTCTGTAGGATTACTATCTTTGCAAATTGTTGCCAATTCCAAAAGGGATAATTTAATATTTATCATGGAATAAAAATACAACTAATAAAAAAACAGCAGTGTAAGGAAAATGTCTTTATATATTTTTTAGCGCTTGTATGACAATATGATTCCCGGAGGCATCCGTAGTAAAAAATAAAAAGTGATTACCTCCATCTTTAATTTTATATCTTTTTCGGATATCATCGACTTTAACAGGAAAATTTTTAGCAATTACATTGGCGTGGGACAACGTATTGTTTTTCTTGAATGCCGGTATGCTGTATACGTGTTGAATAGTGAAAATTCGTCCGGGGAATTCCTTGTTCAATAGATCTGATGTGTAAAGGTGAGTGTTTGTATGTAACTTGAAAAAGTTAAATCGCTTAGCTATCGTTTTGAAGGCTCCTGATTTGGTCACAGCGACATCGGGGTCATAAAGGTACTGGAGGGGCTCAGAAATCGGCACTAAAGTGCTTTTTTCATCTTCGGTGGTGAAAGTATGAAGCTGGATCTGATCCGCAAACAAACGGATCGCGGATATTTTTGGTACGCCCTCAAAGTACCTGTCCTGAACAAATAGTAGTTCCTTGCAATCTCCGTCGACGCTGATGACAAACACGTATTTAACATGGTGAAGTTTATCCAATGCAGAGGAGATATCCATCAGGGGCGACAATTTGCAGAGTATATAACGCGACTTCCTGAAGAAGATGGATTGCAGATCAATGATATTGGGTTCACACTCTTCGATCAGGAAAACTTTGGCATGATTCACGCGTCGTGAAGGATCAATGTAGATGTAATCTAATGTATCATCTTCCTGTACATTGACATACGCTACACCGTCTGTTGCCAAACAGACAAGATTATGTACACCGAGCTGTGCGGCATTGTGTTTGGCAATTTCCGATAGCCTTTCGTTTAGTTCACAATGAATGACAAGTTCTGCTTCCTGGGCGATATAACAGCTATCGACACCAAAGCCTCCCGTCACATCGACAACTTTACTGCCCGGCCGGATGAGCGTCTGCTTAATCAAGGCTGTATGTTCGGAAGAACACTGCTCGATGTTGATTTTATCCGGATAATAAATATTAGAAGAAAATGCCCATGTCGGTAATTTACGGACGCTGCGTTGCCAGCCATCAACCTGTGATGCGAGCTCAGAGGAGGTCACGAGCGGAAAAGGAGACTTTCTCAAAGCCAGCGTACTTGGTGGAAGTTCCCTGTGGGCTTTAATAAATTCCTGGACCTCTTTATCTAGAATATGTTTATTCATTCAAGTTGTTCACTAACATCTGACATGTATAACTGTCCTTAAGTTCGCGAATAATTTTCTTATTTACTAATACTCTGTCAATAGTTTCTTGATTATAATAGCGTATGGTGATAAGCTCGAGACCTTTTTCGATATTTACTTTATATCTTTTTTCCAGATCATTCAGCAATAAATCGATGTTTTCACCCGTATCGTCTACACTTACGGAAAACGATATCGCGCTGTTATGCATCATGTTGATCTTAATCCGATGTAAATGAAACAGATTGAAGATATGGCTTAAATTGTCTTCTACAATGAAGGAGAAATCCCGGGGTTGTGTATTGATCAAAACCTGGTTTACCTTAAAGATGAAAGAAGGAACCGGTAAAGTTTGATTGGTAGTGTGTATTGTCGTGCCGGGCTGTTCCGGATGGAGAAAAGAGCGCACATTCAACGTTATTTTTTTGTTTTGCAGTGGCTTGATCGTCTTTGGATGAATGACTGTAGCCCCATAGTATGTCAATTCGATAGCATCCGTGTAAGACAGGTCAGTGATGAGCTCTGTTTGTGTAAACCATTTCGGGTCGGCATTGAGTACTCCCGGTACATCTTTCCAGATGGTGATATCTTCGGCATTCAGGCAGGATGCAAAAATAGCAGCCGAGTAGTCGGAACCTTCACGTCCTAATGTTGTTGTAAAGTTTTCGGAGGTAGATCCGATAAAACCCTGGGTAATGATGATAAAATCATCGAGTATAGCGGGCAGCTCTTTTCGTATTTTAGTTTCGGTTGTCTTCCAGTCAACAGCAGCCTCGCGATAGGTGTTATCCGTAGCAATATAATCACGAGCATCGATCCATTTAGCAGCAATCCCTACCTGTAGACAATAAGCAGCCAGAATTTTAGAAGATAAGAGTTCGCCGACAGAGACGATCTGATCGTACAGATAATCGTAGCTATCCTGAGGCTCTTCTTCCAGGATCCATTCAATTTCGACAAAGCAATTCATGATTTCATGATAAACCGGATGTTTCGAATCGTGAAATAGCTCGCGGAGGATGTTAAGATGTTCTGTCTTGACCCGGTCTAGTGCAACAAAAGGATCATTATTCTGCTTGTAATAATTTTCGACAACTTCCTCGAGTGCGTTCGTAGTCTTATTCAATGCGGATACAACGACCAATAATTTTGATGTCTGATACTGTGAAATAATCGAAGCAGCATTTTTAATATTTTCTGCATCCTTAACTGAAGCGCCACCAAATTTGAAAACCTGCATGTATTTGTTATGTCAAACGGTTAATAGTTTAAATTTATTGAATGCTTTTAATGTAGGTCCTGCCCTGCATATTTAAAATGTCTCCTAAGTCTGTATAAGGTAATTCTATGCGGGTATTTCCTTCAGAATAAGGCTTTATTTCATATTCATTAAAAAAGAAAATCAAACTGTTTTTTGTAAACCCAAAGTTATCATTTAATACGAATATCCCGTCCTCAAAGAAAAAATCTGTTCCTAATGAAGCTGTATCCGCGAGATTTTCAAGTTTTCGAAATTCCTTTTCTGCCATTTTTGTCAGTTCGGTGTATTTGTCCTGAGCGATAATATCAGACAATGCAATCTTTTTTTTCTTTAATATATCGTAGTTTGACCAGAGGACTACCGTATTTCCATGAGCTCCACCCGTATATTGATAATATTCGGTCTTCAATGACAAAACTCGTGGCGTATTTACACATACTATGCTTCGCACATCTTTAAACCAGGGAGCAGTTACCATTTGTGTGGAAGGGTCTTCGACAAATTCCTCATATCCTTCGATGAAATTTTGTGCAGCATCATCACTATTATCTTCACCTTCAATCCAGATAGACGACTTTATTAAGCTGTTAAAAGCGGCCATAGTGAATTGCGGATAAGTAATGCGATAAAAGGAAGTGTCCACGGTATCATCATGCTCGATAATATATCTGCTGGTTTTTATAAAGTCCTGATAAGTATAAGTTAATGTGTCGTTAGATAAAGATATACGTTCGGTTTCATGCGGACGCTGATCATTTGGATTTGATCCGCATCCTGCACTCAGAATCAGAAACAAGAAGAGCTGATTTTTCATCTGTACCGTCACTGCGTTTTATAATGTTTAACAACACGTTTACCAAACAGTGTGCTACCTAATCTTACCATCGTGCTTCCTTGTCCTATAGCGACTTTATAATCGTCCGACATGCCCATAGAGAGAATGTCGAAAGTTGTTTCCTTTCGAAAATAACTTACTTTTATACCGTCGAATAGTGTTTTGAGTTCATAAAATTCTTCCTTGATCTCTTTTTGGTTGTCGGTATGGGTTGCAATGCCCATCAATCCTCGTATACGTATATTTTTTAAAATGTTCAATGCCGGATTTTCCAATATTTCGATCACTTCCACATGGTCTAAACCAAATTTTGTCGTCTCCTCAGCAATGAATACCTGTAACAGACAATCAATTATCCGGTTGTTTTTTTCGGCATGCTTGTTTATTTCCTGTAATAATTTAAACGAATCTACGCTATGTACCAAAGAAATAAAAGGAGCTATATATTTCACCTTATTTGTTTGAAGGTGACCAACCATATGCCATGCAATATCTTGTGGTAAACTTTCTTGTTTAGCTAGCAGTTCCTGCACCTGATTCTCCCCAAAAACGCGTTGCCCGGCATTGTATGCTTCCAGAATATCCTCCACAGATTTTGTTTTTGAAATAGCGACCAGCTCCACGCCGATAGGTCTTAATTCTTGTTGTAATTCTTGTATGTTTGTTGTAATACTCATGCTCAATATCAATAATTTTTTTGGAGAATGCACTTGGACAGGTGTCGAATACAAGGGCATTTAGTAAATTTGTACAAAAATACGAAATGAAACGCTTATTCTCTGTCCTGATAACTCTGTTTTTTTTAGCCGCATCGTGTTCTAAAGCGAAACCCGACGGTATTCTATCGGATAAGAAAATGTCTGATCTGATGACAGAAGTGTATGTGTTGGACAGCTATCTCAATACGCTTCCTATAGATAGCGGACGCAAAGTCATGCCTGTGTTATACCAGAATATTTTTAATAAGTTTAAAATTGATTCAGCGCGTTTTTCGCAGAATTTAGATTATTATTACGGTGATCCTATTGCATTGGAAAAACTTAATATAACGGTTAAGGATGTATTGAGTGGATATGAAAAGGAAGCTTTACGAACAGATTCAGTTGAACATGCGCGCGTCAGGGATAGTATAAATCGGGTAAACCGTTTGGAACAATGGGCGGCGGAGATGAGAGATCTTATACTGAATGTACATTTAGATTCTACGACGTATACGTTTGAAGCAAATAATACTGCTTTTTTCAGGCCTGTTGAATCATTAAGTATCTATAGACATACACTGTCGAAGTATGGTCCTTCCGCTTCTGCGGAAGAAAACATCGTCATGCCTCCGTTTATTGATACGACGTTAAATGAATATGACTATAAAAGGTATAGAACAAATATTTTTTTAAATCAAGTTAAGTAAGATAGTGATATATCCTGAGAATGCGATAGATAAGTTAGGGTTTCTTGAGATTAAAAATCTTATACGGGAAAAATGTCTCAGTGAGAGCGGCCGGCAGATGGTGGATAAAATCCAACCTCAGGTAAAATATGAGCAGATCGATAGATTTTTACGTCAGACACAAGAGTTTAAGGATTTGCTACAGCATGATGCCGCCTTACCTGTAGATCATATGTATGCCATACGGCCTCTGGCCGATAAAGCTAAAGTGGAGGGGGCCTTTTTGTCGGAAGAGGAGTTTTTTCATTTATTATTATCCCTCCGGACGGTCTATTCCATTATCCGGTATTTCAACGAAAGAGAAGGACAGTATCCTCACCTTGAGCTCTTGTTCGAACATTTACCCATTGAAAAGCTTTTGGTGCAACGGATCGAAGGAGTAATAGATGATCGGGGAAAGATGAAGGATAATGCCTCACGTTTACTTCTCGAACTCCATCAACAGATACTTAAAAGCGAGCAGGAAGCCCGCAAGAAGCTGGACGCTGTATTCAGAAATGCACAAGCTAATGGTTGGACAGCTGATGGGGGCATTACCATCCGGGAGGGGAGGCTCTGTATTCCTGTGTTGGCTGAAAATAAGCGAAAGGTGAAAGGTCTTATCCATGATGAATCAGCGACAGGGCAGACAGCCTTTATTGAGCCAGAAGAGGTATTTCATCTAAATAACAAGGTCCGGGATCTGGAGTTTGAGCGAAAGCGTGAGATCATCCGTCTCCTGGTTGAATTGACAAGTGAGGTGCGTCCACATGTTCCCTTGCTGCTATCTTATCACGGGTTGATGACTAAGCTGGATTTCGTTCGCGCAAAAGCACTTTTTGCAATAGATATAGACGCAGTGATGCCTGTTTTGCGGCGCGAGGCGGCATTACATCTCGTTAATGCGCGTCATCCTTTATTATATTTGACCAGTAAACAGGATTCTGTCCATACGGTTGTTCCGCTGAATATTAAGATCGATGAAACGGACAGGATTATTCTTGTCTCCGGGCCAAATGCAGGAGGTAAATCTGTCTGTATGAAAACGGTCGGACTGTTCCAGCTCATGACGCAATCGGGTTTGTTAGTGCCAGCAGATGAGAATTCTTCACTGGGTATTTTTAAGCAGATATATGCTGATATCGGCGATGACCAGTCTATTGAGAGTGACCTGAGCACTTATAGTGCACATCTTTCCAAAATGAAGCATTTTTCGATTTTTGCTCATGCCAGTACATTGATATTGATCGATGAATTTGGAACTGGTACAGATCCCCAGTTTGGTGGCCCGATTGCAGAAGCGGTATTGGAGAAACTGAATGAAAAGAAAGTAAGAGGAGTGGTCACTACCCATTATTCCAATCTCAAACTTTTTGCAAATAATACAGAAGGTGTTCAAAATGCCTCCATGTTGTTTGACAATCAACAAATGAAGCCGTTGTATATTTTGCAGATGGGTAAGCCGGGGAGTTCTTATGCGGTAGAAATTGCTCAGAAGATAGGCCTGCCAAAAGATATTTTGGATTTGGCAAAGGCCAAGATCGGCAAGCAACAAAATAGAGTAGACCGGCTTTTGACTGACCTCGAACGGGATAAAAAGGAGATGTATCACACTAAGCTGGTTGCCGATAAAAAGGAAAGGGAGCTGGAACAGCTGAGGGCAGCCTATGAAGAACAGAAAGCCCATTTGGAGGAAAATAAAAAAGATATCCTTCGTCAGGCGAAGGAAGAAGCAAAAAATATCCTGAAAGACGCTAATAAACTTATTGAAAATACAATCGCCGAGATAAAGACTGTAAAAGCAGACCGTGAAAAGACAAAGGTAATACGGGATAAGTTCAAACAGTCATTGGATCGACATGCGGAAGCTACGAAAAAAGCAATACCTCAGAAATCAGTACCTGTTAACGTGGAACTCGAAGTAGGCGATTGGGTTCGTATTGATGATACGGGCTCAGAAGGGGAGATATTGGAGATTACGCGTAATAATAGTTTGATTATCGCTTTAGGTAGTCTCCGTACGGTTGTTAAAAGGGATAGAGTAACCAAACTGAAAAGTAAACAAAAATCAAAAGCTATCAAGCGCCAGACAACAGTAGCCTCAGAATCCATCGCAGATTTCCATCCCGAGATCGATGTACGGGGGATGCGTACCGAAGATGCTTTGCAAAAAATTGAGGTCGTGTTAGACCGTGCGGTAATGATCGGTTATCCATCGTTAAAAATCATTCACGGCAAGGGAGACGGTATACTCCGAAAGTTTATACGGGACTATTTACGTAAGTACAATTCTGTTAGCCGATTTGAAGATGAGCATGCTGACCGGGGTGGAGATGGTATTACTTACGCTTTTATTGACTAAATAAAATAAGATATTCGTAAATTAGGTTCACAATATGAACTTATAAAGAAATAAAATACAATAATTTGAAATAGAAAGAATAAATAATATAAAACTTTAGCGTTTCGCTTCAACGATCCCGCATCAGAAATACGACCAATTTTTCAAATAAAGCACGGGAGAGGAAAAGTCGGAATGCCTACTATAAGCGTGGGCGTTCCTTTTACTCTGTGCTTTTGCCTTTGGTCGGGCTTCTGATGCAAGTAAAGGAATTAGCTCACGTTTTGTTTATGTGAGAAAACGATGTAGTGAGACATAGCTATCAAATACACTATGTTCTATGTTTAAACGTCCGTTGTCATATCAAGTAATTAAAACTAACAAATCTAAGCTAAGTAAGTTTTTGTATATTTTACTTATATCGACATGGTGTATATTTACTGTTATTCTTCTTATCCGAATCTTAGAGATCAGGAATAATCAAATAAGCTACCGGCCTGATCCTGAATCTCATCAGCCTCTCAAAACAAGATCTCAAGGCTTCTCAAGTCAAGCAGATACGGCTTTAAAACGGTGTGGAGGATTCGGTCCGTATTGGATGTTATAATATTGTTTTTCTTTTCGGCTCAATATTCGGTAAAAATATAGTAATAATGCCAATAAGCGGAAGAAATGAGCACACTAAAAAGATATGTGCTATGCTCGTATGGTCGGCCAGTTCGCCTAGTACGGCGGATCCGATACCTGCTATTCCAAAAGCAAATCCAAAAAACAGACCCGATATCATACCGACTTTTCCAGGTATAAGTTCTGTGGCATACACTAAAATGGCTGAAAAAGCCGAGGAGATAATGACTCCGATAATAATCGCTAAAAGGATTGTTCCTTCTAAATTCACATAGGGTAATAATAACGTGAACGGAGCCGCACCTAATATAGATATCCATATAATAAGCTTTCTTCCGTAGCGATCTCCTAATGGCCCCCCAAGGATTGTTCCTGCAGCTACAGCTCCCAAAAAAGCAAATAAGTATAATTGGGATTCCTGTATCGATACGTTAAATTTGTCGATCAGATAGAACGTAAAGTAATTGGTCATGGAAACCATATAGATATATTTTGAGAAAATTAATATAAGGAGGATGGACATCGACGATAATATCTTATTTTTACTTAGCGACAAGCCGCTATCCTCAGCTGTCGCGGAAATAAGAGGTTTGTTGTGTGCTAAATTTATACGATACCATTTCCCAATCATACTCAATAGAAAAATTCCTAATAAAGCTACTAAACCAAACCATCGTATATGTCCCTGTCCATGAGGAATGATAATCAGGGCAGCAAGCAAAGGTCCTATAGAAGTACCTGCATTTCCTCCAACCTGGAACAGGGATTGTGCCAATCCTTTCTTTCCCCCCGATGCCAAATGAGCAACACGTGATGCTTCGGGATGAAAAATGGCTGAACCTACACCGATCAACGCTACGGAGGCAAGTAAAATAGAGAATGTGGGTGCTAAAGAAATACATATCAATCCCACGAATGTAACGATCATAGCCAGCGCAAGGGATCTGGAACTTGGGTGTTTATCTGTATAATGTCCGACAAAGGGTTGAAGAACCGAAGCAGTCAATTGAGAAGTCATGGTGATCAAACCAATCTGTGAAAAGCTCAATGAAAAATTTGTTTTCAGCATGGGATATATAGCTGGAATGATCGACTGGAGCAGGTCATTTAGCAAGTGGGATAAACTGATAGCAAATAGAATGGGGTAAACCGTTTGATTAATAGTCTTCATCTCTTTCGTTCCAAGTGCGGCAAAGATAACTATTATAATAGGAATAAATTACTCCCATATGCGTTGAAATATCAACTCATTCTCAAACCCCTTGCTTTGCAGATAACGGATAAGTTTCTGCTTTTCAGCTGCGGAAAGGTATTGCGTGTCTTTGGAAGCTTTTTTAACGATGAGGCGTTCGAGTACGTCGATATACTCATCTATATCTATAGCATTTAAAGCAATTTTTATGAGCGGATCTGATACGCGTTTATTTTTAAGGTGGTATCTGATTTTTATCTTTCCCCAACCTTTTATACGAAGCTTTCCTTGCGCATATGCAACTGCAAATCGCTCTTCATTTAAAAAATTATCCATGATTAACTCGACGATAATCTCTTCAACATGCTCCTGGTGTAATCCCCACTGATAGAGCTTATCCCGAACCTCCTGCTGTGATCGTTCCTGGTATGCACAAAAATTTTCAGCCTTCAGCTTAGCCTGTTTTGGTGTGTATGTCTTTTTATTGTCGTTTTGCTTATTCATGTACACAAAAATTGAAAAAAACATACACTTATTGAAAATATTGATGACATTTGTCGTTGATAATTCTATGTACAAGATAGGTTCCATTCTCGAAGTAATTAAATCCGTAAAAGTTTCCATTTCTAATCCTACATTAGAAATTCAACGATTGGAGTATGATTCGCGGAAAATCCGGCAAGGAGAATTTAGTTTATTCTTCGCGCTCAGAAATTTTCGTGATGGACATCTTTTTGTCAACGATGCCTACCTTCGTGGTGTGCGAAATTTTGTCGTATCCGATCCAACATTTGCTATCGACAACTATAGTGATGTGAATTTTATATGGGTGGATGATACCCTGCGTGCCCTTCAGGATTTAGCTGCTTTTCATCGTAAACATTATACTATTCCCGTGATTGGTATTACGGGAAGCAATGGGAAGACGATTGTAAAAGAATGGCTTTACCAATTACTTTCTGTAGATCGGCGATGCTATAAAAGCCCTAAAAGTTATAATTCACAACTGGGGGTGGCCTTGTCCTTATGGGAACTACAGGAAGATCATCAAATAGCTTTGATTGAAGCTGGGATAAGCCAAACCGGAGAAATGAAACAACTGGAGGCTATGATTCGTCCAGATATCGGTGTTTTCACGTCTATCGGTACCGCCCATGCCGATGGTTTCGCTTCGAAAGAGCAGAAATTCAGAGAAAAATGGAGTTTGTTCCGAGATTCCGAAATTATTGTGGCTCCGTCGGAAATCGTTCCAAAAGATTTACGGGATGGCCGTTGTTTTCTTTGGGGAACTACGCAGGGGGATAATATGTATGTCGAGTCGATCGATCGTTTGTCGTATAGAACAGTTATAAAGGTCATTATTAATCATATTTCTTATACGCTGGATATACCTTTCCAGGACAGAGCCTCTGTGGAGAATGTCATGACCTGTATGGCTACACTGCTTGCCTTAGGTTATGAAATGTCGGTTATTCAGGACAGATTGAAAGGTTTGCAGCCGCTGGAAATGCGATTGGAACTAAAAAAGGGTAAGAATAACTGTAGTATTATAGATGATAGTTATTCAAATGATCTCGCCTCGTTGAAAATTGCTCTTGATTTTATGGAACAGCAAAATCAACATGAGGCGAGGAGTTTGGTAATTACGGATTTTGTTGGGGCGATATGGAATGAGAAGTTTAAGGCCAAGCTTATTCATCTTCTCAATAGCATAGCATTTCAAAAGGTTTTGTTGGTTGGTGAGTATATAAGTGAGATAGCAGATCAGCTTACGCATACCCAGATAATCACTTTTCGGGATACAGATGATCTCCTTTTATCTCTTCATACCGTTAATTTTCATGATGAAACGATTTTAATAAAAGGAGCACGGAAATTTGAACTGGAAAGATTGAGCCAGCTTCTTGTACATCAATCGCATGATACCGTTCTGGAGATTAATTTAAAGGCGATTGAACATAACCTGTCTCAATATCGGTCGAAATTAGCGTCGGGCGTGAAGTTGATGGCGATGGTCAAAGCTTTTTCATACGGTAGCGGTAGTTTTGAAATTGCTAATATTTTGCAGTTTAATAAAGTTGATTACCTCACTGTCGCATTTGCTGACGAAGGAGTGGAGCTGAGACAAAGTGGTATTCGGTTACCTATAATGGTACTGAGTCCCCATATTGAAACTTTTGATGATTTATTGCGGTGTGACTTGGAACCCGAAATCTATTCGCAGCGAATCTTACGTGCATTTATAGATTTTCTGCAGGATAGGGATATTATGCAGTATCCTATTCACATTAAGCTGGATACAGGTATGCATCGGCTAGGATTTATGCCGGATGAGCTGGAAGAATTACTCGATTTATTGCGAAATACAGATAGGGTGGTTGTCAGGTCTATATTTTCACATCTCGCAGGTGCCGGAAATGTTGAACTCAATGACTTCACCAGATTGCAAATCAATATGTTTCGTGATGAAGCGAGTCTATTAGAGAAACAGCTCGGATATCGCACTATTAAACACATTTGCAACAGTAATGCTATTGTACATCGCCCTGGAGATCATATGGATATGGTACGGTTAGGGATAGGTTTGTATGGTATTGATATGGCACCTATAGATCTGAATTTACAGGAAGTGGGGACTTTGAAGACGACAATTACGCAAATTAAGTATATTAAAGCAGGAGAAACAGTAGGTTATGATAGGAAGGGGAAACTATATCGTGACAGCAAGGTTGCAACTGTAAAGATTGGGTATGCCGACGGCTATGACAGACGACTGGGAAATGGTATTGGGAAGATGATGATTAAGGGAAATATCGTTTCCACAATAGGCAATATTTGTATGGATATGTGTATGTTAGATATCACTGATATTGAAGCGGTAGAAGGAGAGGAGGTTGTGGTATTTCCGGACATTATGCAAGCGGCCAGAGATATGGGTACCATACCTTATGAGCTACTGGCTGGAATCTCGTCTCGTGTCAAAAGAGTATATTATTACGAATGATATGATAAGGAAAATTTTTCATAAGATATTATATTATCTCATCAAAGGGACGTTAGTCGTCGTACCGGTTGCTGGTGCTGTTTTCTTAATAATATGGATCGTCGCATCCTTAGATAGCGCCCTGAATATTACCCAGCATTTTCTGGAAGATGAGAATGGTCATCCACTATACATTCCGGGTATCGGAATTCTTACGGTATTAGTTCTGTTGATCATTGTTGGAGTTATCTTTACAACATTGGTGACTGCCCCAATTAAGAGCTGGCTGACGCAAACAATCAACAAAATTCCATTATTCAACACCTTATATTCTTCTATTCGGGATTTTACAGAAGCTTTTGTAGGTGATGCCAAAAAGTTTAACGAACCTGTACTCGTGGAAGTAAATGAAACAGGTCTAAAGAAAATAGGCTTTTTGACACAAAGGGATCTGCATAAGATAGGACTGCAGGATGAAGTTATTGTTTACTTTCCCTATTCGTATTCTTTTGCAGGGCAGGTCGTTGTTGTAAAATCATCTCGTGTTTCAAAATTACATATGTCTGCTACGGATGCGATGAAACTGGTTGTTTCGGGAGGAGTAAGCGGTATAGAATAAGAGACGGACGGGAATTAGGATAATAATTCGTATTTTAGTGGCCAAAATATCTGTTCATATTATATATGGAATTACAACTTAGAAGACCATTGGCTTTTTTTGATCTGGAGACGACGGGCGTGAATATTGCAGTCGATAAAATCGTTGAAATTGCCATTTTGAAAGTGATGCCTGATGGCTCCGAACACGTTTATAATAAGCGAATCAATCCGGGCAGGCCAATTCCGGTGGAGTCTTCTATGTTTCATGGAATATACGACGAAGATGTTAAAGATTCACCTTTATTTAAGGAACTGGCCGCTGAAATAGCCACATTTCTGGGTGATGCGGATTTAGCGGGCTACAATTCCAATAAATTCGATGTACCCATGTTGATGGAGGAATTTTTGCAAGCGGGGGTAGATTTTTCGTTAAAGGGAAGATCGTTCATTGATGTTCAGAACATTTTCCACCAAATGGAACAACGTACATTGAAAGCTGCTTATCGTTTTTATTGTGATAAAAACTTAGATAATGCACATCAGGCTGAAGCAGATGTACGTGCAACCTTTGAAGTGCTCAAAGCACAATTGAAAAAATATGATGGTGTATCCTACGAAGATAAGCATGGAAAGGTTTCTTATCCAATAGTGAACGACGTAGAGGCATTGCACAATTTTACAAATTTATCCAGGCCGGTAGATTTTGCAGGAAGGTTGGTCTACAATGACGAAGATAAAGTGGTCATCAACTTTGGCAAACATAAAGGGAGATGCATTTTCGAAGTCTTCAAACAGGAGCCTAGCTATTATGCCTGGATGCAAAATGGTGATTTTCCGCTATATACTAAAAAGGTATTGGAAGAATTATGGAATGAGTTCCGTGCACAAAAGAAAGAACCCAGTCCGGAAAAGAAGCAAGCTGCTCAGCCACTTACCATGGATATGCTAAAAGAATTACAGACTAAATTCGGCAAATAAAATTACGTTACGTTTACGATATGGATTCAAAACAAGAAGTGGAACACTTACAGTGTTTGATTATAGGTTCAGGACCAGCGGGATATACAGCGGCTATCTATGCTGCCAGAGCAGATTTAAAGCCCGTGGTCTATACAGGAATAGTACCTGGAGGACAACTTACACAAACAACAGATGTTGATAATTTTCCCGGGTATCCCAATGGAGTGACGGGTCCTGTCATGATGGAGGATCTACGTGCCCAGGCAGAACGTTTCGGTACACAGGTTCGTTTTGGCTATGTCACAAAAGTAGATTTTTCAAAAGAAGGAGGCGTGCATACGGTAGAAATTGATAATGTCAAAACTATTACAGCCGATACGGTGATAATCGCTACAGGAGCGACAGCGAAATGGCTAGGTCTTGAGTCTGAGGAGAAATATAACGGCTTCGGTGTATCGGCCTGCGCTGTTTGTGATGGTTTTTTCTTTAAAGGGCAAGATGTTGCTATAGTCGGAGCGGGGGATACAGCTGCCGAGGAAGCTACTTATCTGGCGAAATTGTGCAACAAAGTACATATGTTGGTTCGCCGGGATGAATTTAGAGCATCTAAAGCTATGGTTCATCGGGTGTTAAGTACTTCCAATATTGAAATTTATTATAATACTGAAGCTCAGGAAATTGTTGGTGACGGTCAGGTGGTTACGGGCGTTCGCGTTAAGAACAACCAAACACAGGAAGAAAAAGTTCTGGATATCACTGGTTTTTTTGTAGCTATCGGACATACACCTAATACGGACTTGTTTAAAGGAATATTGGATATGGACGAAACGGGTTATTTAATTACCAAACCGAATGTTACAGCTACAAATATTCCCGGTGTATTTGCCTGTGGTGACGTGCAGGATAATGTATATCGTCAGGCGGTAACAGCTGCAGGAACCGGATGTATGGCTGCACTTGAAGCGGAAAGATACCTGGCTGCAAAGGAAAGTGGCGAATAGGGGTAAAACCGTAAGACCGTTGGTCAAATGGGCAGGTGGCAAATATAAAGAGTTCTCCGCCTTCTCAACATACATACCCGTATTTGATCGATATTTTGAACCTTTTTTTGGGGGTGGTGGAGTGTTTTTTGCTTTGCAGCCCTCAAACAATTGTTCTGTTAATGATAGAAGTGAGGACCTCATAACTTTTTACAAATCCTTACAAAAACCTACGTTTGAAAAAGAAATATTTGATCTTGTTCATGCATGGGAGGCGCTCAATGATTTCTATCATCCATTTAACACGTATATTAAAGATAAGTTCTGCGATTTCCTTATAGATACGTTGGATCAAAAGACTTTATTTGCCTATATCGATGAATATTTTCGAAGTGGAAATCCGAAGATTGCTATTGATTTAGGTCCTTTTGCAGCGATAGATGATACTATTTTACGTATCTATCTGGGGAAAAGTATTAAAGACAAATTTAAGCGAGTTAAACACTTAACTTCAAGAATCGGAAAACTTTTTGGTGATAAAGAGATTGAAAACCATATAGAGACAGCTATACGTAGTGGTTTTTATTATTACATGAGACATCTGATGAATGAAGGTAGAGGTAGTCACCTCAGTTCGGACGTTTATACGGCGGTTTGGTATTTCGTAAGGGAGTTTTGTTATGCGTCTATGTTTCGTTTTAATACCCGGGGTAGATTTAATATTCCATATGGAGGTATTGCTTATAACAAAAAGAATCTAAGAGCAAAAGCCAACCTGCTATTTTCAAATGAAGTTAAACATGTCTTTGAAAGGTGTGATATTTTCAACCTGGATTTTGAAGAATTTTTGGATGTCGTAAAACCGACGTCGCAAGATTTTATTTTTTTAGACCCGCCGTACGATTCTGAATTTTCGGAATATGACCAGAATGCCTTTACCCGACAGGATCAGGTAAGGCTTCGTAATTGTCTTGGCCGGCAATCTGCTAAGTGGATGTTAGTTATTAAAGAAACTTCTTTTATATACGATTTATATAAAGAAATAAATGCTAACTTTATCAACTTTGATAAAACATATCTATATAATGTTAAAGGTCGTAATAATAGGAGAACTAAACATTTAATTATCACAAATTATCCCGCGAGATGATGTGAATTTTTGGAGAATGGACTTTTTAAAAAAAAATAACTGTACGAATGACAATTATTTGATTCTGTTTTCTTACTTTTACGGCTAGTTATAAACTTATCGTTAATACTTTATGAGTAATTATTTAAGCACAAAAGACTTTATTGTTTTCGGATTGTACTTCGTAATAGTGGTTGCTTACGGGTTGTACATTTATTACAGAAAAAAATCCGCTCAGGCCGATTCAAAAGATTATTTTTTAGCCGAAGGTTCATTAACATGGTGGGCTATTGGGGCATCTCTTATCGCTTCAAATATTTCGGCAGAACAGTTTATTGGTATGAGCGGTTCCGGTTACAAAATGGGGCTTGCCATCGCAGCCTATGAATGGATGGCTGCCATCACACTGATTATTGTGGCCATATTTTTTATGCCCGTGTACCTCAAGAACAAGATTTTTACCATGCCCCAGTTTCTACATCAACGATATAACGGGACTGTAGCGATGATCATGGCGATATTCTGGTTAATGCTGTATATCGTGGTTAACCTGATGTCCATACTCTATCTGGGAGCTGTAGCCATCAGTGGAATATCAGGCATAAGTATTGGCGCTTGTATCATATTAACGGCTATTTTTGCCATATTTATTACATTGGGTGGAATGAAGGTAATCGGTTATACTGATGTTATCCAGGTGTTGGTGTTGATTATCGGTGGACTTGTCGCTGTTTATATCGCGTTAGATATAATTGCTGATGGACAGGGGCTTCTGGTAGGATTTGATAATCTACAGAAAGGGGCTTCCGAACACTTCGATATGATATTTAAACCTGATAATGAAAATTATATAGATTTACCAGGGCTAAGTGTTCTTATAGGTGGGCTTTGGATTGCCAACCTGAGCTATTGGGGATGTAACCAATACATTACTCAAAGAGCATTAGGTGCATCATTGCCTACAGCAAGAAATGGACTTTTGTTTGCTGCATTTTTAAAATTATTAATGCCGTTGATCGTTGTTATACCAGGGATAGCTGTATACTATATTATCAAGAACGATATGGGTGTCATCGGAGCAGATTCAATGTTGGCTAGTTCGGGTGTGCAAGATCCAAACAAAGCGTATCCTGCGTTATTGACTTTGTTGCCTACTGGTTTAAAAGGCCTTTCATTTGCGGCGCTAACCGCAGCCATTGTGGCGTCATTAGCAGGTAAGGCCAACAGTATCGCGACTATTTTCACATTGGATATTTATAAAAAGGCATTTAATAAAAACGCCAGTGAAGCTAAGTTGGTGAATGTGGGTAAGATAACCGTCGTCATTTCTCTCTTATTAGGCACACTGTTAGCGTTAGTGGTGGGAGATGCATTGATGGGAGAGGGCAAGCAAGGGTTTCAGTATATCCAGGAATATACGGGATTTGTTTCGCCAGGTATATTCGCGATGTTTTTACTGGGTTTCTTTTGGAAGAAGACAACATCGAATGCCGCCCTTTTTGCTACTATAGGTGGTTTCATTTTCTCTGTACTATTGAAATTCTCGCCTCAACTGATGAACCTCGAGTTTCTGTCATCTATCAATTTTGCAGTATTAAATGCTGATGGTGTTTATGAAATTCCATTTATTGACCGTATGGGAATTGTGTTCTTATTATGTGTTCTTGGAATGATAATCATTAGCAAGATCGACAACGCCAAAGGTATTGTTCCTAACGGTTTGGAGGTAGATCCAAAAATGTTCAAGGCGCATCCGGCATTTGTTATTGGATCAGCTATTGTGATTATCTTAGTTACAGCATTGTATACGATTTATTGGTAGAATTATTTATTATAATAGAAGATAACGTAATAAAAAAAATCTTCATGATATCCTCATGAAGATTTTTTTTATTCAGAAATTATACGATATTACTTCTGTGCTTCCGCTAGTTTCTGAGCGATCTCTTTAGATTTAGCTTCATCTTCAACGAAATCATAATATTGTTTTAAGCCACGTAGAGCACTTGTATTTGCCGGTTCTACTTCGATAACTTTAGTAAAGAACGCTTCTACAGGCTTTAATTTTTCTTTTAGTTCTTTCAATTTAGCAGCTTGTGCAGCCCCGGTTGCATTCGAACTATTCAGTTCGTTTAACTCATCGCGTACCTGGTTCATCAATACTACACCGGCATTTAAATTTGCGTCGGCATAGTTGGGATCTAACTCGATAGCCTTATTGTAGGCCGCAAGTGCATTGTTTGAGTTATTATTGGCTGATTCGGCAATTCCCAGATAATAATACAGGTTTTTGTTTTCCGGATCCTTCGCAATCTGTGATTGAATATTAGAAAGTACCTGTTCATTGTTGCCAACTATCAGGTTTAATTCAATATTTTGTACTGCAGCTCCTTTATCGTCCGGATAGGCTTCTACCGCTTTTGCCGCATATTCAATGGCTGATGCCGTATCTTTCATCGATAGATAAAGTTTCGGCAGATCAACCATGACTATTTTATGAGAAGAGAAATCTTTTCTGTCGATAAGCTGCTTATACTTCTCGATTCCATTTTTATAATCTTGATTTTGAATGGCAGCTAATCCTGAGTAATAGATAAGTGTAGTGTCTCCGGGCATATATTCCAATGCTGTATTAAAAGAGCTAAATGCAGATTTATAATCTTGTTTTTCCCAATTGGCTACACCCTGGTTAAAATTGTAACTACCCAATAGTTGCTGCGCTACTTCAATATTTTGTTTTTGTTTTCCATCTTTATCTAAGACGATAGCGTTATCAATACCTTCTTTGGCTTTCGTTGCATATTCCTCATTTTTTTCTGCAGAAGCTAAGTTGCCGTATACCAGGGCATAATATGTCCAGGTCTCGGCTAAATCTTTCGTCTTGTCATGTATGATAGCTGCGTCGATAGCTTCTTTTGCTGCTTCAATATATGTTTTTCCCAACTGAGGTGTACCAGCGATACGTAATTCATCATATTGTTGAATACTTTTTGCTGTTTTTCTAAGATTACTGGTTTGTCCGAAAGATATGCTGCCCATCATCAAAAAGGCAGAAAAGATTGCAATATTTTTGATATTCATACTTTAATTATTTGATAGTTGATTCAATAATAAATTAACACGATCCAACTGGCTTTCATCACCAGATGTCTTATAATACATAGCTAGTCCTTTGAGTGCACTAATGTCATAAGGTTTAATCTCGTTCGCCTTAAGCAAATAGTTTTGTGCATTGTATTGATTTTCTAAGTCATTACTGTTTTTTAGAAAATCGTTTAAAAATATTAATCCAAGGGCCAGATTTGCACTATAATTGTTGCTGTCTAATGCGATAATTTTCTGATAATAGGTTTTAGCACGATCAATATTACCTTGATTTTCATTTGCAAAACCAGCCAAATAGATAAGATCTATATTCGTGGGCTCATATGCGATAGCCTCATCTATAATAGGCGTGATTGCGGCATAGGATTTATTGATATTATATATCTCCACGAGCTGAAAGAGAATCTGTTTGTTATCAGGAAATTTCGCTCTTGCATTTTCTAAAGTAGATAGATACTGTTGCATATCCTTTTTATCCTTGTATAATCCTGCCAGCTCAAGATATTTTGTCGCGTCGATACCCGTATTTTTAATCAATGTGGTATAATAGGCGATAGCTTCGTCCGTTTTACCTGCTTGACTAGCCAACAAAGCTAAGTTATAAATTACGTCCTCTGTATTATTACCAAGTTTCTCCACCTCCAAATAACTTTGGTAAGCATCCGCATATTTCTTTGCTAATATTTCTTTGTTAGCTTTATAAATATAGGCGGCGATTAAATTCTGGTGAACATAATTTATCTCGTTGCTATACTTTTCTTTATCCCGCGAACGAATACGAGCTTCGGCTTCCTTCGCAATGATAATAGGATCTTTGTCTGACTTTATTTTACGTGTTGAATCAGCGTAGGCCAGCGAACTGTAAATCATAGCACGGAGAACATTATTGCGCGAATTGGACGAATCACGTTTTGTTTTATATCCCGCATCCGTAAACTTCTTTGCATTCTCTAGCTGTTTCACATCGCTGGATTGCATATAGCGTGCCAGGCTGTTGGAGGCCTCTTTATAATTTGATTGCCCCACAACAGTAGTTCCCGCACCTAATAACAATAAAGAGAATAAGATGTTCTTCATTATTTATTGTTCTTCATTATTTACATTCTCTGTCGAACCCGTATTGTCTGTATCCTGCTCTTCAGTAGCTATGTCGTCATGATTTTCATCTTCTTCCTCTTCGCGGGCTACTTTGGTAATCGATGCAATTTCATCGTGTTCATTCAACGTGATCAACCGTACGCCTTGTGTCGCTCTTCCCATTACCCTTAGTGCGTCTACTCCAATACGAATCACAATACCGGATTTATTGATAATCATCAGGTCATCCTGATCAGTTACACCTTTAATAGCAACTAAGCTTCCTGTTTTTTCCGTTATATTGATTGTTTTTACTCCTTTTCCACCTCGGTTTGTGATACGATAATCGTCAATGTCAGTACGTTTACCGTATCCTTTTTCGGAAACTACAAGAACAGAAACCTCAGAGTTATCTACACTAATCATGCCAACAACTTCATCTTGAGGCCCAGCTAATGTCACACCTCTTACTCCCGTAGCTGTCCGGCCCATAGGACGAACAGTAGATTCGTTGAAACGGATAGCTCTACCGGAGCGCAATGCCATCACAATTTCACTGCTGCCACTAGTTAAGCAGGCTTCGAGCAATTGATCGCCTTCATTGATGTTAATTGCGTTGATACCGTTAGCACGTGGTCGTGAATAGGCTTCCAGAGAAGTCTTCTTTATCGTACCTTGCTTAGTACACATGATGATAAAATTGTTTTCTAAATAATCCTGATCTTTTAGGTTTTTCACCAGGATATAAGCTTTGATCTTATCGTCTTTCGGTATATTTATAATATTCTGTAGTGCCCGGCCGCGTGAAGTACGACTGCCTTCAGGAATTTCAAAAGCTCTCAGCCAGAAACAACGGCCAGCCTCTGTGAACAATAACATGTAATTGTGGGCTGTTGCTGTGATGATATGTTCAGTAAAGTCTTCATCACGGGTGTTGGTTCCAATAGCTCCTTTTCCGCCACGCCCCTGACGACGATATTCGGATAGGGGAGTACGTTTGACATAGCTGTTATGCGAAATTGTAATGACGACTTCCTCATCATCAATAAAGTCTTCCATCGTCATGTCTTCGGCCGAATGCACGATGACAGAGCGCCGCTCATCACCATATTTTTCTTTAACTTCAGCCAGCTCCTCCTTGATAATCTGCATCCGTAAATCTTCATCAGAAAGAACCAGTTTCAAGTATTCGATGGTTTTCATCAATTCGGCATATTCGTCTTTAATCTTATCGCGCTCTAGTCCTGTCAATCTCCGCAAAGTCATATCCAGGATAGCACGAGCTTGAAGATCAGAGAGCCCGAAACGCTCCATCAATCCGACACGAGCCTCTTCAGGTGTGTCTGAGCTGCGGATTAATTTAATTACTTCATCCAGGTGATCTAATGCAATGAGATAACCCTCTAAAATATGTGCTCTTTTTTCCGCCTCTGCTAATTCAAACTTGGTTCGACGTACAATAACTTCATGTCTATGCTCAACGAATTCATGAATCATATCTTTTAGATTCATAAGCATAGGCCTTCCCTTAACCAAAGCGATGTTATTGACTGAAAAAGAAGATTGTAGAGCAGTATACTTATAAAGATTGTTCAAGACTACATTAGCATTAGCATCTCTTTTTACCTCATAGACGATGCGTATATCTCTTGCCGACTCATCTCGTATCTCCGAAATCCCTTCTATTTTCTTTTCATTGACCAGATCCACGGTACGTTTAATCATATCGGCCTTGTTAACAAGAAAAGGTATTTCTGTGACAATGATGACCTCACGTCCAGATTTCGTTGTTTCTATCTCTGCCTTCGCACGCATGACAACTCTTCCACGACCCGTCTCAAAAGCTTCCCGGACCCCGTTGTGACCATAGATGATACCACCTGTAGGAAAATCGGGACCTTTTATGAATTGCATTAATTCAGCGATCTCAATATCACGGTTTTCGATGTAGGCGATAGTTCCTTCTACTACTTCTGTAAGGTTGTGTGGCGCCATATTTGTCGCCATACCCACCGCGATACCTGAGGCACCATTAACCAATAAGTTGGGTATACGTGTAGGAAGAACCGTCGGTTCTTCAAGTGAATCATCGAAGTTAAGCTGGAAATCAACGGTGTCTTTTTTAATGTCCGATAACATTTCCTCGGCAATCTTCCGTAACCGGGCTTCGGTATAACGCATTGCCGCAGGAGGGTCACCATCTAATGAACCATAGTTACCCTGGCCATCTACCAAAGGATAGCGCATGGACCAATCCTGGGCCATCCGTACCATGGTGTCATATACAGATGAATCGCCGTGAGGGTGATATTTACCCAATACATCCCCGACGATACGAGCAGATTTTTTGTAAGGTTTGCCAGAGTTTACTCCGAGTTCTTCCATACCAAATAGTACTCTTCTGTGTACAGGTTTTAAGCCATCACGGGCATCAGGTAAGGCTCTGGAGACAATAACCGACATCGAATAATCGATGTAGGCAGATTTCATCTGGTCTTCAATGTTGATTTTTACGATCCTGTCGTTAGCAGGTAATAAACTGTTTTCGTTTTCTGTTTCTTCAGCCATTATTTATCTGGTTTCTGTAAAACTAATAAAGTGCTGTGGAATGACACTTTGGATGCGAAGATACGATTTTTATCTTTCTTTTTGTGTATAAAGATATGCACAAATTCGTGTGTTTTTTATAGCTCAAACACTGCTCTTTTGGAACTGTTTTAATGGGGAGAAAAATAATCTTGTGCATTTCGTAAATCATTTAGGGATTTTTAATATTTGAAGCTCTGTGTAATCATTTTGCTAGGTTAGTGCTGTAAATATTACATTATTTTTAAATTTAAGGAACTATTGATTGATAAATAGATAAGAAATATTCCTACCTTTGCTTCCATAAAATAATTTCACTTAATAAACACAAATATATTATGAAACACAATTTTGGTGCAGGACCATGTATTTTACCACAAGAAGTATTTCAGGAAGCATCTCAGGCTGTGTTAGATTTCAATAATACAGGACTGTCAATATTAGAGGTTTCGCACCGATCGAAAGAGTTTGCAGCAGTAGCTGTTGAAACAGAGAGATTGGTTAGAGAACTGCTGAATGTGCCACAGAACTACTCCATATTGTTTTTACAGGGTGGAGCAAGTCTACAATTTGCTATGGCTCCTTTGAACTTGCTGCCTGAAGGAGGAAAGGCTGCCTATCTTGATACAGGAGTATGGGCTACCAAAGCGGCTAAAGAAGCGAAGAAACTTGGGCAGGTCGAAATTGTAGCTTCTTCGTCGGACAAAAACTACAGCTATGTTCCCAAAAATGTTTCCGTTCCTACAGATGCTTCTTATTTCCACTATACGTCTAATAATACGATCTATGGAACAGAAGTTTTTGAAAAACCTGCAACAAATGTTCCTACAGTTGTGGATATGTCATCTGATATATTTAGTCGTGTGATCGATGTAAGTGAATTTGATTTGATATACGCAGGTGCACAGAAAAATATGGGACCTGCGGGCGTCACGTTGGTCATTGTAAAAGATGAGATTTTAGGAAAATCAGGACGTGTACTTCCGACGATGTTGGATTACGAGCCGCATATCAAAGCTGAATCGATGTACAATACTCCGCCCGTATTTTCGATATATGTATCGATGTTGAATTTGAGATGGTTAAAGGCGAAGGGTGGAATATCTGTCATCGAACAGGAAAATATTATCAAAGCCCGGACATTATATGATGAGATCGATCGCAATCCGTTTTTCAAAGGTACTGCAGCAGTAGAAGACCGGTCTAGAATGAATGTAACTTTTGTAATGGAAAATCCGGAGCTTGAAGCTGAATTTTCTGCATTAGCGGCAGAAAGAAATCTAATCGGTATCAAAGGACATCGTTCTGTAGGAGGTTTTAGAGCATCTATCTATAATGCGCTGACACTGACATCGATCAATGCGTTGGTCGACGCCATGAGAGAATTTGAGGAAAAGCATAAGTAATATTGCGTATTACGATACGTAATAAGTGTAACGATTTTTAATTTTGAGATTTTAATTTATAAAATGAAAATATTAGCAAATGACGGAATTGATCCCGTTGGAAAAAGAATATTAGAAGAGGCTGGTTTTGAAGTAGATACCAATCATATTCCGCAAGAGGAATTGATAAGCAAGTTGAATTCATATGATGCAGTTACGGTAAGAAGTGCAACTAAGATAAGACAAGCATTGATTGATGCATGCCCAAATATAAAGGTAATAGGACGTGGCGGCGTAGGTATGGATAACATTGATGTAGATTATGCAAGATCTAAAGGAATAGCGGTCGTAAATACACCTGCAGCATCATCTCATTCCGTAGGTGAGCTGGTATTTGCACACTTGTTGAATGGGGTACGCTTTCTATACGATTCAAATCGTAAAATGCCTGTAGAAGGGGATACTAACTTTGGAGGATTGAAAAAGGCTTATGGTGCCGGAGTGGAATTGAAAGGAAAGATAATCGGTATAGTAGGCTTTGGTCGTATAGGACGTGAAACAGCAAAGATCGCCTTAGGATTGGGCATGGATGTCATCTATTATGATCTATTTGAGGGACCAAAATCATTGTCACTGGATTTGTCAGGAGGTATAGTTGTTGATATTCCGGTAAGGCAGGTAGAAAAAGAAGAGTTGTTACGTACGTCAGACTTTATTTCCTTACATGTACCGTTTTTGGATAAGCCCTTCATCGGAGAGGAAGAGTTTGCTCTGCTGAAAGATGGTGTAGCCCTTGTCAATGCTTCCCGCGGTGGCGTAATTGATGAGGAAGGATTGATAAAAGCGTTGGATTCGGGCAAAGTATCCTTTGCAGGTATCGATGTTTTTGAAAATGAGCCTACGCCTAGAAAAGCGTTATTGTCTCATGCGAAGATATCTCTTACTCCTCATATTGGAGCGGCGACAAATGAAGCACAAGAACGTATTGGAGAAGAGCTTGCTTCTTTATTGATTGAAAATTTGAAGAAGTAATTCTTCCGCGAGAATAGTTTGCGGCACAGGCTTATAAATGCATTTGTGCCGCTTTTTTTTATCGTTTACTCCTTTTTACTTTACTTTTTACTCAGCATTAGCTATATTCGACAGCTAAAAAAATAATTAAGTTTAGATATCATATGAAAATTCTAAAATTCGGTGGAACTTCTGTAGGAAGTGCGGAGCGTATCAAAGGGTTATTGCAAATTGTAGATCCCTCCGAACGTCAAATTGTGGTGCTGTCCGCGGTATCGGGCACAACGAATGCTTTGGTCGAAATCGGACAGGCGTTTTTAGACAGTAAGCGTGACGAGGCGAAGAAATTGATAAAAAGCCACAAAGATAAATATGAAGAACTGATTAAAGACCTTTTTGCCACCGAAGAAGGACTTAAGAAAGGTAAAGAACTTATAGATTATCACTTTAATCTTATCGAGTCGTTGGGTAATGATCTTTTTACACCAACAGAAGAAAAAATTATACTCGCTCAAGGTGAACTTCTATCTACGACGTTGTGGCATTTTCATATGGAGGAAATCGGTGTTCCTTCGGTATTATTGCCGGCTTTGGATTTCATGAAGATAGATGAAGATAATGAGCCTATTGTTAGCTATATCACTGAAAAACTCACTCCGCTGATTTCAGAACATCCGGATAATATGCTGTTCATTACACAGGGCTATATTTGCCGCAATTCTTTTGGAGAGATTGACAATCTGAGAAGAGGAGGCTCCGATTATACAGCATCGTTGATCGGCGCGGCTTTAGGAGCAGAAGAAGTGCAGATATGGACAGATATCGATGGTATGCATAATAATGATCCCCGGATAGTAAAAGGGACAAAACCTATCGCTAATCTGAGTTTTGACGAAGCTGCTGAGCTAGCTTATTTTGGTGCAAAGATATTGCACCCGCAAAGTGTGTTTCCAGCTCAAAAATATAACGTTCCTGTACGTCTATTGAATACGATGGATCCTGCAGCGCATGGGACGTTGATATCGAAGAACGGCGGAGAGAAAGGAACTATACGGGCTATCGCGGCTAAAGATGGTATCACGGCGATCCATATCCATTCTACACGAATGTTGCTGGCTTACGGCTTCTTACGGAAGGTATTCGAAATATTCGAGCGTTATAAAACGCCAATTGATATGATTACAACTTCTGAGGTTGCTGTCTCATTGACTATTGACGATACGAATAATCTACTCGAAATTATAAAAGAAGTAGAGTTGTTCGGCAAGGTCGGTGTGGACGAAGGGCAGACGATTATATGTATAGTAGGCGATTTCGGTGCCAATACACACGGGTATGCCGCACGTGTGCTGGATGCCGTAAAGCATCTACCTGTCCGTATGATCTCTTACGGGGGATCGGATTATAATGTGTCTATCTTATTGGACGCTAAACATAAAACTGAGGCTTTACGATCATTACATAATAGATTATTTTAAGGAATAATGTTCAATAATAAGACTATACTCGAACAGTTTTCAGCATTAGAAACACCTTTTTATTATTACGATTTAGACTTACTTGGACGAACATTAGATGCTGCCAAGAAAGCTGCTGATAAGCGAAATTTTCATATCCATTATGCGCTGAAAGCTAATTTTAATGAACGTATCCTGGAAACTATTCAATCTAAAGGATTTGGAGCTGACTGTGTAAGTGGGAATGAAGTGCAGAAAGCTATTGATAGGAGGTTTGATGCCGATAAGATTACGTTTGCAGGTGTGGGTAAGTCGGACAAGGAAATTAATACAGCTTTACATCATGGAATTTTCGCATTCAATGTCGAATCTATTCAGGAACTGGAAGTCATTAATACCCTCGCTGGGGAGGCTGGTGTAACAGCCCGCGTCTCTTTGCGGATTAATCCTAATATTGATGCTCATACGCATCATTATATTACCACTGGACTAGATGAGAATAAGTTTGGTGTTCCTAACTCTGAATTAGAGAAAGCTGCATCTGTATTACGTGGTTGTGCTAACCTTAATTTAGTAGGTCTACATTTTCATGTAGGATCTCAGATTTTGGACCTGAACGTTTTCAAGAGTTTATGTGTTAAAGTAAATGAATGGAAAACTTGGTTTGAAGAACGTGGGACATATATCCAGGTGATAAATGTGGGAGGGGGATTAGGAGTAGATTATAAAGCACCTGATGAAAATCCTATTCCGGATTTTGAGGCTTATTTCGAGATCTTTGATAAATTTTTGGAAAGAAACTCAAAACAGGAAGTCCATTTTGAATTAGGAAGAGCTTTGGTTGCTCAATGTGGTAGTCTCGTTAGTAAAGTGCTTTATACAAAAAGTGGAGTAAAAAAACATTTTTTGATACTGGATGCGGGGATGACCGAATTGATGCGACCGGCGTTATATCAAGCGTATCATAAGATTGAACGAATAGGAGAGCAAACAAATGACGAAATTTTAAATTACGATGTCGTCGGACCAATTTGCGAGAGCTCGGACTGTTTTGGTAAGGAAGTGGAACTACCTGTCAGTAAAAGAGGTGACATGATTGCCATCCGTACCGCTGGTGCGTATGGAGAGGTCATGGCTTCCCGATATAACCTGCGGGAAGAAATCCGGTACGTGTATTCGAAATAATATGTCGACAAAAGCGGAAAAAATAAAAAACTTTGATCCATCCCAGCCCGGGCTGGCTGATGCAAGCATTTATGGATTACCTTTCACAGCAGAAGAAAGTGAGATTGTCATCATCGCGGTGCCTTGGGAGGTTACGGTAAGTTATGGTGCAGGTGCTTCCGATGGTCCGGATTCTATTCTCAATGCTTCCTATCAAGTTGATTTATCGCATCAGGATTTTCCGGAGTTGTGGAAAGCCGGAATTTATCTCGATGAGGGACCTGCACATTGGAAAACAACAAGTGATTTCTATAAAGCGAAAGCCAAACCTATTATTGAAGCTTTAGAACGAGGAGAGCTTATTAATCAGGAGTCTGGATTAAAGGAACATTTAGATAGCATCAATGCTGCTTCAGCACAACTCAATGCTGAACTTAAAGAACGCGTACTATCCTGGCAGGCAAAAGACAAACTTGTCATGCTATTGGGAGGAGATCACTCCACACCACTAGGTTACTACGAAGCATTAGGAACCAAATACACAAATTTTGGTATCTTGCATTTTGATGCACACATGGACCTTCGGAAGGCCTATGAAGGATTTACGCATTCTCATGCATCTATCATGTATAATGCGCTTCAGCTTCCGCAGATAAGTAAACTTGTGCAGGTCGGTATTCGGGATTTTTGTGAAGAAGAAGTAAATGTTGCACGGTCGTCGGATAAAGTAACTGTATTTACCGATGCTGATTTGAAAAAAGCACAGTTTGAAGGTAAAACATGGCAACAGCAAGTAGACGAGATTATCCAATTGTTGCCGGAGCATATAACCATTAGTTTTGATATAGATGCTTTATACCAATGGTATTGTCCTAACACCGGAACACCTGTTCCCGGAGGATTATCTTACGAACAGGCTATTTATATGCTAAACCAACTCGCCGGATCGACTAAAAAAATTATTGGTATTGATTTAGTAGAAGTGGCTCCTGGTGAAGACGAATGGGACGGAAATGTAGGCGCAAGACTATTATTTCACTTATGTGGCGTATTTGCTAAAAGTAAAGGTTTACTTGTCGGGGACCGTATTATTTTTTAAGCCCCTGACATTTTTGTCAGAAAGTCATTCATTAATCTATTAAAGGCTATCTCATTTTCCAAATTAGGAAGGTGTCCACAACCTTCAATTTCTACATACTCTGATGTAGTAATAGACTGATGGAGTTCTTCCATAAATGGTCGAGGTGTAATTTTGTCTTCGCTGCCACGAATAGTTAAAGATGGTACATTTATTTTGGAGAGCACGGCACTTGTATCGGTACGTGAAGCTAAAGCCAGCAAGGTGGCACAAATACTTCTTATATTGTTTCTCCGAATGCTGCTTTTTATCAATTCAACAGTTTCGGGTAAATCTTCAATAGTTCTTTTCGAAAATAGATTACTGGCAAATCCAATTGCAAAAGGTCTTTTTCCATGTTCAAGTATAGCTTGAATACTGTCAAAACGTTTCTGTTTAGCCTCATTGTTGTCCGCCCGATGATGTGTATC
>JBEBVG010000009.1:0-42327 GCA_040392845.1 Sphingobacterium sp. | reverse complement strand
GTGCTCTACCAACTGAGCTACTTTCGCTTGAAGTGTTGCAAATATATGTAGAAAAAATAAAAAATGAAATTTTTGACCTTGTTTATATTTCTATTCTTTGTAAGAAGCTCAATTTGTGTAAATTAATTTTTACTTAGGGTAGTTATTTGCTTAATATGATGGCTATGGCACCGATTTTGTCTATTTTTGTATTTTGATTAGGATTATGAAATTTATGAAGCAACTTCTTATAGCATTCTTGCTCTTACCACTTTGTGTGGTGGGGGATACTTATCCTGAGGTGGTCTTTGATAACAGTCTGGTTTCCGGAAGTTACGCCAGAAGCCGTGTGCATTATACAGGAAATAGCTGGGTCGAAAATGTAAATAAGCATCTGCTCGTTTCTGATACGCTCTTTTTTACGCCAGGTAATGCCTTATCGTTAAAATATATTTCTGCTCGAGGCGGAAGCTGGACCGCAGATATCCACTACAGCAGACAGAAGCTCCTTTATCGTGTTCTTGATTCGGACTTCTTAACCTTTCGACTGCTGATTAAATCTGGAGGAACTACTCAACAAGATTTACCTCAAATCTATATCACACAACGGTCTATTAAAACGGATACGTTAGATATTGCTAAATATATTACTGATTTTAAACATGATACGTGGTTGAAAGTTAGGATTCCCTGTAAGGATTTTAAGGGACTGGACAACGATAAGCCAATCAATGGCATAGCGCTTATTCAACATGGCAACACTTCAGGTACTCACCATCTTTTTTTAGACCAGGTGGAATTTCTACCTAAAACATATTCCGAAGTTAAACTTTCATCACCTGCGGTGTTGACAGCGGCGGACGCTTATGATAAGATGGTCCATCTGAAATGGCAATTACCTCTTACACCCAGCATTCGATACATTAAAATATATAGGTCTCTTGATGGGAAAAACTACGCTCCGGTAGCGATAAAGCCTATTTATATGCAGTCGTGCCTGGATGATGCACCTACGATTGGTCAAAAATATTTTTACAAGATCGCCTGGTTGGACTATAACTATAATGAATCCCCTTTCTCGGCTGCCAGGGAAGTGCAAACTATACCCATGGAAAATACAAAACTGTTTGATTTTATCCAGCTTGCACATATCAACTATTTCGTTGAAAATTATGATATCAACAGCGGTATGTATATGCCCTATAGGTTGAAGGAGAAGGCGGTAGTATCGACCAAAGAAACCGGAGGGGCGATCTTATCTCTTCTTGTTGCGGCAGAACGTGAACAACTTTCCAGGCAGGCTGTATTTGGCCGGATTTCCCGTATAGTCAATTTTCTATCGAAAGCCCAAAATTATCATGGTGTCTTCCCAGCCTATTTTGATGGAAGAAAAGGTATTCCGGAGTATGTCCCTGGCCAGGCCGAATATGATGTCATGGCCACCTCATCTATCATTGAAGCTTTGCTTGTAGCGCGACAATATTTTTCTAAAGATAACGATGAAGAATACAATTTACGGAATAAAATATCCAGCTTATACGATCGAATCAACTGGCAGATGCTGACAATGAAGGATTCGTCCGATATATTAAGCAAATACATAGCTTTGGACAAGGCAGCTTTCGAAGGTCGGGATGAGCCTATAGCCGGCCCAAATTATGCTATGAATACCTATATGTTAGCATTAGGTTCTTCAACACATGCTTTACCTATCTCTGCCTATACGCATTCCGTCTATCATTCCTATGATTCTGTTCGGTTTTCGAAGATTGAAGATATTGACATTGATGTATTTGCTGATAGTCTTTCCGCAGATTCAATTGTCCAAAGTAGAATACAGGTGCTTCGGCAGATCGATACTTTGGTACAGGTGTCTATTGTAGATAGCTTATCTGCATATGGAGAAGATCTTTTGTTAGGAGATATTAGAGGAAGTCTATTGGAACTCTATAAACCTTTCTTGACATTAAAGCCGGACATCGTATCAGATTCGATGTTTCAGTGGAAAGATATCCTTACCTCATATGCTCAATTTGTGAAGCGACGTGACAATGAATTGGGTGTTGGTGTAAATCACAGTGATATATGGGGATTTTACCAGTATAGCCGATATGGTGGAGGATATCGGATTAATCCGGTCATTGGTCCGAGCACAATTATCGTCGATCGGCAAGCTGCAGAGAGATCATTACTGGCACTTTATGATAAATTTGGATCTAACCTCTTTACGGAGTATGGATTTCGGTCATGGCTTGACTTAAGAAATGATGACGTGTCGGACGAATATCTGGCTGTTAACCAGGCTACACTTGCTGTGATGATGGAAAATGCAAGGAATGGCTTTATCTGGGATCTTTATGCACAAATACCCGAATTGCAATTGGTAAGAAGCAAATTGTTTGGACAGGAAATACCAAATAAAGAATAATATTTATATCTTTAAACCTTATTCCATTATCATAAAATATGAACAAGAATATACTATTAGGTGCTATTGTGTTGAGTTTAAATATCGTTGCTTGTAAACAGCCACTGTTAACGGTTAACCCCGGGGCAGTGGTATCAAAGGATGGTACCGATGATGGACTAAAAAATGTTAAAAGCGAGTTTGAAGATGCTTCCAGAACCGATGAAGGTATTAAATTTACACTCTCGTCTGATCTATTATTTCCGACGAATTCTTCCTATTTGACAGAAGGAGCAAAAGCACAGTTGAGTAAACTTGCGAAAATACTGAAAGAGGATACCAATAAGAAAATAAGGGTTGAGGGGCATACAGATGCAACGGGTACGGAGCAATATAATCAATGGCTATCTGACAAACGAGCGGCTTCTGTTAAAACTTATCTTGAAGAAGCTGGCGTTTCTACCGGTCGTATATCTACCAAAGGTCTTGGACAAACCAAGCCTGTTGCAGATAATAAAACACCTGAGGGACGTGAAAAAAACAGAAGAGTCGAGATTATTATTTTGAACTAAGTTTATAACTCACCCACAGTACAGCAAGCCAGATAGGGATTAGTTCGACAGAGACTTTTAATCCTGTATACCACATCATGACCAAAACGCCTAGTAGAAATGCTAAGCAGATATAATTACTCCATGGATACAGGAAGCTGGGAAATAGCGTTTTTTGCTGTCGGATTCTTTTATTATTCTTAAAATAAAGATGAGTCCAGCTGATCATGATCCAGTTGATAATTAAAGAGGATACAACAAGGGACATAAGTATTTCCAAAGCTTTCTCGGGTATTATCCGATTGATGATAATACAGATACCAACGAGAGCTGCAGATACCAGAATAGCGTTGACGGGAGAATAATTCTTGTTTAATCGCTTTAGAAATTGAGGAGCATTGCCCTGCTCCGCCAATCCGTACAACATCCTTGAATTGCTGTAAACACAACTGTTGTATACCGATAATGCAGCTGTGAGGACAATAATATTCAATGCGTTTGCGATAAGTGTTGTGAAGTAAAATGTTTTGCCAAACAGGGTGAACTGATAACTATTCAAGGTATTAAAAACTTCGACAAAAGGACTGGTGTCGGCTGTAATAGATCGCCAGGGCATAAGCGAAAATAAGATAATCAACGCGCCCACGTAAAAAATCAATATACGTACCAATACCTGGTTGGTAGCTCTTGGAATATTTTTTTGTGGATTTTCAGCCTCCGCAGCAGTAATACCAACTAGTTCTAATCCCCCAAAGGAAAACATAATCATCACCAAAGCTGCCAGCAGCCCCTGGTACCCTCCATCTTCGCTTACCGACAACCATTCTTTTGGGAAAAAACCGCCATCATTATAAAGATTTTTAATGCTTGCACGTTCTCCCCCCGTACCGCTTATTAATAAATAGGAGCCAAATATAATCATTGCAATGATGGCGATGACTTTGATGATGGAAAACCAAAATTCGGTCTCACCATAGATTTTTACGGATGCCAAGTTAACGACATTGATCAAGATAAAGAAAAAGAGGCTCGATACCCAAAGTGGAATCTCCGGCCACCAAAACTGTACGTATACACCGATGGCTGTCAACTCCGCCATACTGACTAGAATATACAGTATCCAGTAATTCCATCCTGAAGCGAAACCTGCAAAAGAACCCCAATACTTATTTGCAAAAAAGCTAAAACTTCCCGATACCGGTTCTTCCACAACCATCTCACCTAATTGACGCATGATGAAAAAAGCAATAATTCCGGCTATAGCATAACCAAGAATAACAGACGGACCGGCCAATATAGCGGCTTTGCCTACGCCCAAAAACAGGCCTGTGCCAATAGCGCCTCCTAAAGCGATTAATTGAATATGTCGGTTACTTAAACCACGTTTTAGCTGTTTGTCATCTGTAGGTTTACGCAAGATATTATAGATTTTTGTTAGTCTTGTTGTGAATAGAAATGTGTCCAATGCCTAATATTTCATCCCAGTACGTGCCTGTTCGTCGATGATATACAAAAACGAGGTAGTCATTTCCGGTAGTATAAAAAGAATTGGAAAAGGCATCCGTTATAACCTGTCCATCGGGAGTTTCCAAAACGTACTCATAGTCGTATAGCCCCTGTTTCAATAGCAGATCCGCTTCCCATAAACCGGAATCTTTCCGATAGGCAAGTTGGTTTTCAGGTGTCCGTTCGAAGTGATTAAAGCCACCGACAACAAAAATTTTCCCCTGTATCTGTTGATTGGTCTGGAGCGAAAAACGGACATGGGCGTAGTCACTCTGGATCTCGGCATCACTGTAATCGAGGTTTCTAATGAAAAATTTCCCATTTTCGTCATACGTGTCTGCATAACTTGAGGAACTATGATCTTCATCAGTGAATAAGATAGTGTGGACTGCGGTATCTAGTGTTAACTCTTTTACCTGTCCCGAAGCAGATTTTGTACTCCGTAAATCAACGTATCGGAATTCATTATTTCCCAGAAAATCCAACGTTTCACTACTATTATATTTTATCTCGCCGTTTCCAATAAACATAGGCTGCGTCAGGATCATTCTATTATCGCTGCGTTGATTTTGAAAAACGTGTAGCTGAACATCCCGATAAGGGTTATTGATGGTTAATGCCGATGTCCGGATATTGATATTCAACTTTTGGTTGGTGAGACGATTACGAGCTTGTAGTGAAGGTGATATCGTACTCTCGACCTGGAACAAGGGACGTACCACATAAAATTTTCTCGTGATAATCAATCTCTTTTTGTCGGCATCTTCATATACCTTAAGTAAGTAGTTGCCGGCAACTTTTGGTGCTATGTATTCATTCGGGAAACTACAGGTATAATGCGTATACGGTTGTAGGGTCCCCTGCGATACCCGATAGTTGTCTATTCTATCTTCATTATAACCAATCGCATAATCCAAGGCATGCAGTCGACTTGGGGTCCAATCGGCATCACAATGTTCGATACTGAAAAAATAGGTGCGTACGTCTGCACGTAGATCATCGAAAGAAAGCAAAAGCTGTTCAGGAGTTCCCAAGGTATAAATGGGGAGTTGACTTTCTTTTTCCGTTGGATAGAACGTTACGCTACGTATTTGCGGCAGATAGTCCTTGTTGTCGTAAACAAGAGTTTGCTCTGGCGATTGCTCAATATATTGTCTTGCCTTTTTTTTCTTTTGGGCATGTACACTACCCATAAAGAGAAATAGCAGAGAAGATATACACAGGTACCTGAGGACAAGTGAAAAAGTCATTTTCTATTTCATTTGGATTATTTCATCGACGATGTACTTTGTGTGGCCACGCCAAGGCAGAACACCGTGGTATTCTTTATAATGCAGATCAAAGAATTTTCCACTGTTCGTTTCTAATAGTCGGAAGATGGAATCATTTTCTACTGAAAAGACAAATTCGTTGCTAGCTATCGAACCCGTACGTCCACTTCCAAACCCTTCCTGAATCAATTTTCCTTCGTAGGTCTTAAAAAGATTACCTTTTTTAACAGCATAGTTGAGGTATCCTGATTTAACACCTTCGCCGAACACAAAATAATACTTGAAATAGATCACGCCCGCAAGTCCCAATGCGAGTATCAGAAGTAACCAACTAAAAAATGATTTCACTTTAGAGCGCTTCTTTTCTGTTGAATTTATTTCTTCCATACGCCATACAGCAATTATTCTATTAAAGATAGGATATTGTTTGGATATCCATTACCTTATCTTTCGAAAAAAATAAAAAAAGTCTAAGGGTAGATTAGATTTTGATTGTCTTCTTAATGAAGCAGGTTTAAAGAAAATATTGCTACTCGTAATTGTGATATGTTAGAAAGCAAAGAGAAAAAGTTTGAAGCAGTCTTCCGGAAGTATTTTGAGGAGTTGCATGGCTATGCCTACCGCATGTTGGGCAGTACGGATGTGGCTGAAGAAGTAGTGCAGCAGGTTTTTTTAAAGTTGTGGGAAAGAGATTGGGAACGAGAGGTTCAAATTTCGTTAAAAGCCTATTTATACCGTTCGGTCTATAATCAGAGTTTGAACTTCTTGAAACGGAATAAGTTGCAGCAACGTTTTGAAGCGTATCAGACGGTATATGGAAACACTCGACAGGATATGCATAATAGTGATACGGAGCTGAAGAGACAATTACAGTTGGCACTGGCACAGCTACCTGAGAGAAGTAGAACTGTTTTTGAAATGAGTCGATTTCAGGAATTGCGTTATCAGGAGATCGCTGATAGCCTAAATGTATCATTAAAAACAGTGGAAGGCCATATGACAAAGGCACTAAAGCACTTACGGATACATTTGGTTGATTATCTAACAATTTTGGTTTTATTATTCACAGACAGGTCATGAAAAAAGAGTGGATCGCTAAATATATAAGTGGGCAAACTACAGCAGAAGAGTGTGCTCGTGTCGAACAATGGATCAAAGAGGATGTCCTGCATGAAAAAGAATACCTGGATACAAAGAAGATATGGGATATGAGCGGGCAGGGAAAATATACGCCGAAGGTAGATATAGATATCGCGTGGGCCAACTTTATTCGGAAACGTGATGCACATGTAGAGGATAGGGAGAAGGTTCTTCGGACATTGGTTAAAAGAAGAATAATGAGATGGAGCGCAGCTATCGCTATTGGGATATTGGGTACACTCTCCGTGTGGTGGATAAACAATTCTTTATCGGAAGAGGTCCATTTGAAAACCGTACTGCATACTCTAAAAAGTTCCTTACCGGACGGCAGTATCGTCAACTTAAATAAGCATACAACATTACATTATCGTAAAACCTGGTTCGGTAAAGAGCGAGAAGTCTATCTACGACAAGGCGAGGCATTCTTCGATGTGAATAGAGATGAGGCTCATCCCTTTGTGATTGAAAGTGGTAAAACACGTATTACCGTATTAGGAACGAGTTTTCATGTGCGCCGGGGTGCTCAAGAAACAGAAGTCATCGTTGCAAGTGGTTCGGTTAAAGTCAATTATGCGGATCAGGAAGTTCTCCTGAAACCAGAACAAATGATAGTAATCCCTGATACAAGTAAACTCCAGTTGAAAGTTGATACTGTACCGGATCATTTATATCGCTATTACATACATCAAGAGTTTGTTTTTGAAAACACACCACTTACCCGTGTATTCGATACGTTAAAGAAGGCATATGATATTCAATTTGTTATTGATACTCCGGAGACGGGCGAGCTTCTGCTTTCGGCGACGTTTGAACAACAGACACTTACTGAAATATTGAATGTTATTGTTCAGACATTCAACCTAAAAATCGAGAAAAAAGGAAATAAATACCATATCAAATAGTTGTCATGTCCAAATATAGAATCATCAGGGATCTTAAAATAATTATGTATATAGTTCGAAAAGCAAAATTATTTGCTATTCTCATCTTCGTGTTTACTTTGCATTCTCAATTGTTTGCTCAGGGACAGCTTGGCAAACCCATTAACATGGCTCCATTTGAACAAGTGAGCATTGGACATATTTTTAGCATTTTAGAAGACCGGGGATTTGAATTTTCGTATAATAGTCGTCTTTTTAGGATTGATAGTCTTGTTTCAACAAAATCCTTTAATGGACTCTGTATAGATTATCTGGAGGAAATTTTTGGTTCAAACTATGCGTTTAAGGAGACCAGCTCCCATATTATTATCACTTATGCTCCACAGCGAATGGCTGTGGAAGTGAATATGAATACTCATGAAGCAAATAGAGCTATTATTTCCGGTTATGTGCGAGATCTGCGTACAGAAAAAGCGATAGCTAACGCAAGCATATACGATAAATTTACCTTCAATGCGTCCACTTTATCCGATAAAAATGGATATTTTTTGTTAGATATCAAAAAGCCTGGTCATACAGTAGCCATTGCATTGAATAAAGCCAACTATAGAGACACTTCTTTGATGTTGTTGTTACCTATTGAGGCTCTAACGCTTGGCGAAAAAAGGAAGATGGGGTTTTACAGTATGCACGACAGTGAGAAAAATATTTTCAATAACTTTTTTGGAAGACTTTTTACTAGTTCGTCCCAACGTGTCCAGAGTATGAATTTGGGCGGTTTTTTTGCCTATAGCCCCTTTCAGTTATCACTGATCCCAGGATTAGGTACACACGGATCTTTTGAATCACAAGTGGTCAACAATTTTTCTTTGAATATTATTGGAGGTTCTACAGCAGGTGTTGACGGTACCGAGTTGGGAGGTGTCTTTAATGTAAACCAATATGATGTGCGGGGTGTGCAGCTGTCTGGGGTACTCAATGCCGTAGGAGGCAATGTCATCGGTTTACAAATGTCTGGTGCAGGAAATGTCATAATGCATAATTTTAGTGGAATGCAACTGGCAGGTATATGGAATACAGTCGATAGCCTGAAGAAAGGCTTTCAAGGTGCTGGTGTTGTTAATATAGCAAAGGAGTCTAGAGGTATACAGGTTGCAGGTGCTATGAATATTTCTCGGGGATATACTAATAACCAGATAGCTGGAGGTATAAATATTGCAGATAAGGTAAGAGGTATACAGCTATCGGCACTTTTGAATATTGCCGATAGTAGTGATTACCCTATTGCCGTTCTCAATCTGATCAAAAAAGGGCGCAAGCAGCTATCGTTTCAAGTAGACGACAGCCGCTTGTTGAGTCTTCAGTTTCGGTCGGGTGGACGTGTATTATATAGTTTGATTGGTATGGGGACATACGTTAATCAATCTGATATGCAATATGCGACGGAATTTGGACTAGGTGCTCAACTTTCTGACAAACGTAAATTTGGTTTAGCTATTGAATTGGTCCAACGCATGAATTTCGATAATCAAATGCATATCCAAGATGCGCAACGTTTTTCATTACACGTCATTCCAAGCTGGCGGTTAACGGAGCATTGGCATATCTATGCAGCACCTTCTTTCGTCTATTCTGAGCCAACAGCTTCGAATACCATACAGGGAATACACTGGAAAGCGTGGGGGAGTGACCGATTTCAAAGTACCTTTCATGCAGGTGGTGCAGTCGGCTTCTCCTATTTGTTTTAAGAGGAAATCTTCAGCTTTTTATTTCAGCAGCCCTAAATATTTGTGTCTATTATCAAAAATAGCCCAAAGTAAAAATGCCCAGATGACCAATGCTATTATCAATCCTTCTGGTGCTACCGTGAGATGTGTCAGCAATACACCCACCATCACAGGGAAGACAACCAATACACCTAACGCTCTTGTCTTTGGAAACAGTATCAGTAAACCGCCCAGTATCTCTGCAAAGCCAACTAGAGGCATCAACCACGAAATTTCTACAAATGCAGCATTGTCTTTTACCAGTTCTTCTGGCAATCCTTCCGGTACCGGCATATAATGTAGAAATTTACTAAGACCCCCATTCATGAGGAGTAGTCCGAAGAGCACGAATAATATTGTTTTTACGATTTTCATTTGACGTGTAGTTTATTCAAGAAATAAAGACCCAATTTAATAATTTGGCTGTATAAATGACTTGTCATAAGACAAGAATATTAGAGGATTTTATTTTTTTTCAATGCGGTCATTATTCCATCGTCATCAACTGAAGTAGTGACATAATCTGCGATTTTGAGTACGTCTTCTGTTGCATCGCCCATTGCGACACCGAAAGCGACATATTCCAACATGGAAATATCATTACCTCCATCACCAAAAGCCATTGTATTTTTTCGGGGGATATTATAATATTCTAGAAATACTTTTACTCCGGTTGCCTTGTTGTTACCTTTAGCATTTATATCGACAAAAGAGGGGTGCCATCGGTTGCCTTCACAGCCTTTTAATACATCTCGGATAACTATTTTCTCTTTTTTTTCGGTGATATACGCATCTATTTGGAAAACGCCGTATTTGACAATTTCCTCAATCGGTTTAACGGCAGGTAGAGGTAGGTTCACTAAATCATGGATTGCTTTTACCGAATCATCTATATAATTTGCATAATTCCCTTTTTCTGTCATGAATATACAAGGAAACTCACTATGCCTTTGATAGCTTATCAGCTTTCGTAAATCATCATCTGAAATCAATCTTCTATACAAAAGTTTCTTTTTGTCTGTAGTACAGTAGGCTCCATTAGCAGTTATATAACCGTCAAATACGAGATTCCCGAGGTGATTAATATCCAATAAAGAACGTCCTGTCGCAACTATTAGTTTTATGTTTTTCCTTCTCAGGCATTCAATTGCTTCAAGTGTAGACGAAGGAATCTTATGTGTTTCAAAGCTAACTAATGTACCATCTATATCGAAAAATATAGCTTGTATATCCATTTGTCTGTAAGTACTTCGGGGATTATCAAATATTCCGTTTACTTTCTATAGTATACGTAAATGAATCTGCACGGTAACACCCAACATTATATTCGATAGGATTGTTGTTAATATCGTATACATATCTTTTTCGTATGAGTATAGGTTCGCCTTGTTTTATCTCTAATTTTGAGGCGATAAACGAGTCTGCAGCCGCGGCACTTATTTCTTCCTTTGAGGTAAGAGCTACAATACCATAGTCCGTCTCAAGTATTTCGTAAAGGGGACGATTAAAGTTTTCAGAAGCTGAAATAGGTATCTGAGGATTAAATTCGGAAGTAAAATATACGAAAGGATAATCTTTTTTCCCCCTTAAACGTTCAAGTCTCATGACTTTTGTACCTGTTTTTATATTAAAAAAGGCTGCAACATCTGATGATACCTCATGCCTGAAGATCTGTAATTCAAAATTATGAATTTCTATGCCTAATACTCTCATCTCCTCAGAGAAGCTAAGCCAATTGCCAACACCACTAAAGATTTTCTTTTTTTCGACACGCGTTCCTACACCTTTTTTTCTAACCAATAATCCTTCTGTTACCAATGTATTGATTGCCTGTCGTAACGTATTGCGCGATATTTTCAATTGTTCAGACAAATCAACTTCCTTTGGAAGATATTGTCCATCTCTATATTCAGGTTTGTCTATAAGCTTTCGAATAAGCTCTTCAGCCTGTCTATGAAGGGGTATGTTGCTGTTATGGTCTATTTTTAATTTCATGTCGTTTCCACAAAAATAAAAAAAATAACATGAATTACTTGTTTTTTAAAATAAAACTATATATTTGTTTTATCATATGTATATACATATAAAACATATGACTAAACAATTATACAATTATAGGCATGTTAAGTACGTACAAGAAGAAGCCCGCTATTGAATTAAATGGATTTATTGCACAAGGATGGAATAATATTATTTCCGTTTTAGAGCAGCAAAAGACAAGTAAAAGGATTGTTGTAATAGATTGTTACACAGGAATTCACCTTGATGAGCTAAGATTTCAATTTAGTCAGCTAAACCCCGATCTTTTTATTGACATGAAAGATTTAATGATCTCTACTTCCGAAGTAGAATCGTTAACAAAGAGATTTATGACCGACGATGTACTATTTGGGTATATGTCCAATGTTTCTTTATCCGAATATCTCGATGCTGAAAAGCTAGGAGCAGCCCGACAAGCAATTGATGCAACGAAGGGTAATATTTTGATTTTTGGTCATGGAGCCCATCTTGTCACACCAGGTGATATATTGATTTACGCGGATATGCCACGTTGGGAGATTCAACAACGTATGCGCCGCCAAGAGGCAGGAGGTTTAGGAATCGATAATAGTAAAGAACCTTTTTCATTTCAGTACAAACGAGGTTTATTTAACGATTGGCGCGTATTAGATAAACATAAACGAACTATTTATTCCTATGTAGACTATTGGCTGGACACAGTTGTTCCTGATGATCCAAAAATGATAGACGGGCAAACCTTTTATGCCGGAATGGATAAGGCTGCAAGTTCGCCTTTCCGGGTCGTACCATTTTTTGATCCGGCACCTTGGGGTGGTCAATGGATGAAAGGAGAATTTGCTCTAGACCCATCAAAGGCCAATTATGGCTGGGGGTTCGATTGTGTGCCGGAAGAAAATAGTTTGCTACTTGAAGTCGATAATATTGTATTCGAGATGCCGTCGGTGAACCTTGTATATACCAGGAGTAGTCAACTCCTGGGTGGGCCTGTAGAGGCACGATTTGGTAAAGAATTTCCTATTCGCTTTGATTTTCTAGATACGGTAAACGGAGGGAACCTGAGCCTTCAGGTGCATCCAACAACGCAATATGTACACGACAATTTTGGACTTACCTATACTCAAGATGAGAGTTACTATATCGTAGAAGCAAAAGAAGATGCACATGTCTATCTCGGTCTGAAAACAGGCATTGATAATAAAGCTATGATCGGAGATTTGGAAAAGGCGGAGAATGGAGAACTTGTCTTCGATGCTGATAAATATGTAAATAAATTCCCAGCAAAAAAACATGACCATTTTCTTATTCCGGCGGGAACTATACATTGTTCGGGTATAAATGCTGTGGTGCTTGAAATTAGTTCTACGCCAAACCTTTTCACTTTTAAGCTCTGGGATTGGCAACGTCTGGGTTTGGATGGTAAACCTCGCCCTATCAATGTGCAAAGAGGCAAAGAAGTCATCGACTGGGAGCGTGATACCCGGTATGCCAAGTCAGAATTGATAAACCACTTTGAGGTTGTTGCTAGAGGTGACGGATGGACTGAAGAGAAAACAGGACTACATCGAAACGAGTTTATCGAAACCCGTCGACATACATTTTCGAAACCTGTGACGCACTATACCGATGAAAGTGTCAATGTGCTGAACCTGGTAGATGGGGAGGAAATTATAGTTGAAAGTCCTACAAGCGCTTTTGAACCAATGATTATTCATTATGCCGAGACGTTTATCATTCCTGCTAATGTCGGAGAATACGTGATCCGTCCTTACGGTATATCAGAAGGTAAAGAGTGCAAGACTATTAAAGCGTCTGTAAGAATATGAAGGATTAAAATTAGGAACAAAACACCATGAATAACACAAAAGAAATAAAGTCATCTTTCGTATTTATCCCGATATTTCTCAGCTTTTTCGTTATGGGCTTTGTCGATATCGTGGGAGTAGCGACTAACTACGTCAAAAAGGATTTTGCGTTATCCGACTCGATGGCCAATTTGATACCCATGATGGTGTTTGTCTGGTTTGCTGTTTTTTCAGTTCCGACAGGTTTACTTATGGGTAAAATAGGACGTAAAAAGACAGTGGCACTATCACTGGTTGTAACGGCCATGGCCATGTTATTTCCTTTATTCTTCTACAATTATCTCGGCATATTATTTTCTTTTGCATTGTTGGGGATTGGAAATACCATTCTGCAGGTAGCTCTGAATCCTTTGGCTGCATCTACTGTGAGCAAAGAGAAACTCACGAGCACACTCACAATGGGGCAATTTATCAAAGCTATTTCCTCATTTTTAGGCCCCATAATAGTAGGGTTTGCAGCAAGCCAGTTGGATAATTGGCGTTTGACATTTCTTATCTATTGTATTACCACGGTTATATCTATTATCATCCTTTGTACGGTACATATCAAAGAATCATCGGAAACAATTGAACAGTCATCATCTTTCAAAGAGATATTTTCTTTGCTGAAAGACAGGTATCTGGTTTATTGCATTATTGTCATCCTATTAATTGTCGGGATTGATGTAGGCTTGAATACCAGTATCCCTAAGCTATTAATGGAAAGGCTCGATATGCAATTGGAAGAAGCGGCATTAGGAACGAGCCTATATTTTGCAGCACGTACAATAGGAACATTTATAGGAGCACTTCTACTAATAAAGCTGTCCGCTGTAAGATTTTTACAGATAACTACCATAATTGCTATCCTGGCATTTGTGGCTATGATGATAGGTTCTTCCTTATGGGCATTACTTATATCTATTGCTGTAATAGGTTTGGCGTGTGCGAATGTATTCTCTATTGTCTTTTCCCTGGCATTACAACACGATATGAAGCATTCAAATGAAATATCAGCGTTGATGATTATGGGGGTGTCCGGTGGCGCCTTGTTGTCGCCATTGCAAGGTTTGATTACAGATATATCCACTTTTACCATGGGGATGTCCGTCATTCTTATAAGCATATTGATAATAGGATCTATTTCATTTAAATTAAAATTATGATACCGTTATGTATGATTACGATAATCGCATTGTATTGACACTCGACGCAGGTGGCACAAATTTGGTGTTTTCAGCTATTCAGGCCAATAAGGAAATAGTTGAATCCTATTGCTTACCTGCTTATGCGGATGATCTAAATCGATGTTTAGAAGCATTAATTGAAGGGTTTACATATATCCGGGAGCAATTGTCCACAGCGCCTATAGCAATTAGTTTTGCCTTTCCCGGACCTGCTGATTATAAAAACGGAATTATAGGTGATTTACCCAATTTTCCTTCATTTCGCAGAGGTGTTCCGCTAGGTCCTTTTTTAGAGGAATATTTTCAGATACCTGTATTTATCAATAATGACGGTAATCTTTTTGCGTACGGAGAGGCGTTAGCAGGAGCATTACCTGCACTGAATAACCGACTAAAAGCTCAAGGATCTAACAGAGAATATCGAAATCTGATCGGAATTACCTTTGGAACTGGGTTCGGTTCTGGAATTGTAATCGACAACCATCTGTTAACAGGAGATAATGACTGTGGGGGAGATGTATGGGTATTCCGCAATAAATTGTACCCAGATAAAATTGCAGAAGAAAGTGTAAGTATCCGGGCTATTACACGCGTATATAATGAATTTGCGAAGATCAAGGATAAAACCTTAACACCTGAAGATATATTTCTTATTGCTGAAGGTAAGAAAGAAGGGGATAAGGAAGCAGCAATAATTAGTTTTGCTCAATTTGGCGAAGTTGCAGGTGATGCTATTGCACATCTGCTTACTTTCACAGACGGCATTATAGTCGTTGGCGGAGGAATTATGGGGGCCAATAAATATATAATGCCCTCGCTTATAGCTGAGATAAAATCTACTTTAACAACTTTTGGAGGAGATATACTACCCCGGTTACAAATGGATGTAATCGATCCAGAGGATGAAATCCAATTCAAACAATTTATTTCCGATGGGAGTATACAGTTGCAAATACCTCATACCACGAAAACAGTCGACTATAATCCACATAAAAAAACCGTAATTATGAAAACTTCTCTCGGAACGAGTAAAGCCGTTTCACTAGGTGCATATGCCTATGCACTCCATACACTAGGCAATTAAATTTAAATCGTTAAGGACTAAATTATGATGTCATGAAAAATCATTTAACAATTAAAAAGAGTCGCGGACAGACTCGGCATTTCTTCGTAAGAAGAAATAAAACATTTTATCGATCCTTTCTATCTGTATGTTTTTTTGTACTGCACTTATTAGTATATGCTCAGGACAATAAAACAGCACTGGAAGGTACAGTGGTAAATAGCAATGGTGAAGCCATTGTGGGGGCTTCTGTGAAAGAGGTCGGAACGACATATGCGACCATAACGGATAGGGAAGGACATTTCATATTACCCGTGTCCTCATTGAATGGTACTTTAACTATCTCCTACATTGGATACGAAAGTCAGGAAGTCTCAATTTCAGGAAAGACGAATGTGCGGATCGTATTAATTGAAAGGAATAAAGAGCTTGATGAAATCGTAGTTGTCGGCTATGGCACGCAGAAGAAAACGAATGTTACCGGAGCCATCTCCGCTGTCAACATGAAAGAACTGGAAGGTAAGCCTGTTATCAATGTCGTAGAGGCCTTGCAAGGTACTACACCAGGGTTAACAATTCAACAAAGTAATTCACAGCCGGGAAGTCGCCCATCTATTCATATCCGCGGAATAAATACATTGAATAATAACGACCCAATGGTAATAATAGATGGAATACAGGGGGATATTCAAAATGTTAACATGGCAGATATTGAAAATATATCTGTTTTGAAAGATGCGGCCTCCGCGGCAATATATGGATCACGGGCTTCAAACGGTGTTATTCTCATTACAACTAAAAAGGGAAGTAAGGGAGCTGCACGTTTATCTTATGATTTTGTCTATGCTGTTCAGACCCCAACATTTATGCCTGAAATAGTAGATTCATGGATTTATGCAGAGTTAAGAAATGAGGCGCTAATCAATTCAGGCAGATCTATCCAGTTTTCGCCGGAGCAGATACAAAACTTCCGGCTGAATGGGCCCAACTCGAATTGGATGAAGGAAATATACCGTTCGAATTCACCGCAGCAGACACATAATCTTTCCTTGTCGGGTGGCAACGACAAGACTACATATTTGGTTTCAGGTGCTTATACCGATCAGGAGAGTATGTTTAAGGGACCAGATTATGGACTTGAAAGAGTTAATTTTCGTACAAATGTAGAAACCCAGGTCTCTGAACGTTTCAAATTCAACGTTTTAGCTGCATATGCGCGCAATACGTTGAAAGATCATGCTTATTGGACGGAGTGGCTTATTGAACAAGCAACCCGTATGCCATCTATTTATCCTATAAAAGATTCGAATGGTAATTACACTTATCCGGGAGGGAGTAACTCTAATGCCTTAGCCCGGTTAGAACAAGGGGGTAAACGTAATAGCGCGAATGATGACCTATCAGGAATTTTAAACGCAGAATTTAAAATTGTCGACGGATTGAAATTGAGTGGGATGATCGGAACTCAGATGTATTATAATCGCCTGAAAGAAAATCGCAAGGCTATACCTGCTTCCGGCGATCAAGAGAACCGTATGACAAATAGTTCCCAACGTATACAAAATATCAGCTCTAATTTAATTTTATCTTATGACAAGATATGGGGCGCACATACATTTCATACGATGGCAGGATACTCTTACGAAGGTGGCACAGATAATCGATTCGAAACCTTTAGGCTCTTGGAAGAGTCCAATTATGATATTATGGGTGGATCGCAAACATCCAATACAGGTAATCAGGAATGGCAAACAGAATGGTCTATTTACTCGGCCTTTTTCCGTATGAACTATAGTTTCAACGATAAATACCTGTTTGAATTCAATCTTCGCGATGATATTTCATCTAAATTTCGAAAAGATAACCGATCAGCATGGTTTCCATCTTTATCAGCGGGGTGGAGGATCTCTGAAGAAAGTTTCTACGGTGACAGGTTAAAAGATATAATGCCTTCTGCGAAAATCCGTACATCTTGGGGACTAGTAGGCAACAACCGTATTGAGGACTATAAATACCAGGCGACGGTGAATGTATCCCAGGGATATAACTTTGGAGATACGATGTATCCCGTTGCTTCGTTTGACGCTGTAAATCCCGATCTGAAATGGGAGACCACACGCATGTTTAACGTTGGGGCTGATCTGGGTTTCTTCAATAATGCTTTAACCTTTTCAGGTGAATATTATATTAATGATACCTACGATATCCTTATTGCTATACCTGTTCCCGGATTATATGGTGGAGGCGCACCCATACAGAATGCTGGAAAAGTACAGAACAAAGGCTGGGAGCTGTCAGCTCGTTATCAGTTAAGAACAGGAGAAGTAGATCATACGATCTCCGCAAACTTGTCCGACAGTAAAAATAAAGTTACTGACCTGAAAGGGACATACTGGATCAATGGCTATGATGTCAATACTATTGTAAAAGAAGGGTATCCGATAGATTCTTATTACGCGTTCCGTTGGGATGGCTTTTTTCAGACAGACGAAGAGGTCACCAGTGGCCCTCGTTTGGACGGCATTACTCCTAAGCAAGGAGATATACGTTACCTGGATAAAAATGGAGACGGGCTCGTTAAAGAAGATGACGATCGCTTTATCTTAGGTAATAGGTTTCCACGCTTTTTGTATGGGTTTAACTATGCCGCAGGATGGAGAGGTTTCGACTTCTCGATGTTCTGGCAAGGTGTAGGCCAACGGAAGGTATGGCTTAGAGGGGAGTCCGTGGAAGCATTTCACAACAACAATGAAGGTCCTGTATTCAACTTTCATATCGATCGTTGGACGCCTAATAATCCCGATGCAACTTATCCCCGTTTGACAGTAGGAGCCGAATCGGCAAACAACGCTGCAAAATCAGATTTCTGGATTGAAAATGCTGCTTATCTACGTCTCAAAAATGTACAATTTGGGTATACGCTACCAACAGGATTGACCGATAGGTTATCAATAGGCCATCTTCGTGTATATACGAGTATTCAGAATGCGCTGACCTTTGCTGACATGAAAGGAGGATGGGATCCTGAAACAGCCGACGGAGGAGGTCGTATCTATCCGGTAAACCGTACCTATTCCATAGGATTGAATCTTAACTTTTAAAAGTAAATAATATGAAAACGCACATATTACAATATACCATCGCAACAGCCGTAGCGTGGATGTTTTTAATATCCTGCCAAGATCTTGAACTTTCTCCACATGATAGAGAAACAGATAAAGACTATTGGAATAAGCCCGAGTCAGCTGTTTATATGTTAAACAAATGTTATCAAGGGATGAATAATGCCGACGAGGTTTTGTATTCCGATGCAATGACGGATAATGCTTACACAAAAGTCTCAAATTCGCATAATCAGGCAATAGGTAATGGAACATTTTCCACTGCCGATAATTATGTCCGCTCTGTATGGGATTATCGTTATGCGGGAATACATGATTGTAATTTATTGCTCAATAATATACAACTTATTCCTGGATTGAGTGAAGAACTACGTAACCGATATATCGGGGAGGCCACGTTTATCAGAGCCTATCATTATTTCGAACTATATTCTAAGTTCGGTGATATACCTTATTTCACTAATGTTATTTCCATCAGTGAATCAAAAACAATAGAGCGTACCTCTAAATCGGAAGTGGTAAATAATTTATTGAACGAGCTGTCTGCTGTTATAGACAATAATTATCTTCCTCCTTCATACGATGAGAAAAACATAGGTCGGATAACACGCTGGGCTGCCATGGGGCTAAAAGCCCGGATCCTGATGTTTGAAGGAGCAGGAAGATATAATGAGGTGATACCGATCACCAATAAAATCATGACAGAAGGAGGATTCTCGTTGTTTGGTGACTATGGCGATCTGTTCAAGATTGAGAATGAAAATAATGAAGAAGTGATGCTCGATGTGCAATATAAACCAGTAGACAGGGAACATCAGATACAATACCAATTTCTACCTCCGTCGTTAGGCGGTTATTCGCAGCTTTCTCCTCTTCAAGAGTTAGTCGATAATTATATAACATTGGATGGATATACCATAGCAGATGCACCCACGTCCAGCTATGATCCGGCTGATCCTTTCATGAATAGGGATCCACGTCTGGCAGCTACTATTATGTATACGGGTAATTCCTATACATTAGCTGATGGCACAATCCATGTCGTGGACAGCCGTAAAAATATGGCTCCTGATGGCTACGGTTTCTCCTCCGATGCTTCAGCCACGGGGTACTACATTAAAAAATACTGGGATAATACCTACAGATCGAACCATATGTCAGGTCTGAATATTATATTAATGCGTTATGCCGATATTTTGTTGATGCATGCTGAAGCACTGGCAGAACAGGGACAACTGGACGCGACGGAATGGAATCGTACTATACGGTTAATTCGTGTCCGGGCAGGCTTTACAGATTCCAGGGCATTAGATTTTCCAACAACAGGCAACTTAAAAGATATCGTACGTCGTGAACGTCGCAGTGAATTGGCGCTCGAGGGGCTGAGACATAAAGATATCATACGTTGGAGAACAGCGGAACAGGTCCTTAACGGCTGGTGTCATGGGATCTATACCGGGGATGCAGCCGGTACCGATAATGGGTATGTACGTGTAGAAAATCGAAAATTCGATGCTACAAAACACTACCTATGGCCTATCCCTCAAAATGAAAGGGACTTAAATAATAATCTCACTCAGAATTCTCAGTGGTAACATTTAATTTGAGTATCATGAAATATTTATCATTATCAATTATAGCAACAGTCTTACTTTTATATAGTAGCTGTTCAGACGACTATCAGCTTTCTACCGACTTTACGGTTCCATCGGAGTTGTCGTCACCTAAAAAAATAGAACTGGATGTAGCATCGTCAAACAATATAGTCCTCTCATGGAGTGGAGGAGGAGCGGATGATGGTTCGTACGTCATATACGAAGTGCTCTTCGTAAAAAAAGGAGATAGTTTCTCAGAACCGGTAGAGCGGATAAAGAGTGATTTCGGAGCGGCATCTAAGTTGACACTGACACACGCGGTGTTAAATACAATTGCCCGTAAAGCAGGCATTAAACCAGGCGAGACGGGTGAGATCTCGTGGACCGTCCTTACCTCGAAAGGGGGAGATATAAAGACTGTCGAGTTAAAAAACGAGATAGAGGTGACGCGAGGTGATGGAATAGATAATACACCTGATAATTTGTACTTATATGGTACGGGGAATGAAAGTAACGGGGCTAATGGCTCTTTGTTCCGTAAGGCATCGGATGGAGTTTATATCATATATTCGAAAGTTTCGGGTAGCGGAGAGCTTGAATTGAGAGGTAAGATCGGTGAAGAAGAGTTTGGATATCATCTTGAAGATACACGGTTAAAAGACGGTTCGGGAACGATCAATTTGGTGCCTAATGCAAATCCATACCGGATAACTGTAGATTTTAATACATTATCCATAAAGACGGAGATAATATCTAATGTTCGATGTATTTGGGGAGCTAGTTTCGATGTGATTGGTAATTTATCCTATGTTGGTGATGGCAAATTTTCAGCCGCAAACTGTGCTATAAGATTTCTAGATCCCAATAAACCCGAAACCAATCCTCCTGCATGGCTAGGCTGGATCGAGGAAAGGTATTATTTTATAGCTACAGTAGACGGTGGAGATAGGTGCTGGGGGAGGATGGACAATGTGAGTGCGGAAAGACCTACCGGAGGAGAGCCCCTGTCTTTCTACGAAATCGGTGAATTTAGCTGGAGTCAATGGGACCACCTTTGGAAGATGAAAGGTGATCTCGACTCAAAAAGAGCGACAATAACGATTAACACCAATAAAGAAAACCTTATGATACACGAGTTTTCCAATATTACCAATCTTTAAAAATACGGGTATCTAAAAGACAAATTCAGTGTCTTTTAGATACCCTCTTAAAATGTGATAACATGAAAAAAGTACTATATCTGTTGACAGTAGCCTTTATCATTATTTCCTGTGACGATGGCTCTGAACCTTATGTGAAGCCGGAGATAGATGGCACACCCGCTGAAGAGACAGTATCTGCTCATTTGAGAGCAAAGGAAATATTTGATCTCATCACCCAATACTATAAAGCAGGGGATCTATTTAAGGAGAATTATCCTATGCAATCGGGAGATGCAACCTATTCCTTCCTTTGGCCTTATGACGCAGTGGTAAGTGGTGCATCACAACTTCATGCATTAGGGTATAATGTCAGATATGATGATATTGTGGATGGTTTTGAAAAATACTACACTACATCTGCTCATGGTAACAATATCGGAGCATATGGCTCTTCTACAAATGGAAGTAACGGAGGAGGTACTCGTTTTTACGACGATAACTCTATTGTCGGGATTAACCTGATCGAGGCATACCATATTACACAAGATGTAACTTATATTGAACGTGCATCGAGGATTGTCCCTTTTCTGGAAAGTGGAATTGATAGTCATTTAGGTGGAGCATTATGGTGGAATGAAGATTATCGATACAATCCGACATCAGCAGAAGCGAATAAGCCCACTTGTTCAAATGGATATGCTACACTTTTCCTGTTGAAGTATTATGATGTATGTCCTGAACCGGAAAAACAGCATATATTGAATTTAGCGACGAATCTATATGACTGGTTGCGCACAAACCTTTATGATCCGGCGACAAAATGCTATTGGAATGACAAGAATGCAAATGGTGCCATAAATACACGACTGTGGACATATAATGCGGCAGTAATGCTGCAGAATGGAATACGATTGTATAAAATTACGGGAAACAGCCAATATTTGGATGAGGCGAAGACGACAGCACAGGGAGCGTATGATTATTTTGTTAAGACACGTAATGGAATTCTTTCTTACCCAGATACCGACCCTTGGTTCAATACTAAATTATTGAGAGCATATATCGATTTAGCCGCTTATGATGAAAACGCTAAAACCTACATCGCCACTTATTACAATTTTATAAACAATGGTTATAAAAAAGCCAGGACAAATATTGGCTTCTTCTACGAAGATTGGACCGGTGCAAATCCAGGTAGATATTATTCATTGCTTATGCAGGGGGCAGTCGTCGAATCGTATGGCGCTTTAGCAATTTATAAGGAAGAAACCATAAATTGATCAGGATGAAACATGGATTATCATTAGTATTTCTTCTTTTGCTCCTTTTTATTACACAGGCGCAAGAGAAAACCGATTATCTGCAACAAGCCGAAGACACTTTTGAACTGGTCTGGAACAAATATCGGGTACCTCAATATGGATTGTTCTCCGAATATTACCCTAACAGCCATAAAGTGAACTTAACCTATTTTCAAGGTGAAGGGCATCACACAAAAGAAGTGTCTTATCTCTGGCCTATGAGTGGCGTATTTTCATCTGTTACTGTGCTGATGGAAATAAACTCCCGAAAATATGCTCCATATCTTGACTCCATGGTCAATGCCGTGGAACAGTATTTGGATAAAACCCGTATTCCTTATGGTTATCAAGCTTATCCTTCCAAATTTGAAATTGTAGATCGTTATTATGATGATAATGGACTGGTGGGTATAGATTATATTGATTCATATGCGGTAACAAAAAATCCAACCTATTTAGAAAGAGCTAAAGATGTAATGACTTTTATCGAAAGTGGGTGGAATGACGATTTTGGAGGTGGTGTGCCGTGGCTTGAGGGAATAAGAGATCAGAAGCCTGCTTGCAGCAATGGAAAAGCAACAGTATTGGCTTTGAAAATCTATCAAGCTTCGGGGGAGGAAAAATATCTCCAGTATGGTATGAAATCTTATAATTGGATGATGGCTACACTTCGGGACGATTCGTTAAATATTATATGGAATGCATTGTTGACTCCAAAAGATACAACGAGTTCTGTTCAAAAACATGCCTATACCTATAATACGGGAACGATGATCCAATCTGCAGTTCGTCTTTATATGATTACCAAGAACAGGAAGTATCTGGAGGATGCAAAAGCATTGGCAGAAGGATCCTATAAATATTATTTTGATTATACAGATAAAGGTGTGCCTTATGTCAAGGATATGCCATGGTTCACACTGGTTCTGTTTAGGGGTTACCAGGAATTATATGAGATTGATAAAAATCCTAAATATGTAGATGCGGTCATTGAACGTGTCGATTGGGCATGGCAACATGCGCGCGATAAAGAAGGGCTTTCCTATCATGATTGGACGGGACGGGAAAATGAGGATAAAAAACCAAAATGGCTACTTGACACATCGTGTATGGCTGAGTTTTATGCACGTATTGCGATGATAAAGAAGAGTAACATGTTTCAAAAATAATTTTCTGTAATAGCTTATAAAATGAAAAAAACAAGTCTATTTTTATTACTTCTGACAATCTTCCAGCTATCTATCGTCGCGTGTAGCGAGGAAAGAAAAACGGACGAGAAATTATCAGACTATGTAAATCCTAATATAGGATCTGTACACAGTCGCTGGTTCTTTTATACACCTGCGGCTGTTCCTTTTGGAATGGCTAAATTGGGGCCGTCAACAAATGGTTCCTATGGAAATGACCAAGGTTGGGAAGCTGTAGGATATGAAGATAACCACACCTCTATTGAAGGATTTCCATGTTTTCATGAATTCCAGATAGGGGGTGTCATGCTCATGCCTGTTATCGGCGAATTAAAAAATACTCCGGGTACATTGGATAACCCTGAGAATGGCTACCGTTCACCTTTTAAAAAGGAAAATGAGTATGCCACTTCTGGTTTTTATTCGGTTTTACTGGACAAGTATAAGACGAAAGTTGAACTGACTGCTACTGACCGGGTGGGATATCAGCGATACACATTTCCGCAGTCTGACGAGTCATACATCCTATTCGATATCGGCAATAGATTAGGGGAAAGCGGTGCGGTTGAAGATGCATATATCAAAATGGTTGATGACACCACAGTTGAAGGGTATGTCGTGACCAAACCCGAGTATGTCAAGAAATATCAGCCAGAAGCAACCGTTCGTATGTATTTTTATGCGAAGTTGAGTAAACCTACCAGCGATGTGCAAACATTCCTGAGAGGGGGTACAGCAGGATCCCAAAAAGAGATAAAAGGAGTAGGATCCACTCTTGCAGTCAGATATAAGACTTTAGCTGAAGAGCAGATTATAGTAAAAATAGGGCAATCTTATACGTCAATTGAAAATGCAAAACGCAATTACGAGACGGAAGCGGCCGGGCAAGATTTTGATACCACAAAAGAAAAAGCATTGATCAGGTGGAATGATATGCTCGGACGCATAAAGACGGAGGGGGGACGTCACGAAGATAAAGTGAAATTTTATACAGGTCTATACCACGCATTGTTAGGACGTGGACTCGCTAATGATGTTAATGGCGCATATCCAAAAAATGATGGCACAATAGGTCATATTCCGTTAGGGAAAGATAAAGAACCCGTACATAGCTACTATAATACAGACGCTATCTGGGGAGGGTTCTGGAACCTCACACAATTGTGGACCATCGCTTATCCTGAATATTATTCAGACTGGGTGAAAAGCCAATTATTGGTCTATAAGGAAACCGGATGGTTAGGTGATGGAATTGCTAATAGTAAATATGTCTCTGGTGTGGGCACTAACTTTACCAGTCTCGCCATTGCCGCCGCTTATAATTGTGGAATTCGTGACTTTGACTACAACTTAGGTTATGAAGCAGCATTAAAGAATGAGATTGATGGCCAAAACCGACCTGCAGGGGCGGGTAAATTAGATGTGGCAGCCTTCGTAGAGCGTGGCTACTGTCCATATATCCCTAGTGATGATTACTTTATTACAAAACAAGACGAAGGATCCGTGTTTGGAGCTTCTCATACAATGGAATATTCATTTAGTAGTTATGCCGTAGCACAATTTGCAAAACATTTAAATAAGGAAGAAGATTTTCAAAAGCTTTCCAAAATGGCATCGAACTGGGCGAATCTTTTCGATACGGACACTCAACTTATTCGTCCTCGTACACTGGATGGCAAATTTTTAAAAGACTTTAATCCGATAGCAGCATGGGCAGGTTTCCAGGAGGGAAACTCGATGCAATATACATTTTATGTTCCCCATGAGCCGGATAAATTAATTGATAAAGTCGGGCAAGAGATCTTCAACAATCGTTTGGATAGCATATTTATCCTTTCCCAGAATGATACATTTGGAGGAGGTAAAACCGTCAATGCGTTTGCAGGTGTACATGCATTATACAATCATGGTAACCAGCCTAACCTACATATTCCCTGGTTATTTAACTTTTCTGGAAAACCTTACCTGACACAAAAATGGGTGCGTACAATCTGTAATGAATTTTATGGAATTGATGGACTTCATGGATATGGATATGGGCAAGATGAAGATCAGGGACAATTGGGTGCCTGGTATGTCATGGCAGGGATAGGCTTATTTGATGTTAAAGGATTGACACAGATCAATCCGGAATTCCAAATCGGAAGCCCGATGTTTGATCGGATTGAAATTCAATTAAATAAAGATTACTATAAAGGAGATAAGTTTATTATTGAAGCGGAAAATAACTCGCCGGAAAATATATACATTCAGGCTCTAAGCGAAAATGGAAAAGAACGTCCTTCTGTATTTATGCCATTCGAGAATGTTGTAAATGGTGGCGTGTTGAAAATAAAAATGGGGAATGAACCAAATCTTCGTTTAAAACATTAGGAAAATGTAGCTGTCCGAGCTGAAGTATGATAGATGAATTGGCTAACTCCGTAAAATCTTCTCCATTTTTCGGCCTTTTGCCAATTCATCTACCAGCTTATCCAGGTATCTAGCTTTTTGTGTCAATGGATTTTCGATATCTTCTATACGATAGCCACATATCATACCTGTAATGAGCTGTGCATTTTGATTTAAGGTAGCCTGTTGAAAGAATGCCTCGAAAGTCACCTTTTCGTCAATAAGGGCTTGCAGTTTCGCATCGTTGAAGCCCGTAAGCCAGGTTATGACCTGGTGCAGTTCCTCTTTTGTTCTACCTTTCTTTTCTACTTTCGCAAGATACATCGGATATACCGAAGCGAAAGTCATTTTTGCAATACGCTCATTATGTTTGTCGGTGGTATTCATAGCTTGTTTTATGTAATCGTCTCGATTTTCTTTAGCTCATCGATGATTTTTTGCTGCGTTTGAGGACCAACAGGAACTAATGGTAAGCGTACGTTATCCTTGCCGAAACCCTTTTGCTGCAGAATATACTTTACTCCACAAGGGTTGCCTTCAACAAAACAAAGCTCGGTGATATGAAGCAATTGGGCATGAAGAACACCCGCTTCTGTATAGTTCCCTGTAGCACATAACCTGGCCAGTTGGGCTACCTTTCCCGGAAAGGCATTGCCAACGACAGAGATTATACCCACGGCACCTAAAGCCATCATCGGGAGGGTCACCGGATCATCTCCTGAGATGAGCAGAAAGCCCTCAGGTCTATCCCGTACAATTTCAGAAAACTGTATGAAGTTGCCCGAAGCTTCTTTGATTGCCACGATATTTCTGAAATCCCGGGCTAACCTGACGGCCGTTGCCGGGGTGATATTACTTCCCGTTCTTCCGGGGACATTATATAGGATGATAGGTAGGGTAGAAACTTCAGCTATCGCTTTGTAATGTCGGTATATACCTTCCTGTGTAGGTTTGTTATAGTAGGGCGAAACCGATAGAATGGCGCAATAACCCGGAATATCAAATGCCTGTACCTGACGAACAATCTCAGCTGTATTATTACCACCTATCCCAGCAACCAAAGGGATACGACCTTTTACTTTATCGGTGGTAAATTCCCAGATCTGCTTCCGCTCCTCATATGCCAATGTCGCTGTTTCACCTGTCGTGCCTAAAGACACCAGGTAATCCATACCTTCAGCAATCTGATATTCGATCAAATCACCCAGTGTGTCAAAGTCAATGGATCCATCTGCATGAAAAGGAGTAACCAACGCTACACCTGCCCCTATAAGCTCATTCATCGTTCTATATTGATATGTTTTTAATTTTTTTGATTAATCATATGTAATAATTCCTGTTCCGAAATAATAGGAATTTTTAATTTTTCAGCTTTTACACGTTTGGAAGGTCCCATTTTATCACCTGCCACCAAATAATTCAACTTTGATGAGATACTGCTTATCATTTTGCCTCCATGAGATTCGATAAATGCCGCCAGCTCCTCCCGGGAAAAGTCTACAAAGACACCTGAAATAAGAAATGTCTTGTCCGAGAGGCTATCGCTTGCAAAGACAATCGTTTTCTCTTCGATCTGGAAGTTAAGACCTGCCACAGCCAGCTTTTCCAATTCCCAAAGATGTTTCTCTTCTTTCAGGTAGTAAAATACACTTTCGGCGATACGAATGCCAATATCTTGTACAGCAGCAAGTTCCTCGATAGAGGCCGTTCTCATATTTTGTAATGATTTAAAATGCTGTGCCAGTTTCCTGGCTACAGTTTCGCCAACATGACGGATTCCTAATGCGAAAAGTACTTTTTCGAATGGTTTTTCCTTCGATTTTTCAATACCCGCTAACATATTCTCTATTGATTTTTGTCCAAAGCGTTCAATACGGACGAGTTCTTCCCGTCTGTCTTTAAGGGTATAAATATCAGATATTTTGGAAATCAATCCCAGAGAATAGAATGTTTCGATAGTTTCATTGCCCAGACCGGCGATATCCATCATTTTACGCCCTGCAAAATGTTGCAGTTTGCCCACAATTTGTGGTCTGCAACCATATTCATTCGGGCAATAATGTACGGCTTCTCCCTCTTGCCGAACCAATGGTGTGCTACAGACGGGACATAATAGGGGGTATACAATCGGTGTTGTACCTTTGGGCCGTTTGGCTATATTGACACCAATGACCTTAGGGATAATCTCACCACCTTTTTCCACATATACTGTATCATCGATATGAAGATCTAAACGTTGAATCTCATTCGCATTATGTAGAGATGCTCTTTTTACAGTCGTGCCTGCCAGACTTACCGGCTTCAGGTTAGCAACGGGTGTGACAGCTCCTGTACGGCCTACCTGATACGTGATATCTTTAAGTACCGTTTCTGCACGTTCCGCTTTAAACTTAAAGGATGTAGCCCATCGTGGTGATTTGGCCGTAAATCCTAGCTCTTCCTGGTAGGCGTAATCATTTACCTTAATGACAATTCCGTCGATTTCGTACGAAAGCTGATGTCGCGCAGTGTCCCAATAATGGGTAAAGTCCAATACTTCATCAATAGTATTGCAGAGGGTTGTATGCTCACATACCGGAAAACCCCACGACTTTACAGCGGTTAGGCTATCCCAATGCGTATGAAACAGTCTGTTCCTGTTTTCAGCATATAAGAAATAAAGAAAACAATCTAAAGGACGTTTTGCCACTTCGCCGGAATCTTGCAGCTTAACGGTTCCGGAAGCAAAATTTCTGGGGTTAGCATAGGTTTGCTCACCGTTTTCCGTTCGTTCCTTGTTAAGACGGAGAAAAGCTGCTTTGTGCATGAATATTTCTCCCCTGATTTCAAAAGAATCAGGATAATCTTGTCCTTTAAGCTGATGTGGAATACTTCGGATAGTGCGAATATTTTGGGTCACAATGTCGCCCTGTATACCGTCGCCTCGTGTTACTGCTTTAGTAAGCTTGCCCTGTGTGTAAGTCAGGGAGATGGAAAGACCATCGAACTTCAGTTCACACACATACCTGACCTGTGGGCCGACTATTTTTCTGACCCTTTCGTCAAAATCCCGTAACTCTTGTTCGTTATACGTATTACTGAGTGAGAGCATCGGCCAACGATGTTTTGCCGTCTCAAATTTAGAGGTAATATCGCCACCAACTTTGCCGGTAGGTGAATTTGGATCCCTATACTCGGGGAATTGCTTTTCCAGCTTTTCCAGCTCTTTAAGTTTCAGATCAAAATCATAATCTGAAATGACAGAATTTGCCAGAACATAATATTGGTAATTATGTTCGTTGAGCTCTTGTGTGAGCTCCGCCATGTGCTCTTGAATATCGCGTGACATCGACAGCGAAATTAAGAAATTTTTAGCCTAATATTAATTAAAATAATTTTATCACCACTAATAGAAGTGTTTTTTGCCGAGTTCTCTGTATGTGTGGATTTTATTGATATAAAAATCCCAAATGATACATTTTTTATATTTTCCGGTTTTGTTTTCCTGTGCCCGATATTTCTTTCTCTTAGCTGCTGTTCGGAAAAAATGAAAACAAAAACTTTGATGAGCCCGACTTACGGCCCAGGCATCTCTTCTTTTGCCTTCAAATAAAAAGCGCATTATAGCAAAGAGGTCTAACCACAGCCTGCTTTTGATAATCAGGAAAGCTTGCCAAAAGGAAAGATTTTTTTGGAGCATCATCAGGTTATTGCGAAAGTTGAGATATGTTTTTCGGGGATTGCTGGTCTTCAATGTACCCCCGCCAACGTGATAGACCGTACTTTCAAAAGCGTAGCCTATTTTATAACCAAGTTTCTTTAGTCGCCAACAGAGGTCTACTTCTTCCATATGAGCGAAAAAGTCTTCATCAAATCCCCCGACTTCCTGCCATGCTGTTGACTTTATGCACAAAGCTGCTCCCGAAGCCCAAAATACTTCTGCATTTTGATCATATTGTCCCTGATCCTCCTCACAGATATGTAGTATTCTTCCGCGGCAGAAAGGGTAACCAAATGTGTCGATTAAGCCTCCCGCCGCTCCGGCATGTTCAAAATGTGTTTTTTGGTGATAGGACTTTATCTTTGGTTGTACAGCAGCGTATCCTTCCCATTCCATCAAGTGTATCATCGGTTCGATCCAGCCCGGGGTTACTTCGACATCTGAATTTAATAAGATGAAATAGTCGGCCCCCACATGCTCCAGGATTCTGTTGTATCCACCGGCAAAACCATAATTGGACGAATTTCGGATGATAGTAATATTTGGATAGGTTGCTTGGACAAAATCAACAGAATCGTCTGTCGAAGCATTGTCGCCCAACACAAACTCGATATTGGGATAAGTACTATTGTATACGGACGGTAAGAATTTTTCAAGGAAAAATCGACCATCCCAGTTTAGGATCACCACGGCAACTTTTGGGTATTCTGTCCTCATATAGCTCTTTTCTTTCGCTTCCAACGGTTATGTGACCATAGCCAAAAAGCAGGCTCTTCCCGGATTATCTCTTCGGTAAATTTGTTATGAAGCTGCGTAATCTCGTATTTGGCGTACATTTTGGGGTTTTCTACTAAAGTAGTGAATTTGCAGAAATAATATCCCCTTTTTTTCTTTCTCCCTATTTGGCAGAAAACGATAGGATTCCCTGTTAAATTTGCTATCCTTTCTGTACCGGTATACACCAATGCTTCCTGATGAAGAAAATCCATAAAATAATCGGAATCTTGATATACAGGAGTTTGGTCTGCAACGAACATACTGATATGAATTTGGTTCTTAAGCTTGACAATATGTCGTAATATCTGTTTCATAGGAACCATTGTTGCGCCGAATCTCGTACGAATTTGATTGTATATATCATCAAAATTCTTGTTATTAAGCGGTTTGTATATGACCAGTTTAGGATATGGTGTCATTAAAGACAGCCGATGGATTCCCAATTCCCAATTGGCATAATGTGCCGTCACACCGATAACTGATTTTCCTGCATTGAAATGCCGGGTTACTTCTTCTTCATTCAGCAATTCAATACGTTTGATGACCTGTTCCTTAGAAATTGTACGCATCTTAATGGCTTCTACCACTATATCGGGAAGATAACGGTAAAACTTTCGGGCGATCAGATGTATTTCTTTCTCCGTTTTTTCGGGAAAGGATTTCCGGAGATTGGTGTAGACTATTTCTTTGCGATAGCCGAGTACATAATAAATAATCAGGAATAAAAGATCAGAGATAAGATATAGAGCCCGGAAAGGCAGCAATGATATGATCCATATAGACGCAGAAAGAATGTTCTTTTTCATCTGTTTGTTTCGTTCTTTATTAAAGCTGCTAATGACTCCCTTCAAACTTAGATAAACTTGCTTTTATATGCAATTATAATTGCGTTGCATATAAAAGTAATTTATCGATCTCTCCTCTGCCTTTGAGAGCTATTTGTAGAGGAAATATTCCCAAATTAACGTATTTTTACGGAAATTTTTAAGTTAATTTTCATATGTCCACGTCATCTATATTGTTTTCTGCAAATTATCTTCCGGCAATTTCCTATTTCCATGCTATCCAGAAAAACGAATATCCGATATTGCTGGAAAAGTATGAACATTATCCTAAACAGACCTACCGAAACAGGGCGAAGATCGCAACAGCAAATGGGGTGTTGGACTTGATATTGCCTATAGAGCATGGACGCAGAGAACATATAGCCATGAGAGATATCCGGCTCAATTATGACCACGATTGGCAGCGGTTACATTGGCTGAGTATACAGACTGCATACCGGAGTTCTGCATACTTTGAGTATTATGAGGATGATTTCTTTCCTTTTTTTTATAAAAAGTACGAGTTCCTTTTCGATTATAATGTTGCTCAGCTGGAATTGATCCTTAAAATTTTAAAAATTGAGCGTACAATCAATTTTACGGAATATTATGAGAAGAAACCGGTCGGTAGTATAGATTATAGAGAAATCATCCATCCAAAAAGAGAAAGTATTTATCACAATGCCAAACCTTATTATCAGATATTTGAAGATAGACAGGGGTTTATTCCCGATCTAAGTATAATTGATCTGATTTTTAATCAAGGACCGCAAAGCAAAGTCTATTTATAGCCTATTATTCCTGTTAAAACAATTATCTGATCTTTATTGTTAAGACTGTAATTAACAACTCCGTATTTAAGAAACAAAATGTTTGCTAAAAACTTGATGAGGATCGGTATAATAGCTGCTGTCGTGCTCCTTTATGCAGGGTACGGTCACGCGCAGACAGGAGTGGATACGATCCACTATAAAAAAGTATACTATTTTGCAGGAACCGGGTTAGGAATACCTATGGGGAAGACGAAAGAAGTTTTATCTCCCAAAGTGTTTGCCGGCAGCATGGGGGTGGACTTTACGCTAAATAATCCAAAATACTATGTATATCCTGCCTTGTATATGCTTTCCTTTAAATATAAGCAACAATATAGCGATCCAGACTACAATAAAATAATAGATGGCGGAGGAGCAAGTATATATATGTTGAGTCTGGCGGCGGGACGTCGCAAACAGTATAATAGACTCAATGCTTATATATATGCTGGTCCCACGATAGGTTTGGTGAGCGAGCCGCGAGCTCAGGAAGTTGGAGATATCGTCGAAATCCATCATTTAAAATCGATTGCTTTTGGATCAAAGGTTGGTGTAGGTGCCGATTATAAATTCCCTGGATTTTTTGTATGTAGCGAAATTGGCTATATGTATAACTTCAATAGGATAGAGGGCAGACCTTTTCAGGCACTAACATTGATGGTCGGCCTAAAATCGGATATTACCAAAATCAAGAATAAAGTTGTCGATATCTTAACTCCAATAGTAAACTCTTCCGGTAACTAAATTAATAAATATTAAAAATATCAATGTTTTTGATGTTTTAATATTATTAATTTAATATTTCATGTATATTTTTATTAAAATTTTAATAAAAATTCAAAAATATTATGAATTTTGTTTTTGTGTTCCGTTCTTTGTAGAGTAATTAGTTCAGTAATCTTTAAAAAACAAAATTGTATGTGTGGAATTATTGGAGCATTTGATTTAGTTCAGGGAGAACAAAAAATCAGGCCACAGGTTTTAGAGATGGCGAAACGTATTCGTCATCGCGGACCAGATTGGTCTGGAATATTTAGTTCGCCAGAGGCCATCCTGGCACATGAACGTTTAGCAATTGTGGATCCTAAGTCCGGAAGCCAACCGCTGTTTAGCCCGGATGGTAAAGTTGTACTAGCGGTAAATGGTGAAATATATAATCATCAGACGCTACGTAATTCTCTTCCTCACTATAATTTTACGACCCAGTCGGACTCAGAGATTATATTGGCTTTGTATCTGAAGAAAGGCCCCTCGTTTCTGGAAGATCTGAATGGTATATTTGCTTTTGCATTATACGATTCGCGTGATGGATCATATATGGCTGCACGGGATCATATGGGGATCATTCCTTTATATTATGGTTCAGATGATTTTGGACAATTTTTCGTGGCGTCAGAACTCAAGTCTCTGGAAGGCTTTTGTTCATCTATTGAACAATTCCCTCCCGGACACTATCTTTATAGCAAAGAAAGTGATATGCCGCAGAGATGGTATAAACGTGACTGGGAAACCTATGAAGCCGTACAGAAAGAAGAAACAGATCTGGCAGTTTTACGGAAGGCGTTGGAAGATGCCGTATATAGACAATTGATGTCAGATGTGCCTTACGGCGTCTTATTATCTGGTGGGCTCGATTCTTCGGTTATAGCCGCTATTACCAAAAAATTTGCTGCAAAACGTATAGAGACAGCCGGAAAGGATGATGCGTGGTATCCGCAGTTACATTCTTTTGCTGTAGGTTTGAAGGATGCTCCGGATCTGAAAGCAGCACAGAAAGCTGCGGAGCATATTGGCACGATCCATCATGAAGTTAACTTCACTATCCAGGAAGGTCTGGATGCTATCCGCGATGTCATCTATCACCTGGAAACATACGATGTAACTACTGTAAGAGCATCAACACCTATGTATCTGTTGGCACGTGTTATCAAGTCTATGGGCATAAAAATGGTGCTATCGGGGGAAGGTTCAGACGAACTTTTTGGAGGGTACCTTTATTTCCATAAAGCGCCTGATGCGAAGGAGTTTCATGAAGAGACGGTCCGTAAGCTGAAGAAGTTGTATTTGTATGATTGCTTGCGTGCGAATAAGTCTTTAGCTTCCTGGGGAGTCGAAGGTCGGGTGCCATTTTTGGATAAGGAGTTTATAGACGTGGCTATGCGTTTGAATCCAGAAGATAAAATGATCAAAGAAGGACGTATGGAGAAATGGGTTGTGCGTAAGGCGTTTGAAAATTACTTACCGGAAAGTATTGTCTGGCGTCAGAAAGAACAATTTTCGGATGGAGTAGGCTATAGCTGGATAGACACCTTAAAAGATCAGGCAGAAAAAATGGTGTCAGACGAAGAGTTTGCGCAGGCGGCTGCTCGTTTTCCGGTCAATACTCCAAAGAATAAGGAAGAATATTATTACCGCTCCATTTTTGAGGAGCACTTCCCATCGGTTGCAGCGGCTAAAACAGTACCATCGGTCAAGTCAGTAGCATGTAGCACACCGGAGGCATTGTTGTGGGATGCGGCATTCCAAAATCTAAACGATCCATCAGGGAGAGCTGTTGCCAGTGTACATCAGGAAAGCTATGAGCAGGCGCAATCTGGAATACTAAGTTAAAGTAAAAATGGTATTGCATATTTAAAATGGAAGTTTTATCTTTGTAGCACTTCCGAAAGGAGGTTTATTGCATAGAATTCCTGAATAGCTCAGTCGGTTAGAGCATCTGACTGTTAATCAGAGGGTCGCTGGTTCGAGCCCAGCTTCAGGAGCAAAGCCACGAGATTTCGTGGCTTTTTTGTTATTGAAAACATCCCAATTCTTCACATTCAAAGTCCTTTCCGTTTAGAAGTTTGATAATATCGTCTGAATTTTCCTGAGGGCTATCGATACGTAATATTTTGTCACAATCTTCAAGGTCAAAGTTCCATTTTCCTTGCTTACATAGTTCGCTTAAAAGAGGTTCCAGTACCTGAATGTGTTTTTTCGTTTTTACCGAGGTTTTAAATATATATACCATTTATATGAGGTTTTAACCATTTAAAATAATTTCATTGTAGATGTTTTTTAGCCGTTTACGAAGATGTTTAACTGCATAGTGTTTTCTTGAAAGCAACGTATTCACTTGTATACCTGTAGTTTCCGAGATCAATTTAATTGAAATACCTTCAAACTCTGTCCATTCAAAAATGTTTCTTTGTTCGTCCGGAAGCTCCATGAGCGCTTCGTTCAACTCTTGCCAGACTACCGCCCACATATAGCTTTGTTCAGGGTTTTCGTAATCATTTTTTCCTGGAAAGAAAGCATATTCCTCGATCAGAAAGCCATCTTCATCATACCAACTTGTCGGAATCTGTTCCTCTCTTTTCTTTTTTCCCTTGTTGATTATTGTATTTTTTGCAACTCGAAATAACCAGCTCGAAACAAATTCAATCGGACGATGTGCACTTTCCATTGCTTTCAGGAATTGGTAAAATACGTCTTGTACTATATCTTCAGCATCTTCATTGTTCGGTACACGTCCCCTAATGAAAGATCGAATACGAGGCAGGTTTTCTTCGACCTGCCTCTTTACATGCTTACGATTCTCTTCATTATTCATTTTCGGACGTATCGCTGGCTTTTTTGTCCGCTTCAACATGTCGTCCAAAATAAGGATGGTCATGACATCCTCTATTTTTGAACCATTCACTACGCTCCTCAGAAGTCATTTTCATCCACTTTTTACGTGCAGCCAGGCTCTTGTCATGATGTCGGTGTTTTCCACAGCCCCCAAAACCCAAACCTGAAAATAGCAATCGTGATAACGCAAACAATCCTAATGCTTGCCAGAAATTAATCCTTGTGAATCCAAAGATAGGGGGTACAAGCCAATTCCATAACAACATTAATACACCACCGAATAATGCTAACGAAGCAATTCCAAATACAGGAAACATAATATATCGGTATTTTATCATAAAATTGAAGAATATTTTTTTCACTTTTTTACCTTTTTTAATTTAAAAATAGAGCTCTTATAAAAGAAGACAACTGAATCAAAAAAATATTTTAAAGAATTTTGATTTTTTTGAAAACCTAAGATCCAATTGAAAAATGACATAGCATATATCGAATGGTGTGTGTCAGCGTTTGTTATATTTGAAATTAACCTTTATTTTTGTGTGGCTTTAGATCGTAAGCGTCAACCGGCTAATGTGTCGGTTTTTTTATTATATTTTATAAAAACATGAGTTTAGTTATTGTAGGAACCGTAGCTTTTGATGCGATAGAAACACCATTTGGTAAGACTGACAAGATTGTCGGAGGAGCAGCCACCTATGCCGGCCTGGCGGCATCCTATTTATATAATAAGGTAAAATTGATTTCTGTCATTGGTGAAGATTTCGGCGGCCATATCGATATGCTTACCGATAAGGGTATTGCTGTGGAAGGTGTTGAAGTCATCAAGGGTGGAAAGTCGTTCTTCTGGTCAGGCAAATATCACAATGATATGAATAGCCGGGATACGCTGGTTACCGAGCTGAACGTATTGGCAGACTTTAATCCGAAGATTCCTATTTCCTACCAGGATTGTGAATATCTGTTATTGGGTAACCTTACACCGCAGATACAGATAGATACCTTGGAGCGTCTTGCCCATAAGCCTAAGCTGGTGGTATTAGATACCATGAACTTCTGGATGGATGTTGCTTTGGATGACTTGAAAAAGGTACTGAAAAAGGTTGATGTATTGACCATTAACGACTCAGAGGCACGTCAGCTTTCGGGGGAATATTCCTTAGTAAAGGCGGCCAAAGCTATACTTGAGATGGGGCCAGACTATCTGATTATCAAGAAAGGGGAGCATGGTGCTTTATTGTTCGGTGAAGGAGAAGTGTTTTCTGCTCCGGCATTACCTTTAGCGGACGTCTTTGACCCTACGGGAGCCGGCGATACCTTTGCTGGTGGTTTTATCGGTTATCTGGCGAAGGTAAAATCTATAAATTTCGCAAACATGCGTAATGCTATAATTTATGGATCTGCATTAGCTTCTTTTTGTGTAGAAAAATTTGGAACTGATCGTATCCGGAATTTGTCGCAAGACGAGATTACAGACAGAATAGAACAGTTTGTGACGTTAGCTAAATTTGATATAAGCGAGTAGAGTAACACCTACTCACTTATATCAAATAGCGCACATAAGGAGTATAATAACTCCTTTAGTTGCTTCGATGCTTATATGTCGAGAGTCTTTTTTTCATGGCTTTTCTAGCCATATGGATGCGTGTTTTTACGGTACCTATCGGGATATCCAGATGGTCGGATATTTCATGATATTTATATCCTTCAAAATACATCGTGAAAGGGACATAGTACTCATCAGCGAGACTGCTTAAGGTTGAGGTAATGTCTTCCATGACAAATTTATTTTCTCCCTGATTGTACGATGCTGACACCATCAAATGACCGGGCGATATCTCTTTTTCCTTGGTTAGAAAGCTATTTAGCTTGCTTATCCGTCTGTAGTTATTGATAAATGTGTTTTTCATGATCGTGTAGAGCCATCCTTTGAGGTTAGTACCTTCTCTAAAATTTTTGAAATACGTAACTGCTTTCAACAAAGTGTCCTGAACTAAGTCATTAGCATCGTCCTGTTCTTTGGTAAAGTTCCTGGCATACAATCTTAAGGAATCAGCATGCTGGATGACGAGGTTGTTAAATTCAAATCTGTTCATATTCTTTTAATTTTGGGGTTAAACCATTTGTCGGATAGTCGAAAAAGAATGCCCGGAACATCAATCTCCAATTATACGACGTGTATTAATGAACGCATTGTGATCTAAAACGTTGCAAACATCGTGCTAATATTTATTGAATTGGATTAAATTTTTATTAAATAATGTGATGTTTACAGATAAAACATACATCAAGAGGGGTACAACTCGTTTTTTAACTCGCTCGAAAAGAAGTTGTTAAGAATTGTGGAAAACTTTTTATAAAATGTTGACCTCACGTTCTAATTCCACTGCAAATTTTTTTAGAACGTCTTCTATAATCAGGGTTGAGACGTCGTAAATTTCTTTTCCGGAGGCGGCTCCCTGGTTGACGATCACCAAAGCTTGGTTTTTCCACGTCGCCACCTCGCCGACAATTCTGCCTTTCCAGCCACATTGCTCAATAAGCCAGCCTGCGGCTAGTTTGCTTTTGGTGTCTGAAACAGGATAGAAGACAATGTCAGGAAATATAGACTGTAATTCCTTTAGTTGATCGTTTGATATTATTGGATTTTTAAAAAAGCTACCTGCATTACCTATTGTACCTGGATCCGGTAGTTTTTCAACGCGGATATGCGAGACAACTTCCGCTACATCTTTTATGGAGGGCTGAAGTACGCCTCTTTTCTGAAGCTCGCCTTCGATGGCGCCATATCGGGTATTTACAGGAGCATGCATCGATAGCTTATAGGTGACGGATAGTATGATAAAGCGTCCTTTGTATTTTGACTTGAAAATACTGTCGCGATACGTAAATTCACAATCGGCATGATGGAAAGTCCTGAACTTTCCGGTTTTTGTATCGAATGCACGACAGGAATAAAAGATATCCATCAGTTCGGCACCATAGGCACCAATATTCTGGATAGGAGATGCGCCCACTGTACCTGGAATTAATGCCATATTCTCCATGCCCGGAAAATCATGACGGATACAATACCAGACCAGATCATTCCATATTTCGCCCGCAGAAGCGGTGACATAAATAGAACTGCCTTCAATAAAGTGGTGGATGCCTTTATTCGATAAATGAATTATGGTGCCTTCAAAATCTTGCGTAAATAAGATATTGCTTCCTCCTCCGATGATGTAAAACCTTTCGGTAAATAGCCCTTGTTCAAATAGATCTGTTAATTTAGCTTCATTGGTCAGGTTGATAAATTTATGCGCACTTGCTTCAACGCCAAAAGTATTATAGGGTTTGAGCGAAACGTTTTGTTTTACATCCACGATTTGCAGTTTTTGACTTTTTCTGGTAATAAATCAGATTAAAAGTGATAACTTTAGTATCTAATGCCATAAAGATAAGAGAAAGCATTGTTTTTGGACGAAAATATTTACTATTACCATGTCAAAAAGTGCCGATGACAAACGTATAAAAATTCTGGAAGCCGCAAAGAGGCGGTTTGCTCACTATGGAATGGCTAAAACAACCATGGCCGAAATAGCGAAGGATTTGTCGTTTTCCAAAGCGCTGCTTTATTATTATTTTCCGGATAAAAACAGTTTGTATAGTGCGGTCTTGGAATTTGTTGTCGAAGAGTTTGATAAAGAAACACGGCAGCAGATCATGCCTATAGAAGATATTAAAGAAGCCATATTGACTTTGCTTAGTAAACGAATGGATTTTATCAAACGGTATTATTATATTATTGAGTATACTTTACTCAATCGTAAGGAAGCGTCGAAGGATTTAGAAGATGTATTAATAAGTGCTTTTGAGATACACCGTAAGATGATCTGCGATATTTTCCGCAAAGGCGTAGAAAGGGGAGAGCTACAACCGTTGGATGAGGAAGAGTGTTCCAGGCTGTTCCTGTTTGCCACAATGGGCATGCGCATGATGGTTATGCAGGATCTGAAAACCAATTTTATTCCTTCTAAGGATGATTTCGATTATATTCTGGAGATGCAGAAAAAGTTAGCCGTAATTTTTATTAACGGACTCCGAGTGTGATTTCTTTTTAAGGATATCTCCTATAATTATATCAGCGTGTACTCTGGAATTTTCGATAAACCAAAGATGGGTATTCAATCCTCCGCACACTACACCAGCTAAATACATTCCCGGCACATTCGTTTCCATCGTTTCCGTATCATGTACAGGGATCATAGGATTATCAGCGGGAACATCAATACCTATTTTTCGAAGGAATTCAAAATTGGGTCTATACCCAGTAAGGGCTAACACAAAATCATTATCGATCTGTACAAGGCCTTCAGGTGTCTTAATGATTGCCTCATGGGGAGTGATCTCGACGAGTTCGCTATGGTAATAAGCGCGGATAGAACCTTCGGCTATGCGATTCTCAATGTCGGGCTTTACCCAATATTTTACACGAGGGCTGATTTCCGAACCACGAATGACCAAAGTGACATCTGCGCCTTTCCGGTATGTTTCCAATGCTGCATCAATGGATGAATTGCTTGCTCCAACGACGATAACACGCTGACCGGCATAATAGTGCGGATCGTTATAATAATGTGAAACTTTAGGTAGATCTTCTCCTGGAATATTGAGATACATCGGAATATCATAAAACCCGGTGGCAACAATTACATTTCTGGCGTTATATTTTCCTTTAATGGTGTTGATCTTAAACAGGCTATCTTCTTTTCGAACCATCGAAACTTCTTCGAATAAGCGTATATTTAAATCAAACTTGGTCTGTATACGTCGGTAATACTCCAATGCCTCCGCCCGTTTGGGTTTGGGAAGTGTTGTCACGAAAGGAATATCACCGATTTCAAGCCGCTCGGACGTCGAAAAAAATGTCATATTAACCGGATAACGGTACAGCGAATTGACCAGACATCCTTTTTCGAGGATAAGATAAGATAAATTGTTTGCCTGTGCGGCGAGCCCACAGGCTAAACCGATAGGACCTCCTCCAATGATGATAACATCATATAACTCTTCCATCTCTCTACTTTTTATCATGTTCATTTTGGCTCTTTTCCATCAGCTCTAGCGTGATTTTTAGCAAATCTGCCGAAATTTTGACCAAAAACTGTAATTGTTCTGTAATTATTATGGCATCGTCATTGTTTACAGCAGTCTCTTCTATATTTTTAATATGTTTTACCCAGCTGATATTATTGCTATTTTCATGATCGATTGCATCTATAGCCTTTTCCAGGCTTTGTAGTGCCCGATAAAATAAACGGACATCCTCATTATTAAAATCTTTTGTATCAGCTTCGATCAATTGGGTCATCAGTGTAGCCGAATAGGAAGAAAAGATATGGTTCAGGATGACAAATTTATTGACCTCCCTGGTTATCCGTTGTCGCCATTTAGGTTCTGTTAACAGACGCTGAAAAGTAGAGCCCATGTTGGCAGATGCGATATATACGTCTTTTCGGGCTAGCTTATAATCCGTTATCTTAATTTCCTGTCCTGACAGAATGTGAATAGCTTGTGCCAGATACTGATAATTGGCAAGGAGCAGCTCCCGCATATTTTTCTTGATCTGTAGACTTTCCCAATTCGGAAAAAGGATATAACTGGAGAAGAATGCGATTGCCCCACCTAAAAATGTATCTATTATCCGTTCCCTTGCCAGATCGATGGTGTTAGCTCCGGTAAAACTCAATAAAATAAGTACATAAGGTGTCATGAAAATCACGGCTATAATGTAGTTTATCCGGAATAGGCTGTAGGTAATTAAAAAGCAGATAATCAAAATGATAAAACGTGTCGTTAAATCTGGAATTAACCACAGAATAGCTACTCCTATTATACCACCGATAAGCGTACCCATCAATCGATGCAAATTACGTTCCTTGGTCAATCCGAAACCAGGTTTCATGATGACCAGGATAGTAAGTAGAACCCAATAGATTCCAAATTCTGAAAACGATATGACGTTCAGAATCAGGTACGTCATCGATAACGTGACCGACATACGAAGGGCATGCCGGAAAATAGTAGAGTCCAGGCTCAGGTTGTCTTTAAACCGTTGCCAATTGATGATGTCCGTCTTGACAAAACGTTTCGTATGGGCTATTTCTTCTTTTTCTATTTCTATTTTTTTTAATTGGCAATAGTTATAGATCTGCTGTATATGTGATACGATCGTCCGGATATTGACGATTATTTTCTTCAGCGGAAT
>JBEBVG010000008.1:0-44857 GCA_040392845.1 Sphingobacterium sp. | reverse complement strand
ATCGGCAGTTTTCGGGTTTTTCTTTAACCACTCGCCACTGGTTGCAGATCGGCCCCTAAATTTAATATGAAATCGTTTGTTCCATTCCGCATCCCCTAAGGTCTTTGGCCAGACCGCCTGAGGTTCCGGACGGATCAAGATCAAGTCGCCAAACCGTTCTAATTTTTCAAAATCACCACAGTCGATCAATTCATAATCTTTCCAATGCTGAGGTGTAAGCAGCTGTATATTCGTTTCCGTTGACAAAATATCTTTTTTTGCAAAGGTAGGTAAAAACTACTTAATAACTTCCCGCGCAGCTTTCATTAAAGGGCTCGCAAATACAAAATCATTCAATTCCTGTACATCCGACCGCAAGATATCATCTTTAGTACCCTCCCAGAATTTCTGGCCCTGGTATAAAAACATAATATAATCACCTATACCCATAACCGAATTCATATCGTGTGTCACGACGATCGTTGTACACTGAAATTCGTCCGTCAAATCCTGTACAAGCTCATCAATTAAAATCGCTGTCGCCGGATCCAATCCTGAATTGGGTTCATCACAGAAGAGGTATTTGGGATTCATGCTAATTGCACGAGCTATCCCCACTCTTTTCTTCATCCCCCCCGATAATTCAGCAGGATAAAGTTTATTCGTTCCTGCCAGATTGACGCGCTCCAGGCAGAAATTAGCACGTTCGATTTTTTCTTTTTTACTCATATCGGAGAACATATCCAATGTAAAGACAATATTCTGCTCTACCGTCATCGAATCGAATAAAGCTGAATTTTGAAACAACATACCTATTTCTTTACGTATAGGCACCTTCTCCTCAAAATTCATCTCCGTAAATTCCTGATCATCGAAAAACACACGGCCCTTATCCGGTTTGTGCAATCCTACTATACATTTTAACAAGGTACTTTTGCCCGACCCGGACCCGCCAATAATCAGACTGACTTTCCCTTCTTCAAAAACCGCATCAATTCCCTGGAGCACTTTGTTATCACCAAAAGATTTATGTATATCCTGAACTTTTATCATTGTCTAAAAAGTTATAACATTAATGCAGTGATCAGGTAATCACTGGCCAAAATGACGATACAACCGATAACTACAGCCTTGGTGCCTGCCTGCCCTACTTCCAAAGCTCCACCGCGCACGAAAAAGCCTTTATATGCCGGGATAGAGGTTATAAAAAAACCATATACTACAGCCTTGACCATCGCTACAGCCACGGTAAAACCATTAAATGATTCACGAATTCCCATAATATAATCACTTGAACTCACAGCTCCGGTCAAAGAACCTCCAAACAACCCGCCTATAAGTGCACAAAATATAGCTACAGTAACCAAGACAGGCACCATCACAATGCCGGCAATTATTTTGGGTAAAATAAGATAACCGGCGGCATTGATACCCATGATTTCCAGTGCATCGATCTGTTCCGTGACACGCATCGAACCAATCTGTGAGGATATCGAAGAGCCCACCTTCCCCATCAGCACTAAAGCCGATATGGTAGGCCCCAATTCCAGAATATTCGAATCCCGGTTGATTTGTCCGATAACAGAATTCGGAATAAGATCGGAAACCAACTGAAAGGCTATCTGCATCGTCATTACCGCTCCAATAAATGTGGAGATAATGATGATCAGGCCGACAGAGCCAACACCTATCTCGTTCATTTCATGAAGGATTTCCCGCCAATAGATCTTCCACTTCTCTGGTTTCTTAAAGATCTTTTTTAATAACAGGATGTATTCGCCAAAATGGAAAAAAAACATATATTATCTTCTTCTGATTATGCTAAAATACATATTTATATGAGAGCTTGTTTAAAAATTTGTCTAATAATTTGTTTTGAAGAAAAAATATACCCACCGTCCAAAATGGACCGTTCGGCGATTTATAAACGTAAGTGACCTAATTTCTTTAAATAATTAGCAGCAAGGTCTGTAGCTTTACACAATAAATGGTATATTTCATCCGGATATCGCAAAGTTAAACAAGGTATGAATAAAAAAGTCGGTACAGGCATTTGGTTTATTTTCTTCGGAGTCATCATCTTGCTCGATAATTTTGATGTCATCGATTTTAATTTTTATGCGTTATTGGATTACTGGCCGTTGATTATTATTGCAGTGGGTATCCATATCCTATTACAAAACAGGCGCAATGGAGCACTATGGTCTGCGGTCGTTAATTTAGCGATGTGTATCTTTTTGCTTTACATCGGCCTGACCTCGACAAAACGCCTGAACCTACCCATATTCACGTCCGGCAGCGCATCACAGGATACGACAGCCCTGAAAGATACCGTAACATTACCATTCTCGCCCACCGTCAAAACAGCATCTCTGACTTTTGATCTTGGTGCGGCTACATTGATTTTAGACAGTCTACCCTCCTATGACCTGGTACAGGCGACTTCTCCTTATGGCGATGCAGGATTGAAAATAGAAAACAGTTTAAAAGATGCCAGAAGCTACATCGAAATCACCGGTATAACACGTAAAGCAAGTACACAGCAGAATAACATTAATCTATCCTTAAATACAGTTCCTGTCTGGAGTTTGAAATTTAATATGGGTGCTGCAAACTTTACGGGTTATCTTACTCCTTATACATTCTCCGATATCGAGATCAATGCCGGCGTGACCTCGCTGACACTCTATCTGGGTATGCCGCAATTGCCACAGTCGACCATCGAAATCAATACTGCCGCTTCTTCTTGTACCGTGACGCTTCCTAAAGCTGCAACATGTATAATAGAACATGATAGCATGCTTTCCAGCCAGACACTAAAAGGGTTTGTCAAAGACGGTAAAATGTATAAGACAGAAAATTATGACGATAAGGCTAACAAATACATATTGAAGATAAAAGGCGCCGCCAATTCTATTGCTATTCATAGAATATAAATATATAAATACCTAACTTTGCGCCTATATGGAGGCCAATAAACTCAGTTATACGCGTTTCGATACGCGAGTAGTTCAGATCGGAGATATTCCTATGGGAGGAGACTATCCCATTCGTATCCAAAGTATGACGACTGTCGACACAATGGATACTTTGGGTTCCGTTGAGCAAACAATCCGTATGGTAGATGCCGGCTGTGAATATGTACGTATTACTGCGCCAAGTATCAAAGAAGCTGAGAACCTGGCCAATATCAAAAAAGAACTTCGCACCCGGGGATATCATGTTCCTTTGGTTGCCGACATACACTTTACCCCCAATGCCGCCGAAGTTGCAGCCCGCATTGTCGAAAAAGTACGCATCAACCCGGGCAATTATGCGGATAAAAAGAAGTTTGACCAAATCGACTATACAGACGCAGCCTATCAAAGTGAACTGGAACGCATTTACAAAAAATTTGCTCCGCTGGTGCACATTTGTAAAGAATACGGCACAGCGATGCGAATAGGCACCAACCATGGTTCATTGTCCGATCGCATTATGAGTCGATATGGCGACACACCTGAAGGCATGGTCGAATCTGCGATGGAATTTATCCGCATTTGTGAGGATCTGAACTACTATAACCTGGTTGTTTCGATGAAGTCATCCAATCCTCAGGTTATGGTACAGGCCTATCGGCTATTGGTCGAAAGGATGATTGCCGAGCACATGAACTATCCGCTACATCTTGGCGTCACAGAAGCCGGTGATGGTGAAGATGGGCGCATCAAGTCTGCTGTAGGAATAGGTACATTACTTGAAGACGGTCTAGGTGACACTATACGTGTCTCGCTCACAGAAGAACCCGAGTATGAGGCTCCTGTCGCGATTGCCCTGGCTAATCGCTATAAAAACCGTCAACGTGAAGCTGCACAAGATCACCCTATTCTCGTCTTTTCCGAGAATACACAGACGACACCCTACATATCACACGAGGTAAATACATTTGTCGGCGGCTCACTTGTTCCACGTGTTATTGTAGATATTTCTGCAGCAAATCTAAAAGATCCTTTTATCCTATCCGATGCAGGCTATAAATATGATGCGATAAATGACAAATACCACATGGGTGATCAGTCCGTAGACTTCGTATATCTGGCTGATAAATTACCGTCGTTTACTATGCCGGGCAATCTGAAACAGTTATATGACTATCCGACCTGGATTAGATTGACGGAAAAAGCGAATATTCACCCCGTCTTTACGTTGGAAGAGTTCAATCAAGCTGTCATTAAAGACCCGGTATTAAACATGGTCAGACTCTCTAACAATCTTCTACAAAGTGAGGCTTTCAAGTCGTTACAAAACGATCCTACCGTTATTTTTATACTCGAAACTGACCATAATCACGGGATGGCAGACCAACGACAGTTTTTTGTTAATATCCAGGCGATAGGCCTGAGCAATCCTGTCATCATCAAAAGAACATATCAGGCGGAAGATTTTTCGGGACCTATCGGCGATATTATGGATCCCGAAGAGCCGGTTTCCAAACTGCAGCTCTATGCTGCTACTGACCTCGGCGCGCTGTTGGTCGATGGCTTAGGGTCTGGAATATGGATAGACTCCCCTGCCACACCACGGGATAAGATAACTTCTCTTTCCTTTGGTATCCTGCAAGCTACACGTTCACGTATATCAAAAACGGAGTATATATCATGCCCAAGCTGCGGCCGTACCTTATTCGATCTCCAGGAAACTACACAGATGATCCGTAGTCGCACCAATCATCTCAAGGGACTTAAAATTGGTATCATGGGATGTATTGTAAATGGTCCCGGAGAGATGGCAGATGCAGATTATGGTTATGTAGGAGCGGGGCCCGATAAAATTACGTTGTATCGTGGCAAAGAAGTGGTCAAGAAAAATGTCTCCTCTGCCAATGCGCTGGACGAATTGATAGAAATTATTAAAAATGACGGACGCTGGATCGATGACGAAAGCACTACCTGAATTTAAATAGCCGCCGCTGTATATGAAGACGTAGGTATATATAATAACAAACAGCAATTAATGCTCCTATCGTCCCCATAACGTACAATGTATTTTTAATCCCTATCATATCTGCAACCCCTCCTATCAACAAACTTCCTATAGGGAATATACCTTGAAAGGCCATAACGTAATACGACATGATACGCGCTCTGTATGCAGGTACCGCATGTGTCTGAATGTATGTATTGATACTGGAGTTCTGCATCATCATCGCAAAAGAAACGGCTCCTGTGAAAAATAGTGCAGACGGCAGGTAATGCGCATACGCCAGTAACAATAGAGAAGCTCCCATTAAAAAGGCAGAAAACATTACACGATAGCGTAGGTTTTCACCAGATTTGAGCCTGGCCATATTGATCGCTCCTATCATTGCCCCAAAGCCGGCAATACTTTCAAACCAAGAGAAGGTCGTCTCATCACCATGAAACAAATCTTTTGCTACTGCTGGCAACAGAGAGGTATAAGGTATTACAAACAGACTTGAACAGGTCATGATAATAATTAAGGAAGCAATATGAGGGGATCGTTTTAAGTAATCGAAACCATCTACCAGTCCTTGCCAGTTGGACGATCCGTGTGGATTTACCGGCTCATCCTCTACAACTTTCATCATGGAGAGCGTCGTCAATACAGGTACAAAACTCAAAAAATTAACCATGAAACAGGCTTGCTCACCATATAAGCTCAATAGTACACCGCCTATCGCCGGACCTACCATTCTAGCTGCATTGAATACGGAAGAGTTCAACGCGATAGCATTGGGAAGGTCTTTTTTATGGTCGACCAAAGACACCAGAAGCGCTTGTCTGGCTACAACATCGAAGGCATTGATCACCCCCTGCATAAAGCCAAGTACACATAACCAGAGAACAGAGGCCCAGCCGACATAAACAACCAAAGCCAACACACCTGCCTGCAACATCAGCAATATCTGTGTCACTACAACAAGTCTGTATTTGGAGCGCCTGTCCACAACGCTGCCAATAAAAGGAGACAATACGAGAGAGGGCAAAAGAGAAATAAAAGACACGAAGCCCAGAAGAAATACAGATTCAGTCAACCGATATACCAGCCAGCTAATGGCAATACGTTGCATCCAGGTACCCAACAGGGAAATAGACTGTCCAATGGTATGCAACCGAAAATTAGGGTATTGAAGCGACCTGAATAGTTCCATAAATAAAGTTAATTCCTTATCTCTTCCTTTCATATGCACCACAATTATATTGCATATAAAAGGAACTTTATCTAAGTTTGTAACAACTAAAGTTTTGCATAGTTTTAATTCATTACAATTCAACAAACTTAAACATGAAGTTTTTTATTGACACAGCTAATCTGGCACAGATTAAAGAAGCGCAGGATTTAGGTGTCTTGGATGGTGTGACCACTAATCCAAGCCTAATGGCGAAAGAGGGTATAACCGGTGAAGAGAACATCATCAACCACTACAAAGCAATCTGTGCTATTGTAGATGGCGACGTCAGCGCCGAAGTCATCAGCACAGATTATGAAAATATGATCAAAGAAGGAGAAGCTTTGGCAGCATTGGATTCGAAGATCGTTGTTAAAGTACCCATGATCAAAGATGGTGTAAAAGCAATAAAATATTTTAGTAAAAAAGGAATCAAGACAAACTGTACATTGGTTTTTTCGACAGGACAAGCCCTACTTGCAGCCAAAGCTGGAGCTACTTATGTATCACCATTCATCGGGAGGTTGGATGATATCTCAGTAGACGGGTTATCCTTAATAGAAGAGATCCGTTTGATTTACGATAACTATGGTTTCGAAACACAAATTTTGGCAGCATCGATACGGCATAGTGCGCATCTTTTAGGTTGTGCCAAAATTGGGGCCGATGTCATGACAGGACCATTGTCTGTTATTACCTCTTTGTTAAAACATCCTTTAACCGATAGCGGCTTGGCTCAATTTCTTGCTGACCACGCCAAGGCTGCCGGAAAATAAGGTATAATATCATTTATTATTTCTGCCTCTTCCGTCAAAAGGAAGAGGCTTTTTTTTAACCTTATTTTTTTGTAATTTTATCCTATTATGAAGCCTTTAAAGAATGTCGAAAAACAGGTTGAAATCCTGACGGATTTCAAGCAAATTTTACGCTCCAACCAATTAAGAGTTACGCAACCCCGGCTTCGTGTTTTGGAAATTATTGATACCAAAAAATCGGCTATCTCCCAACCCGATCTGGAGAAAATTTTAGGTAGTGATATCGACCGTGTAACTCTATATCGTATTCTCGCAAGCTTTGAGGAGAAGGGGATACTCCATAAGGTTTTTGACTTAAACGGAACGGCAACTTACGCCATTTGTTCGACAGCATGTACGGCTCACCACCACCACGATCAGCACGTTCATTTTATCTGTTCCATCTGTAACAGCGTCTTCTGCCTGAATGAAATTTCTCTTCCGAATATACAGATACCACCCAACTTTTCGTTAGACACTATCGCCATCAATGCAGTTGGGATTTGCGATAAATGCCAAGGTAAATAACGTCATTTCCTGTTTCTTTTTTTTATATATAGTATATTTATATATCTGTATAATAGGTTTTTATATATAATAAAATAACCTATAACTATACAAAGATAAAATGATTTTTTATACGCTCATTATATAACAAAAACATAACACATTGAAATACAGAAATATAAATATATAATACTTTATATTCAACATACATAAAATATTAATTATCATTATTTTAATATTCATAAAATACATTTAAAGTTTATATTAAAACTCTCCCTATCTCCCCTATCATTTTTCCAGAATGATTAGTATATTTACCTTATTAATTCACACTATGAAACAGAGAAAAAACAATCCCTATAAAGAAGTACTTACACAACTGGTAGTCGGTGTATTTGAAAAAGCGAACAACCAACTTTTGAATTACAAACAAGTTTCTTCAAAACTAAACCTATCCGATTCGGAGTCTAAAGAAGCCATTGCGGATATCCTTGAAAAGGGTACGCAATCAGGTCTTTTTGCTCAGCCGGAAAGAGGACGTTTTAAGCTCAAACAGTTGCAGGTCTATATTACCGGAACAGTGGATATGACCGCAGACGGATCGGCATATATCGTACCCGAAGACGAACTCGAAAACGACATCTATATTGCACCGCGCAAATTGCGGCAGGCCCTTCACGGTGACACCGTCAAAGTCCATGTTTACGATCGCAAAAAAGGAAACAAAAGAGAGGGCGAAGTAGTCGAGATATTACAACGCGCGAAGACAGATTTTACAGGCACTATTGATATCTCAAAAAGTTATGCTTTCTTCCTGGCTGACGATCGAAAAATGTTAAACGACATTTTCGTCCCTCTGGATAATTTGAACGGCGCAAAGGATGGAGAGAAAGTTGTCGTTACGATTACCGAATGGCCAAAGAATGCAAAGAACCCTATCGGTCGTGTAAAAAACATATTGGGAAAAAAGGGGGAAAACAATACGGAGATGAATGCCATCTTAGCAGATTATGGCTTCCCCTTACATTTCCCCAAGTCAGTGGAAGAAGCTGCTCTCGCTATCCCTGAAAACATACCCCAACATGAAATTCAGAAACGACGTGACTTCCGGGACACACTCACTTTTACGATTGACCCTGTCGACGCTAAGGATTTTGATGATGCGATTTCTTTTAAGAAATTGGATAACGGTCACTATGAAATAGGCGTCCATATTGCCGATGTCTCTTATTATGTTAAGCCAGACAGCATTCTTGATAAAGAAGCATTCGAAAGAGGCACGTCGGTATACTTGGTAGATCGTGTGATACCAATGCTTCCTGAGCGGCTTTCGAACAACCTATGTTCATTACGACCTCACGAGGAACGGCTTTGCTTCTCCGCTGTATTTGAAATGGACGACACGGCCAATGTCCTTGACCAATGGTATGGAAGAACAATTATTTATTCCGATAGACGCTTTACATATGAAGAAGCACAGGAAATCATTGAGACTAAAACGGGTGACTATGCTGAAGAAATATTAAAACTGAACGATTTGGCTCAAATTCTTAAAGAACGTCGCTTTAAGAACGGAGCTATAAGCTTTGAGACCGAAGAAGTGAAGTTTGTATTGGACGAACAGGGAAAACCCTTAGGCGTCTATACGAAAATACGCAAGGATGCCCATAAACTTATTGAAGACTTTATGCTGCTGGCTAACCGTAAAGTTGCGGAATATATCGGCAAACAGGGAAAAGGAAAAAATAAATTAGGATTTGTCTATCGTTTTCATGACGTGCCCAATCCCGAAACATTGACCAACTTTTCACAATTTGCTTCTCGTTTTGGACATCGCCTTGTCATCAAATCAGATAAGGAGACCGCCAAATCACTGAATTCACTCATGAACAAAATCGAGGGAAGCAAAGAGCAAAATCTATTGACGTCTCTCGCTGTACGATCCATGGCCAAAGCCATATACACGACCAAACATTCTTCTCATTACGGCCTGGCATTTGATTATTATACCCATTTCACCTCTCCTATCCGCCGATATCCGGACGTCATGGTACACCGGTTGTTACAGTTTTATCTGGAAGGTGGTACTAAAGTCAATACCGAGCACTACGAAAAGCTTGCTGAACACTCCTCTCAAATGGAAAAGAAAGCTGCAGAGGCAGAACGGGCTTCTATTAAATATAAGCAGGCTGAATTTCTTCAGGATCAGATCGGCGTGGAATATACGGGTATTGTTTCAGGGGTGACGGAATGGGGTATGTATGTCGAAATAGCCGATAATAAATGTGAAGGAATGGTCCGTCTACGTGACATAACAGACGACTTTTATACCTTGGACGAAAAAAACTATGCTATCATTGGCCAAAGAAAGAAGAAAGTATATCAGCTAGGCGATGAAGTACAGATTAAAGTCAAAAAAGTAGACATGGAGAAACGACAGATAGATTTTACGCTATTAGGATAGGATTTAGTTATTTTTAACACTTTTAAGGACGATACGAACCGTATATTTGTGGGCTTAACAAAAAATTAATATGCACAAGTCAAACTTTTTCATCGCTCTTTTAGCCATCAGCATCCTGCCTTTCTTCGGTTTTGCTCAAGACAAAAAAGATACACCGCCCACAAACTGGTATAATCTGGATTACGCAACCGATGGTGTCATGGGCATCAGCACAGAAAGGGCTTATAGCTTGTTAGCTGGCCGCAAATCCACACCTGTGGTAGTCGCCGTAATAGATGGGGGCGTTGATGTTGAGCACGAAGATTTAAAAGATGTGGTCTGGATCAATAAAAAGGACGACAACAGCAATGGAAAAGATGACGATGGGAATGGATATACAGACGACAAATACGGCTGGAACTTTATTGGGAACGCAAACGGTGAAAATGTGAATCATGACAACCTCGAAGTAACGCGCCTGATCGCCAAATATGAACCTAAATACATTTCAGTCTTACCAAGCACGCCTCTTTCTGAAGCGGAACGCCGCGAATTTGTCGCCTATCAAAAGATGGTCTCGGATTATACGACAAAAATGGATGAAGCGCAATTCGGAGACTTGAATTACGGACGTCTGAAGCTGGAAGTAGACAACATGATCGCCAAGATAGGCAAGGAGGTCAATGCTATTACCAAAACAGACCTGGATAAGTTTTCAGCTGAAAACGACCGACAAAAAATGGCCCTGAAGGTAGCGAAGAAAGAAGTTGAGGACAAGTCTTTTGAAAAATTCTACGAAGAACTAACCGATGCTGTCGAATACTTCAGTGCTCAGGTCAAGTATCACCTGAACAAACAGTACGATCCCCGTCCTATTGTAGGAGACAATTATGAAGATGCAACCGAACGGTATTACGGCAACAACGATGTAAAGGGGCCGGATGCGGACCATGGCACCCATGTTGCCGGAATTATCGGTGCACAACGCAATAATAATATTGGCGTAAACGGAATTGCCGACAATGTGAAAATCATGGCGGTACGTGTAGTTCCTAATGGCGATGAACGGGATAAAGATGTTGCTAATGGTATCCGTTACGCGGTAGATAACGGTGCAAAGATTATCAACATGAGCTTTGGTAAAGGGTATGTATATAACAAAACGGCAGTTGACGACGCCATACGATATGCGATGGAAAAGGACGTACTTCTGGTACATGCGGCAGGCAACGACGGTAAAAACATTGACATTTACCCCAACTACCCTACAAAATATTATACAGACAGTTTAAAGGCTGTTACGGGGGAAGCTGATGCGTGGATTACTGTAGGGGCAACAGCATGGAAAAGGGACGGCGATTTATTAGCTAATTTTTCCAACTATGGTTATAAATCTGTAGACATCTTCGCTCCCGGCGTAGCAATACATTCGACAATGCCGGACAACAAATATAAAGATCAACAGGGCACAAGTATGGCTGCTCCGGTTGTGTCGGGTTTAGCTGCATTACTTCGAGCGTATTATCCCGAACTTACCGCTAAAGAAGTAAAAGACATTATTTTGAAATCAGCCGTTAAAATAGACCAGAAAGTCAAAGTACAACAAGAAGGTTCAAGCAAAAAAGTATACTTAGATGAAATCAGCGTCAGCGGAGGCATTGCCAATGCTTATAATGCTATTGTTGAGGCCAACAGATACATACATTCTAAGGAAAAGTAAAAAAATGTTAAATTCTTTACAATATTAGTCACGCTGTTTACGTTTAAAGATTAAACACATAAACAAAGAGGCTTATGGTAGAGAATTTTACTACAATTGACACAGCAACACACCCAAACGACCTGAGAGAGAACGTCGTAGAAACAGAGGATCAATTCGAGGCAAAGATCAGGATGTGTATCCAAAGATTAACGAAAGAACCTTCACAAGGTGTTGTTGAAAAGTTACTGGACTACTCCAGATCCTTGAAAAAGGAATGACAGCAAAGTCTCTAAGTAAATTTAGAGACTTTGTTTTTATACTTAGTTTTTCAGACTATCCTGCAGCATTTCTCCCTCCTGCTCCCGCGCATCGATCTGGTGCTGCTTATAGTTTTCTATAGCATTCTTACTTGCTTTTTGTGATACATATAAACCCAGGACAGCAATAATTGTGACGACTATCAGTCCCCATACATATTTACGCTTATCCTGCTTGACCAGCCAATACATTAAAAATATATAAGGTATTGCAAAGAAAAGATAAAAAATAATACTCGGACCTACCATGATGCTATTGTTTAATCGCCCAAAGTTACTCTATTTGGCAGGTATATACAAAAAACCACAGAAAGATTAAAATAACCGATAAAAAATTTTACCATACAAATTTAAACAGGCTCTAAAAGAAAAGAATATTTTTCCTAATTTTGTACAGTCAGATTTTTTTAGAAAACAACACGTTTAGAGATGTATTGTAGTAAAGCACTTATAGGAATTACATCACAGGCTTTGAATAAGTTTGCAAAGATTGCTATGGCTATCTACAATAGATTAAGCCGTCCTATTCTACGATTTCGACGACCTATTCTGCCTCGGGCCTGATGGACGGGGCAGGTGAATTTCAAAAACTCAGTTTACTAACATTGTACTCGTATTACGTACGAATTAAATAGGTCGATACCGTTAAATGACAATTTCAGATTTTTTAATTATCCCCGCGACGGCAGAACATATAAAGTATGCCGAACAAATCTGTGCCGAGATGTTTGAATCCGCAAAAGCCAGGGGAACAGGTATAGCACGTCGTAAACCCGAATATGTTTCCAAAAAAATGGAGGAGGGTAAAGCTGTCATAGCTTTACATCGGGATGGAAGATGGGCAGGGTTCTGCTACATAGAAACATGGAGCCATGGCGACTATGTGGCCAACTCCGGCTTGATCGTGAATCCTGAATTCCGTAAAGTAGGGCTGGCGAAGGCGATTAAGAAGCGTATCTTCGACCTCTCACGTGAAAAATATCCTAAAGCCAAGATTTTTGGTCTGACGACAGGGCTTGCTGTCATGAAGATCAATTCGGAGTTAGGCTATGAACCGGTGACCTATTCAGAGCTTACCCAGGACGAAGAGTTTTGGAAAGGATGCCAAAGTTGTATCAATTACGACATCCTGATGAGTAAGGAGCGCAAAAACTGCATGTGTACAGCGATGCTTTGGGATCCGGTAGAAAAAGAAAGAGAGCTGAAAGAAAAAATCCAACGCAAGGCGGAAGCAAAAGAACGTCTCGAACGTATCTCCAAAAAGCAGTCGCTATTGAAACGCATTGAAGCGAAGCTGTGGAGATCGACACGCAAATTCGTCGCCACTATATTTCCTGTAGGTACAAGACCTGCAAAAGGATTTTAATTATTAGATTTGCAGCGGGGCTACCCTCTTAATTAATTTTTATATATGAAAAAAGTAGTTTTAGCATTTAGTGGTGGATTGGACACTTCGTTCTGTTGTATCTATCTTTCAAAAGATTTAGGACTGGAAGTTCACTCTGTCGTGGTCAATACAGGAGGTTTCTCCGATGAAGAGATTAAAAATATCGAAAAAAGGGCATATGAGCTTGGCGTAAAGTCCCATACGACAATTGACGAAACGGAAAACTACTACCGCGAAACTATTAAATATTTAATCTTTGGCAATGTACTTAAAAATGCAACATACCCCCTATCTGTATCTGCAGAGCGGGTTTGTCAAGCTACAGCCATCGCCAACTATGCAAAGAAAATCGGTGCTGAATGTGTAGCGCATGGATCCACAGGTGCAGGAAATGACCAGGTTCGTTTTGACATGATTTTCAATACCCTGATTCCGGGTGTCGAAATTATAACGCCTATACGCGACTTAAAATTGTCGCGTGAAGCAGAAATTGAATATCTCGCAAAACATGGTTTCCCTTATAGTGCCGAGAAAGCAAAATACTCGATCAACAAGGGATTATGGGGAACATCTGTTGGTGGAGCCGAAACATTGACTTCAAATAAATATTTGCCTGAATCGGCATGGCCTACACCCGTAACTTCGACGGAGCCGCAACAAATAACTATCGATTTTGAACGAGGTGAGCCTGTTGCGTTAAATGGTTGCAAAATAGGCGCAGTAAAGGTCATTCAAGAATTGCAGGACTTGGCACAGCCTTATGGGATCGGTCGTGACATCCACGTCGGAGATACTATCATCGGTATTAAAGGACGTGTGGGATTTGAAGCTGCAGCGCCGTTGATTTTAGTGAAAGCACATCATACATTAGAAAAACACACTTTGACAAAGTGGCAACTTTCCTGGAAAGATCAGATCGCTGGCTTTTATGGGAATTATATGCACGAGGGTCAAATGCACGATCCTGTCATGCGCGATATAGAGGCCTTTCTTCAGAGTGCTCAGTCAACGGTAACCGGTCGTGTAATCGTAGAACTTCATCCCTACCGGTTTATCGTCATCGGTATCGAATCAGAGCACGATCTCATGGCAAGCAAGTTTGGTAGCTATGGCGAGATGAATGAAGGCTATACAGGTGATGACGTTAAAGGTTTCTCAAAAATCTTCGGCAACCAGACTCTGATCTGGCACAAGGTAAATGGATGATTGTTTTGAGTATTGAGTATTGAGATCTGAGACTGACAACTGACAACTGACAACTGATCACTGATCACTGACAACTGAATAAACATGAAAAAAATCAAGGTAGGTATTGTTGGGTCTGCGGGATATACAGGAGGTGAACTGCTTCGGATATTGATTTATCATCCCGATGTAGAAATTATATTTGCCAATAGTGTGTCCAATGCCGGCAATAAACTTTATGAAGTCCATAATGATCTTTTCGGAGACACCGAGATTACCTTTTCTTCGGACTTTCATTCGAATATTGACGTATTGTTCCTTTGCGTGGGGCACGGACATGCACGCAAATTCTTAGAAGAAAATACAGTAGATCCTGCTGTCAAGATCATCGATTTGTCGCAAGATTACCGCCTTCGTGCAAATACGGCATATCAAGGAAAAAACTTTGTATATGGTCTTCCTGAGCTTAACAGAGAGGCAATTAAGACAGCTCAATACATCGCAAACCCAGGCTGTTTTGCGACGAATATCCAACTGGCCTTATTGCCGTTGGCAAGCAAAGGGTTATTGCCTGACCAGATACATATCAATGCAACTACCGGCGCTACCGGTGCAGGACAAAAGCCTACGGCTACATCTCATTTCCCCTGGAGGAATAATAATCTTTCGGCATACAAATCTTTTGAACATCAACATTTACAAGAGATTTCGGAATCATTAGATCAACTGCAAAGCGGCTTTCTGCCCCTTTCTGATAAGTCGCTGATAGAACGGGCTATGTCTAAAATAAATTTGATTCCACAGCGCGGCGCATTTCCAAGAGGCATTTTTTCGTCTACCTATATTGATTCCGAGCTAAGCGAGGATGAAGCTTATGCGCTTTTTGAGACGTATTACGCTTTACATCCTTTTACCTGGGTAAGTAAAGCAAATATTGATGTCAAACAGATCGTCAACACCAACAAATGTATTCTACATTTGGAAAAACATGGCGACAAGCTTCTTGTCCTTAGTATTACGGACAATCTACTGAAAGGTGCATCCGGTCAGGCGGTACAAAATATGAACCTGATGTACGGGCTGGATGAGCGTGCAGGGTTAAATCTAAAAAGTGTAGGTTTCTAGCGAGCAGTGCGACGAAGTTACTTTTACATGTAACATAATTATAATTGTATATAAAGGTAATTTTATTTAAGTTTGTTATAGTTCTGTAAACCCCATACAAGATGAAAGGTATAACTTTTGAGAAAGATATAAACGGAAAAGATCGATTTGTCCGCTTTGATTTGCGACAGTTTGGAAAGGAATTACAACCGTTATTACAAAAACTGGGATTTGTACAGGTACCAGACGATTGGGAAGAAGGGTTGAGTTCAAAAGAGTTCCTAATGACAGCAAAAAAAGTACTTCGTAAAAAATTTGATGATAGAAATAAGATATCATAAAAGTGTACTATTATTTTTTGACGACCTTTTTGATGTACTTATTGAAAAAGGATATTTTTCTTTTTATGAAACATCCGCGCAATACATTGAAGAGTTAGTAGCCTTTATAGAACAAAATATTCATACCCTACAAAGCAGAACTGCCCCACCATATTTTTCTAAGTACGGCAGAAATATGCTTTATATTTCTTACAATAGAAATCGGCAGACTACTTGGTATATTTTCTATGAAAAATATGATCAGTATTATTACGTCCGCCATATTACCAATAATCATGTTGAAGGACAATATTTCACTTAGCTTTTAAACGAAATTTATCTAAGTTTGCAAAATATGATCAGTGCAACAGCGAACACCATATTCCAACGTGTCATCGATGACTATCACGTCTTTGATCAGATCGATCATCCTATCGTCAATCCCTACGAGTCTGACTCGTTAGAACACCTCCTGTATCTGAAATGCTGGATTGATACGGCACAATGGCATATGGAGGATCTGGTGCGTGATCCGGCTATTAAACCCACTGACGGACTTTATTGGAAAAGGCGAATTGATAAGCAAAATCAGGTGCGTACAGATACAGTAGAATATATAGACAGTTATTATCTACGTGAATTTGCGCAGGTACAGCCACAGCCCGATGCCCGTATTAATACAGAGAGCCCTGCCTGGGCCATAGATAGATTATCTATACTGGCATTAAAAATCTACCATATGACACAGGAAACTCATCGTGTGGATGTGGAATCAGGCCATACCGAGGCCTGTAAAAAAAAACTAGAGGTCTTGGTGGAACAAAGACAAGATCTATCCCGTAGTATAGATGAACTATTGGAAGATATCTGTATGGGTAAAAAATACATGAAAGTATACAAACAGATGAAAATGTATAACGACCCCACATTAAACCCCGTGCTTTACAGCGCACAAAAATAACCGAATAGATGAAGCGTATTATCGTAACCCGATTTTCCGCTATGGGCGATGTGGCCATGGTCGCTTCGGTATTGAAAGAATTTCAGTCGCAACATACAGACACGGAGATTATCGTCGTATCGCGCAAACTGTTCAAAGCTTTTTTCGAATCTATACCCCGCATTATATTTCATCCGATAGACCCAAAGGGTAAACATAGGGGTATCCTAGGATTGCTAGGATTATTTACTGAACTAAAGAAATATAAAGCTGACTATGTTGCCGATTTACATAGCAATATACGCTCCAAAACATTAAATTTATTTTTTGCGATCGCTGGTTATAAAATAGAGACTTTAGATAAAGGACGTATAGAAAAAAATGCACTCACCAGGGCACATAATAAAGTTTTAACACCGCTGCGCCCGATGACCGAACGATATGCAGATGTATTCAGGCAGCTTGGGTTTTCAGTCGAGCTAAGCCATACTCTCCAGAAAGAACATCGTCTTATTCCCAGTGGATTTTTGAGTATACTTGCTTCTGATCAAAAAAAAATAGGTGTAGCACCTTTTGCGCAGCATGCGTATAAAGTATTTGCTTTGGACAAAATGGAACAGGTCATTCAATACCTATCTGCAAACAATTATGCGGTATTTTTATTTGGAGGAGGGACGGAAGAGCGTGATATAGCCGAACAATGGGCACAGAAATATACCGGAGTACAAAATACAATTGGCCGGTTTTCACTGCGTCAAGAACTGGATATCATCGCTCATTTAGACCTTATGCTCAGCATGGATAGTGCAGGTATGCACATGGCTTCGTTAGTAGGTACGAGGTGCATATCGATATGGGGAGCAACACACCCCTTTGCCGGCTTTTTGGGATATGGGCAGTCTAATGAAGATTGTGTACAGGTAGCACATCCAAACAGGCCTAGCTCGGTATATGGAAATAAACCTTGTGATTGCGGTGGTGTAGAGGCAATTGATTTAGTAACAGCGGAGATGGTGATTGAGACAATAGAACGATCGTGTAATTAAGACTACAGTAAGCTCGCATGAAAAAAATAGCCTTTGTGGTATGTCAATATGGAAAAGAAGTAAATGGAGGTGCCGAAGTACATTGCAAAATGCTGGCTGAACGTTTGACATCACATTATGAAGTACATGTCCTGACATCGACCATAATCGATTATTCGACCTTTGATCCATATTACAATGTGGGTACAGAACATATTAATCAAGTCACTGTAAAGAGATTTGATTCAAAACCTTTCGATAGAGCGCTTCACGAAGTCATGCGTAGAAAAAGCAAATGGGGACGCAAAATTCGTAGAACACTCTACCGAATAAAACTATTAAAGTGGATTGCTAATACTAAACCTATTTGGAATCTCTGTATCGAAAAGGAAAAAGAATGGCTTAGGACGCATGGCTTTTATTCTCCAGATTTGTTGGATTATGTTGAAAAGCATGGGCATGAGTATGACAGTATAATATTAATGTCTTATCCTTATCCACATACCTTCTTTGTTACAGAAATGTTTCCTAAAACATGTATTCTTATTCCAACCGCACATGAAGAGGGTGATCTTTATCGGTCATTGCAAACCCATATATTCACCAAAGTGGGCCATATAGCATTTAATACGCCGGCGGAAAAGCAACTCTGTATAGATGTTTTTGGGAATCAGATGGCGGATAACAGTATATTAGCCGTTGGGGTTGATCTTGCCGACCCCGCCACACGTGAACATATCTATACTAAGTTTGATCTACCAGATCAGTATCTTTTGTATTTTGGCAGAATTACCCCCGGCAAGGTGGGGTTGTTGACAAATTGGTTTTTGGAATATAAGGAGCGTTTCGGTGGAGAATTGAAGCTGGTCATGACCGGACGCTTATTTATGGATAGATTAGATCATCCTGATATTATCTATACAGGTTTTGTAAATGAAGCAGAAAAAACGGCACTGATCCAATATGCCAGACTCATCATTAACCCTTCCGAAAAAGAAAGTCTTTCCCTTTTATTGCTTGAAGCTATGCAGATAGGCAAACCATCTCTGGTAAATGGACGCTCTGAAGTGATGAAGCAACACTGTATTGACAGCGATTTTGCTTGCCGATATTATTATTCAAAACGGGATTTTCTGAGTAAGTTACATAACATATTATCGGAAGACCCGGATCACATTGCTGCTAAAGCACAGAATTACGTTCAGCAGAATTACAATTGGGATATTATCATGAATAAATTAATACATTTGATCGAGCGTACACCGGACAGAAATTAGCGATGAAAGATACTATAAAGATAGCTTTACTTATTTCAACATACAATTGGCCGGAAGCTCTTGAAATGTGTTTCCAAAGTATTTCGATCCAAACAGTTATGCCTGACGAAATTATCATTGCAGATGACGGTTCGGGAAATCAGACACGTCATGTCATCGATCGCTGGAAAAAAAAAATCGGTGTCCCTGTCCAGCACGTATGGCATGAAGACAAGGGGTTTCAGCTTTCACAAATTCGCAACAAAGCTATTGCCCTGTCAAATTCTCCATATATCGTTCAGATAGACGGGGATGTCATCTTGAATCCCCATTTCATACGCGATCATAAAAATATAGCGCGACCGCATACACTTGTAACAGGGAGCCGGGTAAATTTGAGTGAAACTTTTTCAAAAATAATCCTGAAAAAAAGTAAATTACCTTCGAATACTGAAATTCAAAAGAACAGTCGTGACTACTTAAATAGCTTACGACTGCCTTTTTTAACAAATTTTTTAGCTTCACGTTATAAAACAAAAGGAAAATACCGGGATTTTACAAGAGGATGCAATATGGCATTCTGGAAAGATGATATTATCAAAGTAAACGGCTATAATGAAGATATGACAGGATGGGGAAGTGAAGATAAAGAATTAGTTGCCCGTATGATAAATGCAGGATTTGAAAAAAAATTTCTTAAATTCTCCGGTATAGTTTATCACATTTGGCATCCTTTTGCCTCGCGCTCAAAAGAAACCGTTAATGACCAAATTTATAAACAAACTGTTCACGAATTGGTCAAGTTTGTTCCAAATGGCATTGATAAATATATAAGTAATTAATATGTCTAGTTCGATTATTATCAGTACATATAACTCACCCTCGTGGCTTGAAAAAGTTTTGGTCGGTTTTGAGCAGCAAACGAACCAAGACTTTGAAATTATTGTAGCTGATGATGGGTCAACGCATGACACCAAACTCATCTTAGATAAGTACAGACCCTCATTCCAGTCGTTGTCACATGTATGGCATGACGATCAGGGCTTTCGCAAGTGTGAAATTCTTAACAAGGCTATTGTTGCCTCGAATACCCCATATTTAATATTCACAGATGGTGACTGCATTCCAAGAAAAGATTTTGTAGATGTACATCTCAAAAGCCGTCAAGAAGGATGCTTTCTATCCGGCGGTTATTTCAAGCTGCCTATGGAAATTTCCGAAAGCATCACGTTCGAGAACATAAGGCAGCAGAATTGTTTTGACATCAGGTGGCTTAAACGAGAAGGACTTCCGTCTTCATTCAAAAACAACAAGCTATCTGAAAATAAGCATCTGTTAAAACTTCTAAACAAGGTAACTCCCACTAATCCTACCTGGAATGGTCACAATGCTTCAGGATGGAAAGAGGACATTTTATCTGTCAACGGCTTCGATGAAAGAATGAAATATGGAGGAGAAGACAGGGAATTGGGTGAACGATTAGAAAATCGTGGCATTAAGGGATTACAAATCAGATATAAAGCAATATGTGTACATTTAGACCATAGCCGTTCTTATGTAAACCAGCATGATCTGGATAACAATGACTCAATCCGAAGCATTACCAAAAAGCAGGCTTTAACGTGGACGTCTTATGGAATTATTAAAAAGCCCCCTTTTCCTCCCCAGTAAAATCAAAATATTTTTGCAGCACCTTTAGGGCAATCTGCTTTTCCCTCTTTTTATTTTTAAACTGGGCAATATAATCGTGAGCATTCTTTATGATTTCTATAGCCTTATCATCATGACGGATAAAATAGTTTAATCGCTCCTCAAGGTTTGAGTAATCATCTTTGATACAGATGAAATGATAGTCTGGGATAAGCCTCCCCTCCATAAACCATGTTTCATATTTTGGCAAAGGCATTACAGCAATAGAGTTTGACGACATTATCCACTTGAGGTTAGTCGCCACATCATACCCCTCCAGTGCCAAAATAAATTTATATTGAAGATGTCTCGCTATGGAGAGATAATTCGAATCCGATGAGCGAGCTGCCTTTTTCAGATCGCACATCGGATGATCTTTGTATATATTAAAAAAGCGGGCCCGATGAGGCTGGCTAAACCCGCTCCTGCCAACTAGCATATTGGCTTTTTTATGAAAAGGAATGTCATCCTTTATAAAATTAAAGTGTCTGGATTTATCTAAATTCAGTAATACCGAATTGGCATTATCTCCCGCTATTGGCCTGCTCTTGACAATAGTCGGAAACTCCGACACATGTACAATATCCCCCGGTAGAATATTAAATTTAAATTGAGGATCAAAATATCGCAGATACTCTTTACTATCGAAATAATATACTCTTATACGCTCCGGTATTCTATATTTTCCGATTTTTACCGCACTTTCACCTAAAACAGTGATTCCTTGCAACTTATTGTAATAATTGACCCTATTCTCAACATAAGAAAGATCATCCCCATTGCGGCTACGAATTAGTCTTCTAAGCATAGACCGGGCAAACACACCAGGTATAATTTCCCGTGCGATAGCTTTGATATAATAATATATCTTATTGTTTCTGTTTCTTAAAAAAATCCGTTTAAAGTTCATAGAGAATAGCTAGAAATATAGTTACACCTTAACCAAATATAGTATCTAATATCGCTACTTCCCTTTCTTTGGTATAGAATGACTGGTGAAACTCCCGGGCTTGCTGGGCAATGTGTTGATAGTATACCTCGTCAGATAGCAAGTTAATGATAGTTTGGGCAAATTTTTCTTCTTCGGTTGCGACCAGACAACCATTATTGATTTTGTTTATCAGTCCATCTAGTCCCCTTTGAGAAGTTACCACGGGAAGCCCATATGAAAGTGCTTCTAATATTTTTATCTTGACTCCTGTGCCGCTCAGCATGGGACAAATAGAAATTTTAGACATCTTATATACATCACCTATATCGTCAACCACTCCTAGTTTTATGATTTGGTGATGTTCATCGATTTTATCGCAAATATTTCCTACCATGTGTAATTTTTGATTGGGAAGCAACGGCAACACCTGGTGAATAAACCAGTTTATGCTTTTTACATTATGTGGATTATCGCTAGCAATGTATATCATATTAAACGGCCTCTTTTCCAACCCGGCATATCTGGCCGGAAAAGATACCGGCATCAGGGTAATCTTTCTATTTGTAAATTGTTCAAAAACATATTGTTCTTCAATAGAATAGGTCCATATTTCATCAAATTTTTTTAGAATTTCGACTTCTTTGGCAAATTCCTTTCCAATATTTACCCTTTTTCCGAGACCTTCCTTTTGCAAATATTGTACAGTCACAAAATCATGTGAATCCAGGATAAAATAAGGTTTCATTTTTGCGGTAATAAAACTGCCCCATGAAGCATAACTTATGACGACCAAATCATAGCTTTCTTCTTTAATTAGCCTTTTCAGTCTGTATCGAAAAATTGGAGTGCTCCAATCGATATGATTTTGTTTGGGAAAGACTTTTCGAAAAAGCTTGGGTATTTTATATATGCAAAGATAGTTTATAAGATGTTTAATCGATATTCTCATATCGATTACCCTAAGCCTGATACTTGGAAACAACTCCTTGAAGCGTTCTCTGCTATCATCCTTCCATTCACTAATCGAAGCAAAATCTACATCCAGCCTATTCGAATTCTCTTCAAAATATGAAAGCATTTGGAGAGTTCTAGTCAAGTTCCCGGCATGCCCACTTATGGGATTGTCCGGCATAAAATATAATATACGCTTTTTTGAAACCATCTTAAAATTAAGAAATGTGTGTCGTAGAATGTAAGAGCCTTTCCCACTCGTCCATAATCCGTGTAAGATTATATTGCTTACTATCTTTATACCCATTCTGACCCAGCGTTTGTCTCAATTGAGAATCACCCATAAGTAAGTCAAGATAGGATGAAAGATCTTTTTCATTGTCTGCCAAAAACCCATTATAACGGTCTATGATCAACTCATTCACACCACAACAAGACCTAAGTCCCAAACAGGGCAGACCCACTGCCATTGCTTCCACTAAAGCCAAGGGGAATCCTTCATGCTTGCTTGGAAAGATAAAAATATCTCCCTGTTGCAGTTTCTCAATCGGGCTGTCCGTGAATCCTTTTAGCAGGATACGGTCTTGCAGACCTTCCTTTACTATTAGGGTCTGTATTTTTTCGAAATCCCGGCCTACTCCCCAAAAAACCATGTCCCAATCTGGATATTTGGTTGCAACACGTGAAAATGCCTTAATACTAATGTCTTGTTGCTTATGGCTTAGTACCAATGATGCAATGCTAACTATTTGATACCGTTCTTTGGGATTTAGGTGATTGACTATCTTGTTTATAGGCAGTTGCGGAGCCGGATTAGGAATAACGGAGCAAATTCCCTTAAATGTCTCTGGAAGGTACATTCTGTAGCTTTCGAATAAGATTTGGATGCCCGACAGGGATTTAAAGCAGTCTTTTAATCTATCCATGTCGGGCTGGCTTCTATACCACAATACATCTGTAAAATCATGGTCAGGCCGGCCGTTGCAGGAATCTATTATAGGGATAGCGAAAGTATTGCCATAAGTTATCTCCAACACCGAACCGATAGACATCGTGATAACAACATCCGGATTGATATGGTCAATATATGTCTTCCATGCTATAGCACGTTGACGCAGATTAAAACGGATAAGTCCGTCTTTTCCTCCCACTTCTCTATATAGTCTTCTATTGACAGCTTTATCTATTTTCTTTCTTAGTTTGAACTTTAGCCATTTAAAAGTATTCTTTCCTTTATAATTATACAGTTCCCTTGCTTCTTTTTGTACTATTGACTCGTCATAAATATTGTGAACATGAATGCTTTCATGCAATGGGAACATGGCTGATCCGGATATATTTTCATTCGTGGCAATGATAGCACTGTGCCCTCGTCCAACAAGCTCATTGGCAAGCATACAGCAGACCTTCTCTGTTCCGCCCGAACCATTGATAAAACTTTGATGTTGAATTAGTAAGATGTTCATGTCAATACGTATTATTTACTTTATTCCTAGTCGACCGCCGAATGGATGTTATAGGAATTAGCTTTATCAATCGAAGCAACCATTTCTTTTCCAATGTATTCTTCCTTAATTTTCTCTCAAACTCCTGTGGATCTTTAGAGGTAAGGAAAAACTTAAAAAAACGGGTGAGTTGATTGAACTCGCTTTTTGTTAGGAAAGCAGCTACATATTCAGCATAAAACGAATGGATGAGATCAAATAAATACTTTTTTTGATCCCCATCAAGTGGAAGCACCATGTACCTGAATTCAAATGGTTCGTGCTCTAAGAATTTAGCCAAATGTAGAGCATGGCTTTTTAACAGCCCTTTCGAAGTATAGAAATCATGCAGAATATCAAGCCATTGAGGAATTTGTTTGATTATTTTTACTGCGTTTTTAGTGTTGGAAATATGGTGTTGATTATCGTGTTGACGATAAAAATAATTACTTTCCGGGCTAAGAGAGTAATTCTCTGTTAAGGCAAAAAGTTGATGGGAAAAAAGACCATCCTCGCCCGGTTGGATCCCTTTCGGAAATCTTATGTCATTATGTTCTTCCAAGAAGGCTCGCCGGATAAGCTGCGCACATGTCGCCAATACCTTGACATACAAAAACCGTTTGCAATAATAATCACCTAATACAACTATATCACTGTTTTCTTCCTTGGCCTTAAGGTATGAAATATGGAGAAAATCTTTATCTATGGTGTCATCAGAATCCATAAAAAAAATATACTCACCCTTAGCAAGATCCAGTCCCTTGTTACGTGCAACGGAGACACCTTGATTGTCCTGTTCTAAGTATCTGATTCTATGTTCTACATGGAGATAGGATCGGCAGATTTCTCCCGAAGAGTCTGTACTGCCGTCATTGACTAATATAAGCTCTATATCTGCTAAAGTTTGGTTTAACACACTGTCTATAGCTTCTTTTATAAAAAAAGCCACATTGTAGACTGGTATTATGACAGAGACTTTTAAATCCGTTTGCTTTTTACCCATGGTGATTCACAAAGGTACTAAAATGGTCAGTTATTTATCTAAAGAATGCCGGTTTTCATTATTCCCTTTCCTCTCTTCGTATCGCAGTTGTCTTTTATTCATTCCACATAGCCCATAAATTTCTTATAAGCTTTTATACTTCTGAGCTTTAATGCTCAAATAATAGCAAAAGAACATTATACGAAGAAACGAAAAGATCACTATCTTTAAAAATGAAAACAAAAACGCTCTGCATTATCCGCCATGCGAAAGCTGAAGAACACTCTTTAGCAAAACCAGATTTTATTCGCAATATCGTCTCTCAGGGAAAAGAAAAAGCCGAGCGCATTGCAAAAGATCTGGCAAGCAAATCGATAATAACACCGAACACATCAGTAATTTCTTCTCCAGCCAATAGAGCCATACAGACCGCAACCCTATTCTGCGATATATTGCAATATCCAATAGCACAAATCAAACAGAATCAATCTATTTATGATGCGCACTTCCTAGATATATTGGCGGTCATCAATAAGATTTCCGACACTATCGACACCGTCGTACTCTTTGGGCACAATCCCGGCTTATCCGATCTGACCAATTACCTCTGCGGAACGTATATTGATTTAAGCACATCCAGTGTTGCCCTTATATCTTTACCTGATGATTTCAACTTTTCTGAACTCTCCGAAGGTACAGGAATATTAAAAGAAGTCTTGTCGTAGCTACAGCATTTCTCTATCTACCTTTTTAAATTCTATCGCTATTTTTTTAAAAGCATCTTTACAATTCAAAAAAAGTATCTATACATTTTGAAAAACAACCCATACTCTTCAAAACGACTTTTACCCTATTTTAGGCATATTCATATTTTTTGATCTTTGGCGGATTGGATTTAAATTCATTTTCAGCCTTTTCCAGATCATAATCCAACTGTAACCCCAGAAAATGACTTGCAGAGCCCCCAAACACCTTCTCTATTTTCAACGCCATATGAGGTGATATTCCGGCTTTACCATTTAGCAGGTTAGAAATGTTTGTTCGAGTACTAGCTAATAATTCTGCTATTTTTGAGATGGTCAAGCCCCGACCGTACGTGTTTCCATTATTTACTCCTTCTATGTTTTAATGCGGATCCACTAAATACTCAAATGAGAAGCTGATATCTTAGAAACATCGTTCTTAAAATAAAGCAGTCGTAGGGCCTTATGTTTTATCGTCTTTATCACTACTGATACGTAAAGCGTAAAGTTACACTATACAGAATTCAAATTCAAATTTCGTCACCTATAGTGAGACAAAACGAGGCAAACTTAAGCCCCTGAAGCAATCACTTCGATCACGTACGTGGTCACTTCGTCTGCTGAAGCAATCACGTGGATCAACGAAAGGATTGCTTGAATAACGCAAGTGATCACTTCGTTCGTTGAAGTGATCACATGGATCAATGAAAGGATTGCTTGAATAACGCAAGTGGTCACTTCGTCCGCTGAAGCAATCACATGGATCAACGAAAGGATCACTTGGATAACGCAAGTGGTCACTTCGTTCGCTGAAGTGATCATATGGATCAACGAAAGGATTGCTTGAATAACCCACGTGGTCACTTCGTCTGCTGAAGCAATCACATGGATCAACGAAAGGATTGCTTGAATAACGCAAGTGATCACTTCGTTCGCTGAAGCAATCACATGGATCAACGAAAGGATTGCTTGAATAACGCAAGTGGTCGCTTCGTCTACTGAAGTGACCACCTGGATCAATGAAAGGATTGCTTCAAACCGCTCATTGCCTTAGTAACTTACACCGCTTTTACATCAAAGCAAGGCTCAAAATCGCAGCCTAAACATCAATAAAGCATGTTTTTACACAATTTCGTGGACGGCGAAAAATGACACAAATATACGTTAATGTTTCGGAGCCGTGGAAAAAAACAACTGCACCCGATCCGGGCTTAACATCTGCCACAATGAAGCCACTGTCCAACCTGGCGCAAAGATGTCATTGTAAAATCCTTTGCCATTTTTGCCATAGTCCCAGTTCGTATGCTGCACAACCTCCGGATAATACCCGACCTTGGCCACATTGAACATCGAACCTTCAACAGGCATAAGTTGCAGCATACTCGTCTTGATGACTGATGCAAAAGCTGAAAACCGAGGCTCATTTCTTTCCTTGGCGAGCCAATCCAAAATGGTTGCAAACTCAAATATAAATACGTCTACATGATTATTTTCTACCGATACATTACCCCATCCCCGTGATTTGAAACCCACATCGCCCAACATCTGACCTTGCGCAAAGGGAACGTCCCACAGGTAGTACCAGGACAAACAAAAATAGGCTGCCCTTTGACACAAGTCGATATAATGTTCACGTTCTTTCCCTTTGGTAACCATAGCCAGGTAGTGCATCGCCGTCGATGCATACAGAGAAGCTTCCTTATCTTCACAATTGGCATCCAATGTAGACGAGAAATAGTCGGCTTTGGAAATTAATTCCTTCTCGAGATAGCCAGCAGACCGCTTTGCGCTAGCGAGGTAACCGGTATGTCCGAAATAACTATACGCCATCGTCAACGGCAATACTGCAGAAGGTGTACTGCCTCCCGAAGCATCAATAACCCGAAACTGCTCATCAAACTTTCTAGGAAAATGACCATCATCGTCCTGTAATTTGCTGAAATTCGCTAATAGATTCTTAATCTTTACTTCCCATTTAGGATGTTTACGTCCCTTTTGCTGTTCATATTTAAGGTAATTAAGAACAGCGAATACACCTTCGGACTGGCGGCGTATACTATATTCTTCGGCTATACTATCTTTAGCAAAGTCGACAAACTCCTTAAAAAATCCATTAGGGGTAAATCCGTGTTCCAGATGGGAATCGAAGATGGCATTCGCCTTGGCAGCCAAGGCCGTATTGCCTGTCTGCTCCCCATATTCAAGTGCATTATATGCATTCAGCAGCACACGGCCAATAAAACCAATCTCTGTCATATCATTACTTTCCGAATCATCCACACGCATGTGGATCCCTGAAAAATATTTTAGCGGGTGCTTATCGACATAGCTTTCGGTAAAAAAATTGGAAAGTGATTTTTTAGCATCGGCAACCGACATCGCTTCTGCATACACTTGGGGTTGCAGTCGGTCATAGGAATAGTTCCATACCTGTGCAACAAATCCAGAATAATCAGAGGCCCTGCCCTGTGTGATTTCCCAGGTAAGACGGCGTACTTCGCCTTTCTCCAATTTCTCAAAAGCCTGTACTTCCGGAGCCAATGTAAGCTTACGTATATACGTATAAGGTGCTTCGCTGTACGGAAAACCAAAGACCAGTGAAGCCCTACCGTCACTATTACGAAATCCGGTAAATCCTAATGATGTCTTGCCCGAGAGGATGACATCACCTTCCATATGTGCGGTAAGGCTTTCATGTTCGAATTTATCAAGTCGCAACACTGTAACATAGTCTCCCGTCTTATCATTGTATATGCCCGTAAGCGGCGTGCTCAGCCGATCTTCCCTGACTTGCCAACTGTCGCTCGTTGTAAACGAAGGTGCTTCCACTGGAGAACGCAGATTGCGGCGGTACCAGAAGCCTGGCATCAGGAACTGACAATCGTCATGTGCTACAGCCGATAATTTATAGACCTCTTCGAAATTATAATAAACCGTTTCTGTAGCTTTAATCACGATAGAAATAAGCGTCCGAGAGCCACTATGTTCCACCTTACGCGTGATAGATACAGGTAGCGAGGTAGTTGCCGATGATAGCTCTCCGGATGTTTTTAGATGGAGCGGATAGGAAATTGCAGCGTTACCTGGTGACTTTAGCGAAATACGCCACGCTGACTGAATAGACGGATCGGTAGCGTGTACCACCAACCCTATACACATAGATACAATGACGGAAAGCAGTTTCTTCATGTTTGTTTCTTGATTTAATTTATTTATTGTTTTTTATCTTAATACAACAGGTCGTATAACATCTTCACTGGTTTCCATGACAGGCACCGCTTCATTAGAGAAGTTCACATCTGTAATATACATGACGCGAGGTAGCACGGTCTGCTGCGAATAATGTGCATGAAATACCATCTTAAGTTGTCCTTCTTTATCGGTGAACAAAGAATGGTGGCCGACACCGACCAAATCCGCCGGCTTTTGTAAGATGGGATTGCCCGCATATTTTGTCCAGGGTCCCATAGGAGAATTAGCCGTAGCATACCCTACACCGTAATAAGGGCTTTCGAAATGATTAGCCGAATAGGTCATGTAATAGGTACCTTTATGCTTGACGACAAAAGGTCCCTCATTAATACGGCCCCGGACATTCTCCCATCCCTGAGACGTCACGATACATTGTCTTAATGTTTCACTTTTGATGGTTTTCAGATCATCTTCCAGCTCGGCAACCCATACGACGGATCCGTCGGTGAAACGTACAAAATACAGGTAAGCTTTACCGTCATCATCAATGTATAAAGAGTTGTCAATGGCCTTTTGATCCTTCCACATGGGCTCTTTTACCTCCTGTGTAAAAGGACCCAGAGGCGAATCGGAAGTCGCTACGCCGATGTGCTCTTCCGCTGTGAAGTACATAAAGAATTTGTTTTTCTCCGCTACGTAATATACTTCCGGTGCCCAAAACCATCGGTCGGCCCAGGTGCTATCCTTATGTAGGGCCAAGCGGGGGGATTTACGCCATGTCTGTAAATCATCGGATGTATACACCTCTATGCCGTCGGACGCATTAGTCCCATACGCATAATACACACCGTCATGGAGAAGAATGTTAGGGTCGCCCAGTAAGACCGGAGTGCTGTAGCTGAATTCACTGGTATCGCTCTTTTGACAAGATAAAAAGACGACAAAGGTGAAGCTCAACAATATATACTGTAATGTTTTCATATTTTTAGTTTTAAAATAATGCCTCATACGATCAATAATTCGGATTTTGGTCTACATTCGGGTTGTTGGCCTTTTCGTTGGAAGGTATGGGTAAACAATCGTGGCGGCCAATGACAAAATTATTGAAATCAGCATCCCGTTGCTTCAACTCATCTATTCCGGTCTGATTATCCAGCAACCCCCATCTTTTGAGATCGGCCCAGCGATGTCCTTCTGTCGCCAGCTCCAACAAACGCTCCATTTGCATACGTTTTAAAAAGCGATCCCTGTCGGTCGTCGTTGGAAAATGATGAACCGCTAAAGGAGGCATATTCACCCGTGCACGTACTCTATTGACATGTGCTACCGCATCAGACAATGTGCCACCGGAGGCCGCTATACATTCTGCATACATGAGCAATACATCTGCAAAACGCACTACACGTACATTGGTCGGGTTATAGTAATCATCAAATCCACGGTCTGTTGAGGAATATTTCCGAAAGAATACACGTCCTTGCCAGTTGCTTTGCTGCCAAAGGGCATCATTGCTCGTCAAATTATAGATCTTTGCATTGTCCGTGAAATCACTCTCCATACCTTTATAAAAAGCAGTGTACTTCAGACGGATATCATTGTCACCAGCCTGATTCTTTTCTTTCTTAAATTCGTCGACAAGCCAAGGACGAAGCTCGCCATCCGTCCACCCGATGCCGGGAGGCGCAAAAAACTGTCCTCTATGTAAACCCAGGTTTGGATCGACATCATATACACCATCCCCTGCAGGTGATGGATTGACATCCGAATATTGTATCTCAAACACAGACTCCATATTATTTTCATTGCCCGAGGTGAAATTATCCACGTAATTTGGCACGAGATCATAATATGTACGTCCATCTCCTTCTACCAACCAATGCAAATCATCTCGCGCTTCTTCCCACTCATGCAGCTGCATATAACACTTGGCTCTGAGGGCCAATGCTGCTCCCTTGGTGGCTCTACCTTTGTCTGCTCCAGTCCATACTTCCGGCAATAGGTTTTGCGCTTCGGTGAAGTCATTGATAGCCTGTTGGAATACTTCCTCTCCGGTATGGCCGTTGGGTTGCATCTCCGGTGTAGAAGGCTCAAGGATAATAGGTAAGCTTTTATGTTCGCTACCCCACAATAGTGCAAGATTGTAATAGTATAGTCCACGTAGAAAATACGCCTGTCCTAGGAGATGGTCTTTTTTCTTCTGGTCTGCAAACTCAATCTGGGGAACAAAATGTAATGCTTGATTCGCCCTAAAAATAGCTTGGTAAAAATCGCCGTAAGTGTGGCTATTCCCTTCACCGAAATTATAATTGTTATAGATAAACTGAGTCCATTCACGCAATTCTGCCCAAGGACTCTGGCTGAAGCCTTCATCAGAAGTCAGATCAAACCTGAACCACAGCCAGCGCGTGTACGTCCCAGGCTTGTAAAACATATTGTAGATAGCATTTACGCCATATTCAGCATCAGATTCCGTTATCCAGAAATTCTCCTTTGTAATTGAATTCGGGTTTTCGACGTCCACCTTACACCCGACAAGCAGGCACAAGGTCGAAAATATATAAAAAAGCTTTTTCATTATTTTTCCTTTTATAATTAAAATGACAACTGCGCTCCAACTGTAAATCCTTTTGGATTAGGAAATGCTCCACCATCGTAGGTGCGATCCCATATATTGGTGTTGAGGAACTCCGGATCAAGTCCACTATATGATGTAAAGGTGAGCAGATTCTGTGCATTTACATATACCCGGGCGCCTCGGAAAGCCCGCCCCAATATTGATTTTGGAATATTGTATCCAAGGGCGATCTGTTTGACGCGTACATAATTACCGTTTTCCAGCCATCGGTCTTGATCGGGACGAGCATTGCGCGAGTCTGAAAAAATAGGACGGGGGTCTTTTCCATCTGGGTTTTCTGGTGTCCAGGGGTCATAGTCCGCACGGTAGTTCGAGTTATCGTCAAACCGATCAAATCCTGACCGTGGACCATTGAATACTTTATGTCCGAAAGCTCCTGTCATCTGTATCTGCAGATCAAGATTTTTATATTCAAAAAGCATATTCATGCCCAGTTGATAGGTTGGAATCGTAGATCCGAGATATTGCCTGTCTGCATCCGTAATCATACCATCATCGTTATAGTCGACATACCGGATATCGCCGGGACGTGCATTTGGCTGTATCAACTGGCCAGCGCTATTGCGATGTGACATGACCTCTTCTGTCGAACGGAACAGGCCGTCGGTTTTGATCAGGTACCACTCTCCTATAGAGCGGCCAACCACCGACTTGGTATCCCATTGCGTAAATTCCTTACGGCCATACCCCAGCTCCTGGATCGTATTTTTTAGATAGGAGCCGTTGACATCGATACTGTAACCAAAGTCTGTTCCTATTTTGGCTTTCCAGTTAGCAGCTATTTCTATACCTCTATTCTCCAGTGTCGCCGCATTGACATATGGATTTCCGCCATTATTTCCGGTTGCCAATAATATCTGCATAGGCGTCAGTACATCCTTTGTCGTTTTTATGAAATATTCTGCCGATAAACTTAATCTGTTGCCAAGTAATGCGGCATCCAGACCTACATTCATCTGTGATAACTTTTCCCACTTTAAATCGGCATTTGACAACTGTACCTGTGTCATGCCCGAAACTGAGGTTGAGTTATCCCCGAAAGTAGCTTGTGGAAACGAATTGATCAGCGCTACCCAGTCCCAGTAGGAGATGTTGGATGTTCCCAATAACCCATAGTTACCACGGATCTTCAGGTCATCTATCCAGGATACATCGAAGAAACGCTCCTTACTTATCCTCCACCCCAAAGATGCAGATGGAAAATACCCTACATTATACTGTGGAGCAAAACGGGAAGACTCATCCCGACGCATGGTAGCACTGAATAGATATCGCTCATCGAAGTTATAATTGACCCGTCCGAATACAGAATATAATTTAGAAAGATTTTTGAAGCTACCTGTTCTAGCATCCCGTAAAGCCGCATCCAGCTGCTCATAGTATGATCCATCCTTACTGTTGGTAAGCACATCATTCTTCGCTCCCCAAACCTGTTCATAGACATAGGGTTGAAAACTCACCCCAGCGACTGCCGATACGGTATGGCGATCAAACTGCTTATTAAATTCCAGTGTGTTGTCGAACACAAATTCACGTGATTGTGCCTGACGTCTGGTGAGTGAAGATGGATCTACGGGTTGGTTGACTGTCCATGAACCTACCTTTCGTAAAAAGCTATATTTATCGTTGCTAAAGTCAAATCCAAAATTGAATTTATATTTAAACATCTTCAAAAGATCCAGCGACGCAAACGCATTTCCACGAATGCGCAAATTGCTGTTTCTCGTATCTGTGAAATCTTCTTTAGCAAAGGGGTTTGTACCAAATGTAATGTTATACGCCCCGTTTCCATATCCATAGCCCCCGTGGTTGTTCGCGTCAAAAATTGAAATTGTAGGCAACATCCGGTAGACATCCACAATTGGGTTTGTATCCATCTCGTCTACGCCATAGTGACTCAATATGATATTTTCACCAATAGTAAATTTGACCGATTCACCGAAATCACGACTGGCAGATGAATTAGACCGTAGTGTATAGCGTTCGCTGTTTGTACCAATAGTCGTTCCTGAGTTCGACTGGTAATTGCCGGAGATGAAATAACGGCTATCCTTACTACCACCGGTAAATGAAACATTATGGTCTTCTACTACACCAGATTTAAATACTTCATCCTGCCAGTCCGTGTTGCCCTCAAAATGGTTAGCCAGTCCATTGAGGTTCGTATTGCCGTCGGCTATGGCATTCATAAATGCCAGATCATTTAGCTTTATCCATTGATCCCTGTTGGTGAGATTATACCGAGGAAGCCATTGAGACGTACGCCGCGACGACAGATCAATTTTCATCTTGCCCTCGGATCCTTGCTTTGTCGTAATGATGATAACGCCATTTCCCGCCCGGGAGCCATAAATAGCTGCTGCGGAGGCATCTTTTAACACTTGTATACTCTCAATATCATTGAAGTTGAAGTCCCGGTTAGCACCGGAAATAACACCATCAACGACATAAAGTGGATTACTGTTTCCAAATGTCCCTGTACCGCGGATCTCTACTTTACCTTCTCTTCCCGGGGCTCCGGCTGTGCGGACAGTCACTCCCGGCACGGTGACCAACGCATCACCAACCGTTCCTGTAACGACCGTATTTTTCATTTCATCCGGCTTAAATATGGATACAGCACCAGTCAGATCAGCCTTTCTTACCGTTTGGTAACCGATGACCACCACCTCGTCGAGTTGTTGATCGTCGGCCTGCATAACGACCGCAATGAACGGTTGTCCGTCGTAGATCACCTCTTGTTCAGTCATACCTGTCTGCGAAAAGACCAGGACATCGTTTGTAGAAATATGCAATACAAATTCGCCGTTAGTATCCGTCGCTGTACCAACCTGTTGTCCTTTTACCTGTACACTTACGCCAGCCATTGGCCGGCTGTCTATATCCACAACCCTTCCCTTTACCTCTATTTGCTGTCCAAAGGCTATTCCCGAACAGACTGTAAAGAGTAGTAATAAAAATATCCTTACCATAGTTTTTTATTTAGTTTATAATCAATTAGTCATTTGACCGTATTTGGCGTCACAATCGAGCCGGCATCCATACGGATCACGCCATCCTCTATCGCCATATCAACGATATGCATGAGGCGTGGATGTACACGTGTCGTGTCATGATGTGCATGAAATACGTACTTATAGTGGGCGTCTCTATCTTGAAAATATGCTCCGTGTCCGGTTCCGACAAGGTCTTGCTCCGGACGCTGCAAGACAGGGTTTGCTTCCTGCTTTTTCCACGGCCCCATAGGTGAAGATGCTGTCGCATAGCCTACACCATAGTCCTGACTACGGAAATCATTACCTGAATATAGCATGTAATACACGCCATCCCGCTTCATAACCGACGCGCCTTCTACGACCTTACCTAATGCAGCCTCCCATCCTTCTGTCGATGCTTCAATACATTTTGTCAATGTCTCTTCTTTGATAGTCTGCCAATCGTCCTCCAATTCGGCTACCCAAATCACATTACCATTCGTAAACCGCACATAATAGATATACGCTGTACCATCCTCATCAATAAACAACGACGAGTCTATACCTTTCTCCTGCACCATAGGTTTTTTCTCCGTTTGACGAAACGGGCCGAGCGGTGAGTCCCCTATAGCGACACAAATATGCTCTTCAGCCGAATAGAATAGATAGAATTTATTGTTCGATGCATTATAATATACCTCCGGTGCCCAAAACCATTTCTCACCAAATGAGTCTTCTTTCCGGAGTAGCATCTGGTCATGTTTTTTCCAGCTATGCAAATTATCGGAATAGAATACTTCAAACCCTGCATCAGAATTTGTGCCGTACGCATAATATACATCCTCGTGGTATAAGATAAAAGGATCCGCAAGGGGTACGGGTAAACCGTCAACCTTTCCTGTGGTCTGCCTCTGACTACTACACGCCCCCAACAGGAAACTGCACAGCACTGTGTATAAAATATACTTATTTCTTATCATTATCCGTTATTCTTCTCTTATTACTCTGATTCTGGAATTCACAAGGTCAGCTACATAAATATTTCCCTCGCTATCCATAGCAATCCCTTCGGGTTGATTAAATTTTGCACTTAGCATATCGCCGTCGAGAAAACCTTGATTTCCTGCTCCGCCATCTCCGGCATAGCGCGACACTTCACCCGCAGGAGTTACCATACGCACCCAATGGTTAAACTTCTCCGCGATATATATTCTGCCATGCGAATCGACAGCCGCCTGAGCCGGCTGATCAAAGCTGGCCGCGGTACCTACACCATCTGCTGCACCCCACGATCCTGTCCCGGCGAAAACCTGAAAGCCGCCCACAATCTCTTTTGTCGTTTGATTGTACTGTCCTTTAAGGATAGCTATGTAGTTGTACTTTACCACAATATACATTGTGTTGCCATCTGGTGAAAAACAGAAGTTTGCATAGGCATCATTAGGAATTACACTGGCAAGGTTATAGAGTAGCTCAACACTATTGGTGGCTTTATTCCACTTGTACAATTTCCTGAGCCAGGTATAAAACATAAGCGTTCCGTCAATAGGATGTATGCCGGCAAAATTGACATATCGAGTATCATTCGTAGACAGTATATAATCCTTTTGTACTTTAAAGTCTGTATCCCTTGTCAAAATAGCAACAGTGACATTGCTGTTGTTCGCTGCATTGTCATTACCTATAAATATCGTGTCACAGGTAATGGACATGGTTATACTTCGCGGATTATTGATAGATCCGGTAAGTGAGGCAACAGTCTCGACCATACCATCTTTGATACGTCTTACCTTCCTACCTTCCTCCAATACGAACAAAGCATCATCCTTTTTATCGTAGGTCAACCAATAGGGCCTGTTGAAACTTGCATTCCGAAGTTCGCCATCTACGGTGACGGCCGAACCACTACCACTATAGGTATAGACATTGCGTACAAATTCAAAGGTAAACGGTGCAGACAAGTCAAACTCTTTTTCCCGAATAGCGACCTTAATAGATCCGCTTCCTGCGGCCTTAGGGACAACAGCATAGATTCGCGTCGGTGAAACACTGACTACCTCAGCCAATACATCATTGACCCACACTTTTATAGCCGCGACCTCATTTCCGAAATTTTCTCCCTGGATAGCAATCTCCGTTCCTGCTTTGCCCGATTCAGGCGAATAGCTTGTGACAACCGGATCTCCAACAAGTTCTGCCTTTGGATCCTGACGACATCCCGTCATACCAACCGATGTCAGTATTATTGCCAGGCAAGTCCAGCTTACAAAATTTTTCATACGAATAGTTCTCATTTGGTTTTAATTAAAGTTTATAACATTGTTAGTTATAATGAAGGAGTCATCTTCATCACATAGCAAAAGTAGTCGATGAAGGCTTGCGACCGTTAGAAAAACAGTCTCATTAAATGAAAATATCGTATCAATATTTCAATACAATAAAATATAAAATACTGATATACAATATAATTATCTGTAATCCTTAGGTAACATGCCAAACTGATCCTGAAAACATTTGGCAAAATAAGACGGAGAGTTAAATCCAACAATATAAGATATCTCACCTATCGGGTATTTGTTTTCCTTAATCAAATGGGCAGCCATTTTCAACCGTTCTAAACGGAGATATTCATTTGGTTTCATGTCCAGAAGCCCTTTAATTTTGCGATAAAATGACGCGCGGCTCATGTTCAATGACTCAGCAATATCTTCCATTTTCAAGTCAGCGTTGTTGATATGCTGATGGATTACATCCCTTAATGTATTTAAAAACTCCTTATCTGCTTCCGTACTGATCATAGAATTAGACATTACCATCGGGTTTTTCAGGAATGTCTCTTTGAGCTTCTCCCTGCTATTAATCAAGTTGGCCACCATCGCCGCCAAATATTCCGGAGAAAACGGCTTCTCTATATAGGCATCGGCACCGACGTCCATTCCTTCAATTTTCGATTGTATATTGGTTTTAGCAGTCAACAACAGCACCGGTATATGACTATAGTTGATATCTGACTTGATCTGCTGACACAATTCGATACCTGTCATTCGCGGCATCGTAATATCACTGATCACTAGCGTGACAAAATTATTTTTCAATAATTCCAAAGCTTCTTCTCCATTAGAGGCAATCAATATGTTATATTTCTCCGGCAGAATCTTTTTGATAAATCGCTGCATATCATGACTATCCTCGACAATTAACAGCGTATGAGAGCCATCTGACGGTTCGATATGTATTTCATTAAAATCATCGTCGCCGCCCTCTTCTACTCGTATTGTTCCTTCCTGATATTTAGGAATAGTCAATAAGAATTTATTACTATCAGCACTTGCTATCAATTTGAGCGTGCCGTTGTGCAATTCCGCCAGTGTGCGCGCCAGATACATACCTATACCTGTTCCGGGCGTATTCATTTGGTCCGGATGATTGAAGCGTGTAAATGGTTTGAAAATATCTTCGTAATGCTCGGGAGAAATAAGATGTCCATCACTTTCAACGCATATTTCAAAGGTGTCGCCGGACGTATCCGTGATAAGACTTGCCTCAATATTCTTTTCGGCATATTTAATAGCATTACTGAAGAGATTAGTGATAATTTTAATAAACGCTTCTTTATCAATAAAAGCATAGAAGCTATCCGTATCCATTTTCAGGACAAATACACGTCCATACTCTTTTATCAGAGGAGAAAAACTTTGGTGTATTTCGCTAAGAATAGTCGAAATATTGTACTCAGAAAGATTTAATAAAAAACCTTCCTTTTCGGTCTTTCTGAAATCCAACAGTTGATTGGTAAGGCTTAACAACCTATCCGTATTTTGCTTCATAATATGAAGATCTTCCAGCGTATCCGTATCACGGATGTCTTTTTTGACAATGATATTTTCCAAAGGACCCTTTATAAGCGTAAGTGGGGTCCGGATTTCATGGGTTATATTGGTAAAAAACCGAATCTTTGCATCATGTATCTCCCGCTCTTTGCTTTGTTCGAGCTCCTGAACAAACAGTCTTTGACGCAGCTTTTGACGATTTCTTAAAAACCGGAACAGCAGAAAAGAGACCGCTATAGCGATTAGAATATAGACCATATACGCCCATGTTGTCAGGTAAAATGGTGGCAGGATTTCTATAAACAGGACTTTTTCCTCGGGATTCCAAAGTTGGTCATTATTAGCACCACGTACCCTGAAGATATATTTTCCACTACGCAGGTTAGAATAACTGATCAACGACGTTTCGGTAACATTCTGCCAATCCTCTCCGATACCTTCTAGTTTATATTGCAACGGGTTGATCTGCGGGGCTTGATAACTTAACGCCGCTATACGCAGCGAAAAGTGATTCTGGTCATGCTTCAGTGTTATTGAATCAGAGAAAAGTATACTTTTTTGTAATGGCGAGTTCCTGCCCCCTACAGTTGTGGGCTTACTAAATAATAGAAAATCGGTAATATAAATCGGAGGAACATAGGTGTTCTCGACAAATGTATTTGGATTGAAAGAGATGAGGCCGCTGATACATCCCAACAGTATATTTCCCTCTTCAGTCTTAAAGCTGGACTTATAGTTAAATTGATCACTTAATAACCCACTGGCTGCCGTAAAGGTCTTGATAGAACCGTCAGACGGTTGGAACCGGATCAATCCATTATTGGTCGTCAACCAGAGGAAACCCGAATCGTCTTCTATGATTTGGTAAACCACACCATGGACCGCGCCTCCTGACAAAGGATAAGGTATAAACGTCTTGCTTTGGGAGTCAAATCTGCAGAAACCTTTACCTTGAGTCGTCAACCATATCTGATTGTTGCTGTCCTCAAAGATGCTCAAGACCTTATCATAGGGAAGACTGCCTTTTTTATCCGTGTGACGGAAATGTTCCCATTTTTTAGATAGGGCATCATATCGAAATACACCATTGGCATATGTCGCTACCCATAGGTTGCCTTTAGTATCTTCTTTGATATCATATACAAGGTTGTGGTCGAGCTCAGGTACCCTTTCAAACTTACCATTTGTCTTATCATATTTTATCAGGCTTAATGAAGTGCCGAGATAAATATGTCCTGTGGAGCTCTTGAGAATTGAAAAGACATAATTATCCTGAATAGTCGATGGACTATCATCGGCGGTATACGATTTTATACTTCCGGTTACGGTATTGATGACATGAACACCTTTGGAAAAAGTACCTACCCAAATATCGTCACCGTCCATACATAGCCCATGTATATTGGAAAACTTTGAGCTGGCTTCAATATGTTTAAAAATTTTAGTTGAACTATTGAACCGGAACAAACCTGCATCTTCAGTCCCGATCCACAGCTCATCGCCCTCCCCTTTCACGATCTCCCGAACACGCTGCCCCTGCAATGTCTTTCGGTCATTCGTTGGATAGTATTTTTCGAAATAGGTCGTCTGTTTGGGGTAGTAGTTGACGCCACCGAAATAAGAGCCTATCCACATCCCCCCTTCCCGATCTTTGCACAACGAATAAATCGCATTGTCCGAAATAGAAAATAGATCCGATTTATCGTTTTGCAAATGTACGCTAGCCCTTGTCTTAAGGTTATAGATATATACGCCCGTCTCTGTACCTACCCAAAGTTCCTCGGGCGAGTAAGGATAAAGACATCGCACATAAACAGGAGTCTCAGCTATCGGAGACAAAGCCAGTTTACGTGACTGCCGGGCAGCCAGATCTAATTCTATAAGGCCATTTTTTTCTGAACCGAGATACATTTTATTGGATGTGCCGGAATAGATAGCTGTGATAGGCTCGTCTTTGAACGATTCCTCCCCTGTTCGTGATATATAGGGGTTCAGCGTCTTAAAATTATCTTCTGTAAAATATAGCCCCTTGTAGAAACTTAGCCAGATGGTACCATGCTTATCAATCTGAATATCCCTAAGCGAATCGTTATTTGGAAAAGTATAATTGACAAGCCTTTGTTGTTTGATATCATAAACAAAAAGGCCAAGCCCATCCACGACAAGAAAAATCTTATTCTCTCCTCCTCCGGTTATTTTATTAATTGTTCTATCGATCACTTTGCCATTTTGTGCCGGGAGAACGAAATGTTCAAAATGTTCCGTATAAGGGTTGTAGATATATACCCCCACATCCGTACCTACCCAGATATTTCCTTTCTTATCTTCAAACAGTGTAGTAATAAAGGCCTGTTTCAGTCCGTTAGGATTATCCGTACGATCTTTGAAAATCTTGAAGGATATCCCGTCATATCTGTTCAGTCCATCCTTTGTTCCGAACCACATAAACCCATTTTTATCCTGCAATATCGCGTTTACCGTATTTTGGGATAGACCATTATTGATGTTCAGATTATGAAAATAATAGGATTGCTCTACCTGCGCCGACGCTGATAGTGTAAAAAATAACAGAAATAGGAAAGAATAGAACAGTGAACGTATTTTCATTAAAAGCGAAAATACAGCTATAGAATTTATTTCCAAAAAAATAGGTTTTTGATTTTTTGTACCTTCGTAAATATATGGCAAATAAACTGCAAAACGAAACCTCTCCTTATCTGCAACAGCATGCACACAATCCTGTGCATTGGATGCCTTGGGGAGAGGAAGCATCGACAAAAGCCAAACAGGAAAACAAGCTTATAATAGTTAGTATTGGTTATTCGGCTTGCCATTGGTGCCATGTCATGGAACGCGAGAGCTTTGAGAACGAAGCTATAGCGCAGACAATGAACAAACTCTTTGTTTCGATAAAAGTGGACCGTGAAGAACGTCCGGACATCGATCAGATCTATATGATCGCCGTGCAGCTGATGACGAATGCCGGAGGATGGCCGTTGAATGTCATCTGCCTCCCTGACGGGCGCCCGATATATGGAGGTACTTACTTCAGACCGCAAGACTGGCAAAATGTACTTTTACAGATCGCCCAGATGTGGGAAGAGACACCTGATACCGCAATTGACTATGCAGAGCGACTAACATCTGGTATCCATCAAGCTGAACGGTTACCCCTTGTCGAAATTCCTGAACAATATACGTTAGCTGACATCACATCTGTCGTACAACCGTGGAAAGCACAGTTTGATACGGAACATGGCGGATATAGAAGAGCACCCAAATTTCCGCTACCTAATAACTGGTTGTTTTTTTTACGCTATGGCACTTTGGCCAAAGACAAGGACGTATTGCACCATGTCCATTTCACCTTAACGAAGATTGCCAATGGCGGTATTTACGATCAGATCGGCGGCGGGTTTGCGCGTTATTCGGTAGACGGACAATGGCTGGTACCTCATTTTGAAAAGATGCTGTACGACAACGCGCAGTTGATCAGCCTCTATAGCGAAGCGTATCAACAGAAGCCTGTTCCACACTATCAAAGGATAGTGGAAGAAACTATTGCATGGCTCGAACGAGAGATGAAAGATCCAAACGGGGGCTTTTATGCTGCCCTCGATGCGGACAGCGAGGGTGTGGAAGGTAAGTTTTATACCTTCGACTACGATGAATTTGATATACTCGGCGAAGATGCCGAGCTCGCACGTCAGTATTTTAATATCACGGAGAGGGGCAACTGGGCGGACGAACAGACGAATATACCCTTCATCCGTGGAGAAAACGACAACCTCCCCGCAGAAGCCGGATTTTCTACTGAGGAATGGTCGGCTTACCTCGGTGAAATCAAAACTAAATTGTTAAAATACCGTTCCAAACGCGTTCGTCCCGGTTTGGATAATAAGCAGTTAACGACCTGGAACGCATTATTGTTAAAAGGTCTGACGGATGCCTATCGCGTATTCGGTAAACAAGCGTATTTATCTTCAGCTTTGGGTATAGCGTCTTTCGTTGAGGGAAGCTGTCGGCATCAGGGTCAGCTCTTACATCAACCTGCAGATCATAACCGCCGGATTCCGGCTTTTCTGGATGATTATGCTTTTACTATAGAAGCATATATCGCACTCTATGAAGTTACATTTGATGAAAGATGGCTAATCCGTGCAAAGGAACTTGCCGACAGGGCTATTGATCTTTTCTACGATACAGAAAATCAAGCTTTTTATTATACAGCTGACAATGCCGAGGAGCTGATTGCCCGTAAAAGTGAAATCATGGATAATGTGATACCGTCCTCATCATCCACCATGGTAAGGCAGCTGTACAAATTAGGTTTGTTTTATGATGAGCCAACATATACGCAGATCGCAGATCAGGTATTCGCCAATGTCTTTCCGCATATCAAAAGCTATGGATCGGCTTACTCTAACTGGGCTATACAATTGTTAGAGCATCACTTCGGCGTAAATGAGATCGCGCTAACGGGTGAGCAGGCTGTCGCATGGCGCGAAGAATTGGATAAATCGTGTTATATCCCCAACAAAATTACCTTAGGTGGAACAAAAAGTACACTTCCTTTGTTAATAAATAGACAAGGTTCTGATTCAAAAGCCTACCTTTGTCGCCATAAAACTTGTAGTCTTCCACAAACGTCGATTGCACAACTCATTGAATTAATTAATCAAAACGAAGGGAATATCTCTTCATAAACAACTCAAAATGGCAATAGAAAACAACAACGTAGTGACGTTAAATTACACCCTTCATACGATTGAAGATAATGGTGAAAAAACGTTTGTAGAGCAAACTACAACTGAAAACCCACTGACCTTCTTATATGGAGTAGGTATGATGCTTCCAAAATTTGAAGAAAATATAGGCGGACTCTTAGTCGGAGATAAAACTTCTTTCCAACTTGCTGCGGCCGATGCATATGGTGAGCGTGATGACCGTGCAATCGCACAATTGCCAGCCGATATGTTTCAGGAAAGTGGTCTTCCTCCCGTTGGCGAGGTATTGCCTTTACAGGATAATCAGGGTAACCAGTTTCGCGCGGTTGTCATGGAAGTAACTCCGGAAACTGTAGTAGCGGATTTGAATCATCCTATGGCAGGTAAAACATTAAACTTCGACATTGAAATTCTTGCTGTACGTCCTGCAACGGAAGAAGAGCTTGCGCATGGCCACTCACACGGCGAGGACGGTAACGAAGGACATTAGTGAATAAAAAAATCCTGAAGCGGGGAGCTCCAGGATTTTAACCAAACCAATTATTAACCTAAATTATGAAATTATGAATTTTTTAAATTCTGTTTTGTTGTTATAACAATAACGCAAATACTGCGCCAACTCGTACATTAGAACCTATACTTTAACATTTATTTAACGATTTAAAAAAATCTACCAACTTAGTATATTTTCAAAAAAATATAGTTCTTTTTCCCATGTTTTGCTTATGTTTGCAGATAATTAAGAATTAATCTAAAGTACGCATTGGGAGAGCTGTTAATTCATATTGTTGTACCTATCATCATATTTGGCTTTATTGCCTTATTTACCCTATTTGCCGTATATGCAGAGCGTAAGATTGCAGGCTTTGTGCAAGATCGGCTAGGTCCGATGGAGACAGGAAGATATGGTCTTTTGCAGACTGTGGCTGACATCTTAAAACTCATCCAAAAGGAATTTATCACGCCCAGTGTAGCAGACAAAATTCTATTCGCACTGGCTCCTATTATCATCTTTGCTGCTGTTTTTATTGGTTTTTCCGTTATGCCCTGGGGTCCGGATCTATTGCCCGCGAACACAAATACAGGCTTGTTTTTTATTATGGCCGTAGTGGCTATTGATGCAATTGGTATATTAATGGCAGGATGGGGATCCAACAACAAATATTCATTGTTAGGATCTATTCGCGCTATTGCACAAATGGTATCCTATGAAATACCTGTAGGTCTTGCCCTCATTTCTGCAGTCATGATCACCCAGACATTGAATCTGAATGATATTGCCTTCAATCAAGGCATCTGGACGAACGAAGACATTTATTTCTTCGGAATATGGAACGTGACGGATATTGGAGGTATACTCGCCTGGAATATTTTTCAGGCTCCACATCTTTTGGTGGTGTACGCTATCTTTTTCATCGCCACGTTGGCCGAATGTAATCGTGCTCCTTTTGATATTCCTGAGGCAGAGAGTGAGCTCATCGGTGGTTTTCATACCGAATATGGTGGTATACGGTTTGCTTTCATTTTTCTCGCCGAATACGCGATGATGTTTTTGGTCGCCATGATGGGGGTCGTGATTTTTCTCGGCGG
>JBEBVG010000007.1:0-45246 GCA_040392845.1 Sphingobacterium sp. | reverse complement strand
GAAGATAGAATCTAGAAACCTTATTAAGGACTTACACACTTCATGGGATACTGCCCGTTTGACAGGATAAGGCTATTTTAGGATGTACCTGTTGCCTTTGCGGTCTACCGTTATCTTTCCATCTAAAATATCGTGAAATTCATTTTTGGTTATACCCAAAGAACGTAAAGCATTTTTAATGATAAATTCTGGTACAGGATCAATATGAGTTTGGAACATTATCGGCCTGTTAAGATCGCACCGGGTATATTTGGCGTGTCCGCCGATTATCTTGATGAACTTGCAGCCGCATAATTCTAAAAATGCTTCGTATTTGGCTATAGTGATATTCTTTAACGACCTTATTGTCATAGCGGTTAGGCAAATTCCAGATTCCTTTGATGACTTTTTACATCGTCACGCTGTAGGATATGCCTAAACTCTTCGTTATCGTCCAATAGTTGTTCTTTGGTAGGCGGGTGTGCTCGTTTTTTCTTTTTATTGGTAGTCCATCCTAGTCGCTCCAGTTCATCAAAAAGAGTTCGCTTATTGTGCGTGTATTCAATAAAGGCCTTTAGCACATCTTCAAAAGATCGTTGAGCTTCTTGGTCTGATATCCCGTAACCGATAATGTCCAGTGCAGGGCAGAAATAATAAAAGATGTTATCCTCCACCCAACTAAACACCTCGGCTTCAACATTTATCTTATCCCGACCGCTCTCATACGTAGCATCAAACCTCTTGTTAGCCATTTGGTTATTATATCTTTTTTGACAATAATAATCAAAGTTTGTGAATATTTCCAACCCATAAACAAATAATGACAAAAAAATCGTCCTTTTTACTAAAAATCAGTTGTTCAGTTATGAGGTTATTTGATTTTTGTCAAATTCTTTTGAGGTCAACCTAAATATTGGCTATAGGCCATTGAAAAGAAATGTATTTATTTCGTCAGATATTTGTGGGAGATGTTGACCAGTATTTTATAGGCTATATTTAACCTTTAGCTCCTCGAAAACAAGGTCTGCCGATTGGCACTCATCCAACGGTACGTCATTCTGCGACACAAGGAACTGTTTTTGTTCATCGGTTAGTACAAATCCACTCTCTTTTGACTCGTATGTAGCCCCGATTAGCTCGAGTACCTCGAGGAAAAAAGAAGTCTTATTTTCCGGAACAGATACTTTAAATGTTGTCATACCCAAATTTAGCAATAATATTCCAAGTTTCTATACTATAACTAAGCACTATCTTCCTCCTCCATATCCCAGTCATCATCCAACGGCCATTGTGGCATCATCTTTCTTTCCATGGCAGGCGTATGACCAAAATACTTGACATATTGCCGGATGAAATATTTCGCCGTCGAAAATTGGAGATGAAAGGCAATCATATCCACCGATTCGTTGGTCCGACGGAGCATTTCGCGCCCTTTGTATATCCGTATAAGCTTTATGGCCGAATTGACGGTCAATCCGTTTTCATGAAAGATGCGGTATAGGGTACGTTCGCTGCTCAACAGCTCCGACGCCATGTGCTTGATGTCGATATCCGCCTCCGTATAATGATCTACAATATATGCTCTGGCCCGGTGGAAAAGCGAAATATCTTCCTTCTGTGCTGATTTTCGGTGCTGCAGCAAATCTCCATGGTAGGTGTCCATAAGCTGGATGACCTGGTAGTTTAGCTTGTAGCCTAAGGAGAATGGCGTATCCTTGATACGTTGGATCTGTTCTAATATCTTTTTGTTCCGGGAGGCAATTTTTAGAACAGGTAAGAGGTGTGGAATACTATTTTTCTCATAAACTAAGGTAGGCCATTCCTGACTTAACTGCTTTAGATTTTCTAGCTCCATTCCAATCAGAATAGCCCACGTTTTACCGGCTTTGAGATGATAAGGAATATCTTTCTTGGTATTGAAAAATCCCAGATATTGCTGATGAGTTAACGTGGGATTTTCTTTATTTGTTATAGATGAGCTTCCCAAAAATTGGAAAGCCATCCAAAATGTTTTCCGTGCATCGTGAAGGGCAAGATCCCAACATTCGTCCTGTGTACATTTGATTTCCAGGAATAACTGGTTACCTATCTGACGACTGGCGATGTATTGGTCTTTCGCGCCGAGATGTACATTATCCTCCCGGAGAAAGGAGAAATACCTTCCCTTTGGTATAATGATATCATTTGCTAAACGTGGTTTTTGTACGTTAGATATGCTATAATCGATGACCATGGTCTTCAAGAAAATTGCTTAGATATCCGAAGTTAAGAAAATTTACGGTTAGTTACAAGCTCCTGAAACAGTTCAACATAGCTGCGGCACATTTTGTCCCAGCTGAAATTGCATAAGGTGTATGTTTTGAAAGCGACACATTGTTCTTTATAGGACATCGGGTCTGCCAGGACTCTTTCCAGCTGTGCCTCCCACACTCTCTCGTCACGGGGGGGAAGTAAGATTCCATTTTTTTTGTGCTGTATAGCTGTTGTGATACCCTCTAAAGCAGAGGCGATGACCAACGTGTTTGCCAGGGAAGCTTCCAGACAGACCAACCCAAAGCCTTCCATGTCGCCATCTATTGGGATATTAGGCATTAAAAAGGCGGCGGCATTGGACAATAGTATTTTTAGATCGTCAAAAGGTACTTTGCCCAGATGCACGACCTGAGGATGATATTGTTGGAGAAGCTGTCTGATGTCTTGTTGATCTGTAGGGAACCCTAAGAATAGCGTGATTAGCTGTTGTAACTTGCGAGGCAAAAACCGGATTATCTTTTCTTTCCATGTGGGTTTTTCCTGAAAAGGACCTACCATGACTAGCTGGAAGTCCGCTTTCAGCCGTGGGATTACATGTTTGATGAGCCAGGAGAAGCCTTTACGTTTTACGGGTCTTCCCAAGGTGATGAAATATCTGTCGTGATGGATGAGAGGATATTGCTGTCGGATGACATCGGGTGGGGTAGATGTTGTGTTGGCGATCTCATGGTCTACGCCATTCGCAATGATAGCGATTTTGTCTGGTCGTACGCCCCGTTTTAGGACAGCGTCTGCCGTCGCTTGGCTGACAGCGATGATCCTGTCGAAGCGGTTGAACCGGGGCAGGATTTTTCGCTGGAAATAAGGAAGTGGAAATACCACATCTAGACCGTGTATGGTCACGGTTTTTTTGATAGGATCATATCCGCGATGAAACAAAGCCATCGAAGCAATCAATCCATCGTTGAAATGAATAACTTGAATCCCTGGGTTTTCTTTTAATTTTTTAAGAATGCGTCGGTTGAGAAGGAAAAAGAAAGTTAAGACATTTTCCATGCCGGTATAGACTAGCGTATGTACATTAGCATATAATGCCGTCCCGTTAATCAGTTCGTAGCTCTGTTTTTCCATGCCTCCAACGGAGGGTGGGTATTTATGGCTGACAAAAAGTATCTCCATATCAGACGGTAGCATGCTGAGGTCTTTTTTTTAAGCAGAGATAAAGAATAGAACCCACACCGATCCAGAATAGCTGCCGGCTGCGTCGGATGACGGATGCAGTAATCCATATGCTGCCGGCAGAAATGCCAATGAAGCTCAACATAAACTTGTTCGCCAATTCTTCTACACCGATCTGACCCGGGACAAAAGAGAATAGGCTTTTGATCATTACGATACTCATATCGACCAGTAATGTTTGTATAATCTGCACATCGAGCTCTAGAAACGCTAGTATAAAATAAAATTCCATGCTGCCGACGATCCAGTGTGCGGTGAACAGTATATAGGATGCCCAGAACATTTTTGGGTGTTGACGAAAGAAGATTTTTACGTCCTGTAAAAGAGACCGGATATGGGTTATATTTTTTTTGAAAGGAAATGTTGAATCGGGGGTAGGATGTCGAAGTGGGGACGCCAGCCAATAGAAAAAGTATGCTTTCAGGAGCACTAATATTGTAAGCATAGCATAGAGTGACAGCGTCCACCTGTCTACATCGGTTTGAGGTCGTGACACCGATAATACCCAGACCATGGCTAGCGTAAAAAGTAATATCTGAGACAACATAGCCGTCATTCTGGAAACGATAACCGAATTTAGAACTGTGGCTTTGGAAATATGTTTCGACTTTAATAACTCGACTTTCAGCAGGTCACCTCCTAATACACCTGTAGGATTGTACAATGCAATAGTTTCACCGATCTGTCGGATGGTAAATAACTGGGAGATGCTTATTTTCTTTCGGTCGTTGCCCAGGCAAAAATACCACCCCCAGGTACCCAGTACATAAGCAGTGAATGTGGTCAGGATGATATAAATGAAATTGAAACCTATCTGGAAAAGTTCTCGCTTTACGACAACGAAATCCGTTTGTACGATAAAAATAAATACCGGAACCAGCACAAATAATAGGATAACGAATTTGAGAAAGGCTTTATTTCGAATCAATTTGCCCATGCGAGTTTCGGTTCTGTTCGGATATTGGCTAACCTGTTGACGTCATCAAAATACCGGCTTGCAAGCTCGTTCCAATCGAGACTTTTGACGTACTTAACTCCCTCTTCTTTTAATTCCTGGTGTAATGAAGGGGTGGAGAGGATTTTTTGCACAAAATACATATACTCTTTTGGATTGTTAGTATTACATCGAAACCCTGTTTTACCATGCTCTACCAGAGAAGCAGAACCTCCGCCGTTAGCAATAATACAGGGTAGACCGGAGGCCATAGCTTCTATAACAACATTTCCATATGTTTCGGAAATAGACGGAAAGATAAAGATATCCGCGGAAGCATACAACTTCGAAAGTTGTTGGTGATCTTGTTTTCCGAGAAAGAAAGCATTAGGCATCTCGGCCATGGCAGCTGATTTTGCCGTACCATCGCCGGCAATGATCAGGTTATAGTCTAATCTTTCATTTTCACAATATTGATAAATATCGATCAACGTTTGTAAGTTTTTTTCCCAGACCAGGCGACTGACAAAGAGCAGATTGGGTTTGTTGTTTTGTGTAATTTGCTCGATATAGGTGCAGTCTCGTTTGTTTGGGTTGAATAAAGAAGTATCGATTCCTCGTTTCCATAATGTTACTTTACCTGCGTCTATACCAATTTTTATGAGCTGACGGGTGATTTCCAACGATGGTATATATACGATATCACAACGGTTGTAAAAGTTGGTCATTATTTTTTTTATCCAGGTGATAGTTGGCCTGACGAGTGGTGTTACATGCTTTAAATAATAAGCGATATAGGCGATAAAATGAGTGTGGTAAATGGTCAATACCGGTATATTCCGTTTCCGTGCATAATTTAATGCATAAAATCCGAGTAAAGATGGTGTGGCTATGTGGATGACATCCGGCGTGAAATGATCAAGAGCACGTTCAAGCTTGGACTTTGTTAGATGTGGAATTGCCAGACAATAATCTTCATTAGCCGGAATTTTAAAAGTAGGAACTTTATAGGTGAGATGGTCCTCGAATTTATCGGGTCCATTGCCATAGATGAAGAAATACTCAAATTGTGTGTGATCTATTCTATTGATCAGCTGAAACATCGTGCGTGCAGCACCATCAAAATCTTCGATTAATATTTCAGCAAAGAAAGCTACTTTTGTCCTCTTCATATTTATTGTGTTAGTACGAGATCATAAGTAAAGCTAACAAGTGTATATGACGCTATTCGTAACGAATCGTTAAGTCTATATGAAAAGAATTAAAACTTGATTTGAAGAGATAAGACATGTTGTGGTTTTTGAAGACCAGGTATGTTATATTCGATGACCATAAATGAAACAATTTTGACAAAAGCATTCGCATTAACGGATTACGAATGTTAATTTTGCATGGAATTTAATACAATGGGTAAGAAAAAACAAAAATCGGAAGTCGATGTCGTTCTTATCGGTGGAGGGATTATGAGTGCTACCTTAGGGGCGCTCATCAACGAACTGAACCCCGATATTCATATTGAAATTGTAGAGCGTCTGGATGTCGTCGCTGCGGAAAGTTCTGATGCCTGGAATAATGCAGGTACAGGACACTCGGCGCTTTGTGAATTAAATTATACACCGGAACAACCCGATGGTTCGGTGAAAATTGATAAAGCCATCAAAATTGCAGAACAATTTGAAGTGTCAAAGCAGTTTTGGGCATATTTTGTAGAAAAAGGAGTAATCAAAAATCCTGAACATTTTATTCGTCAGATTCCTCACATGAGTGCTGTCTTTGGTGAAAAGGACGTGAAATTTTTAAAAACACGTTACGAAGCCATGACGAAACATACATTATTCCGGGGAATGGAATACACCGAAGATAAGGCTGTATTGAAAGAGTGGGTACCTCTGATGATGAAAGGTAGAAAGCAAAATGAGCCTATGGCTGCTACCAAAATGGATATCGGAACGGATGTGAACTTCGGGGCATTGACGAGAGATTTGATTACCTACCTGGATCAAAAGGATAATATCAAACTATCTTTAAACCAGGAAGTGAAAGATATAGAGCGTGAAGATGATGGTCGGTGGGAAGTGGAGATAAAGGATTTGAAAACCGGAGATAAACGCGAGATTAAGGCAAAATTTGTATTTATCGGGGCTGGAGGACATTCTCTTTTATTACTTGAAAAATCAGGAATACCTGAAGCAAAGGGTTATGGTGGTTTTCCGGTAGGGGGGCAATGGCTAAGATGTACAAATCCGGCTATTATCAAGCAACATCATGCTAAAGTCTATGGCAAAGCATCGGTCGGTGCACCTCCGATGTCGGTACCTCACCTGGATACGCGTTATATTGATGGTAAACAAGCTTTATTGTTTGGACCTTATGCCGGCTTTTCTACGAAATTCCTGAAAAAAGGTTCTTATTTTGATTTACCAGCTTCGATTAAATTGTCGAATATTAAGCCAATGCTTTCTGCAGGTCTGGATAACTTACCATTGACAAAATATTTGATTACAGAGGTGATGAAAAAGCCGAAAGATAAATTGGATGCATTGAAACAGTTTATGCCTACGGCAAAGTTGGAGGATTGGGAAATAGAGAAGGCCGGACAACGTGTGCAGGTGATAAAGAAAGATCCGAAGCATGGTGGAATACTAGAATTCGGTACCGAGGTAGTTTCTAGTGCAGATGGTTCTATAGCAGCATTGCTGGGTGCATCTCCAGGTGCTTCCACTTCGGTGGAGATCATGATCCTGCTGTTGAAAAGGTGTTTCCCGGAGCGGGCGAAATCGGAAGAGTATCGGCGGAAGTTGCGTGAGATTATTCCGTCCTGGGGGCGTTCGCTCAATAATGATGAGCAGTTGTGTACGGAAATTCGTGAACATACACATCGGGTATTGAAATTGAATTTAAATTGAATTTAAATTAATAGTAGTATATAAGAATCTTATGGGGTGCTAAAAAAATAGATTCATTTCTATTTGTAAGGCTGAGATTATACCCACACCCACTTTTATGTGGGAGGAACCTGATCCAGGTAATGCTGGCGTAGGGATTAATTTCTAAACAACGTCTTTATAGCATTTTCATAAGTGTAGTTTTTTAGTTAAACACACTTTTATGGAAATTATCTTTGAACATTTAGCTGTCGCTTTTCAACAGACCTCCTGGCTGGAGCGCTTTTCGGTATTATGTGGTATCATACAGGTACTGCTGTCTAAAAACAATAAAGTTTCTAATTATTTCTTTGGTATCCTGGGAATTCTCTCGGGAATGTATGTTCTATTTGGTGCAAAGCTATATGCTGAAATTGCATTGAACATGTATTATCTCGTCATGAGTATATACGGTTGGTGGTATTGGGTGACAAATACATCGATGAAGAATCAGCCGATAACGCTGTGTAACCGAAGAGAGTGGATGATTACGCTAGGAATAGCAGTGCTTGGTTTTATTTTCTTGTATCTCATATTGGAGCATGTGACAGATTCGGATGTGCCGGCATGGGATGCATGGGTCTCCTCGACGGCATGGGCTGGTATGTGGTTGCTTGCCAAAAGAAAGTTGGAAAACTGGCTGTTGCTGAATATCAGTAATGCTTTCGCCATTCCTTTGCTCATTCATAAGGATCTATATTTGTTTGCAGCTTTGACACTCTTCTTATTTATTGTCGCCATTTTTGGATTTTTAAAATGGCGCAGATTAATGTATGCACAAAACCTTAAACTTTCCTAATGATGTTGACACTTCAAGATATACAGATTATAAAAGATGGCCAGGCTTCGAGTATTGCCCGGAAATCGCTGGTGGATACTCAACTGCAGATGATATACGACAACAATTGGTTTAATATATGGGTGCCAACATCTTATGGAGGAAAGGGAATGAGCCTGATAGAGGGAGTTTCTCTTCTGGAAGAGCTCGCTTATTGGGATGGAGGTCTGGGATGGACGGTGACGCTGTGTGCCGGTGCAAACATGTTTGCCGGATATATTGATCCTCAGCTTGCACAGCAGGTTTTCTCGAGCCCTAAAGTATGTTTTGGGGGAAGTGGAAGAGTCGGTGGGAAGGCTGTATGGGATGGTCGGAAATATATCATATCCGGTGTCTGGCAATTTGCCACCGGCGCTCCCCATCTTTCACATTTTACCTTAAACTGTCATGTATATGAGGGCGATGTGCAACGGATGGGAGAGGGAGGTGAACCTCTTGTGCTTTCTTTTTTTGTGCCGAGAGAATATGTCTTGATACATTATGATTGGGATACATTTGGATTGGAATGTACGGCAAGTCATAGTTTCTCGTTAGATCAGGTACCGGTAGATCCCCAATATAGCTTCCAGATAAAGCCCGAGAAGCGATACAATGATGGACCATTGTATTCATTGCCTTTTATGCCTTTTGCTGAATTAACTTTGTTAGCGAATTATATAGGTATGTACAGGCGTTTCCTTGATTTGGTAGAAAAATATTTTGTGCATAAATCTAAAGATAGTTGCTGGAATGCCCGTTTTGGTAAAGAACGGTTTAAGTTACTGGACACCTTTCAGGTTGAGCTCTCTGCCAACAGAGATAAAATACAAACATTAACAGCAGAATTGTGGGATAAATGTATTGGGGGCGAATCGATGTCGGATAGTGCGGTTATTCAGGATATAGCCATATTATCCAGAATGATGGTAAAAGCTGTCCGGGAACAGACTGTTACTTTATTTCCATTGGTTGGCATAACCGGAGCACAGCGAGATAATGAATTGAATATGGTGTTTAGGAATATTTTTACGGCTACGCAGCATAGTCTGTTGAATACATAAAAAAAGATGGGCTTCATGTTTCCACGAAGCCCATTCTCATATTTCTAACCGTGATTAGATTACTTTAACACGTATTTCACGCCGAATGTGAAGCCGTCACCTGCAAATCCACCACCGTTAACTATTCCGATAGTAGGTTTGTAATCCAAATGGAAAGCTAATGGTACTGGCGGAATTTTATACTCCAAGCCGGCCTGAGGGCGTAAACCAACAAAGGTTTTGTCTCCTGGACCATCCCAAGTTCCTATGCCTAAATGGGCACCTCCACCCACATACCATGCTAATCCTTCGGCACCAGCGATAGCTTTTTCGTACTGATAGTCAGCACCTAAAGAGATCCAATTGCTACGAAAAGCAGCTTGAGCCTGAAATGCTGTTGTAGCACCTACTGCTGTCTTATATTGAATACCAACGTTGGAACCATCGTTGCCATCGAATACAATACCCAATGCTGATTTGTAAGGAGTTTGTGCTTTAGCTTCTTGAGCTCCAATAGCTAATAAAGCTACGGCAGCAACTGAAAGTAATACTTTTTTCATAACGTCATAGATTTGTTTTACATATTTTTTTAATAATATCGAAAGATTAGCAAAATTCCTGCCAAAACATAAAATAAATCTTTTTTGATATTATTGATTTTTGTTCCTTATAATGAAAAAATATTTTTTTGAAATTTTAGTCAGTCATTGATTAAAAAAGTCGTAACTTTGACCGGCAAATAGAAACCCCAGAACATATTTGCCATGCAATTAGATTCACAAAAATTCGTAGCTGAAGGTCTTACATACGATGATGTATTATTGATCCCGGCTTATTCTGAAGTTCTACCGAGAGACGTAGATACAAGTACATATTTGACAAGAAAAATCAAATTAAATATACCACTGGTATCGGCGGCAATGGATACCGTTACCGGTGCAGATCTGGCTATTGCAATCGCGCAAGCGGGAGGGATGGGTATGCTGCATAAAAATATGACGATCGAAGAGCAGGCTGCTGAAGTGCGTAAGGTGAAGCGGTCGGAAAGCGGGATGATTCAGGATCCGGTGACACTCTTGCAATCAGCTACTGTCGGGGATGCATTTAGCATTATGAGAGAGCATAAGATAGGAGGTATTCCCGTCATTGATGTCGATGGAAAGCTTGTAGGTATTGTGACAAACAGAGATTTGCGCTTTCAAAAAGATATGGCTAAACCTATTAGTGAGCTAATGACCAAAAATAATCTGGTCGTGGCACCAGAGGGTACAGATTTGTTGAAAGCGGAAGAAATCCTGCAAAATTATAAGATTGAAAAGCTCCCTGTGGTCGATTCGAATTATCTGTTGAAAGGATTGATTACGTTTAAGGATATCCAGAAGTATAAGCATTATCCAAATGCTGCCAAAGATGAGCATGGCCGACTTTTAGTTGGTGCTGCGGTGGGGGTGACGGTAGATACGCTTGATCGTGTAGATGCATTGGTGAAAGCGGGTGTAGATGTCATTACGATAGATACAGCGCATGGTCATTCGTTAGGGGTCATCAATAAACTGAAAGAAGTAAAATCCAAATTCCCCGATTTACAGGTTATTGTCGGAAATATTGCTACGGGGGCAGCAGCTAAGGCTTTGGTCGATGCAGGTGCAGATGCAGTCAAGGTGGGTATTGGTCCCGGCTCTATCTGTACGACACGTATCATTGCGGGGGTAGGGGTGCCTCAACTGTATGCTGTTTATGAAGTTGCCAAAGCTTTAAAAGGAACAGGCGTGCCGTTAATAGCGGATGGCGGTATTAAGCAGACCGGTGATATTGCGAAAGCGATAGCTGCAGGTGCCCACACTATTATGGCAGGCTCTTTATTTGCAGGGGTAGAAGAAGCTCCGGGAGAAACTATTTTATTGGAGGGCCGTAAATTTAAGTCTTATAGAGGAATGGGATCTGTGGAGGCTATGGAAAAAGGATCCAAAGACCGTTACTTTCAAGATGTAGAGGAAGATATCAAGAAACTTGTGCCTGAAGGTATTGTAGGCCGTGTGCCATATAAAGGCACATTAGCAGAGGTTGTTTATCAGTATATCGGTGGCTTGAGAGCCTCCATGGGATATTGTGGAGCAGCTACTATCGAAAAACTTCAAGAGGCACAATTTGTGCGTATTACAGGTGCTGGCTTGCGGGAATCACATCCGCATAATATCCAGATTACGAAAGAAGCACCTAATTATAACAGCAGAGGATAATAACAAAGTTAAAATAGGATAAAAAAACCTGCTTTGAGATTTCAAAGCAGGTTTTTTTGTATATGCAGCTTAAATAATTTTTCAACAATTGACATATTTGCTCATATTTTTTGTAATTTGACGCCCATCGTGTTTTGTTATGGCAATTATTTCAATAGTGAGGATTTAATTTATTTAATTTTTAATAATTTCAAAAAATTAAGTTTTCAAAATATGATTTTCATAAAAAATAGGTGTTTTTAATAAAAATATTATACCTTTGTCCGGGCACTAAGACGATGCTTCACTTCTCTTAAATGTAAATTAAAACGAATGAAATTAAGTCAAAAACAAGCTGTATTTGAAAAAGAAGTCTTAACGCGTTTTGATCTTTTTAAAAGTTTATTTTTAACGCTTCCTTTTCAAAGAGTAAGGCATACTGGTACCATTCTGCCCTTCTTTTCCACACACTGTGAAAATGGGGTGTCGGAACACCTTCCGCCTGAAGATATCATTGATAGTTTTTTTGGTCAATATGAACAGTATGTTCAGGAAGAGGACCGGGTAGATCTACTGTTCAGAATCGTTCAATATATTGAACGCCAGGTGGTACTGTTTGATGCTATTGAAGATTCAGCTTTCCAGACGGTTGGTAAGATGGATGAAACCGGTGGATTGAAATCGCTATTTCGGTTGGCGCAAAATAATCCTAATCTAAAGAAGCAGATTATTGAAAAATTAAAGAATTTTTCTGTAAGGTTGGTTCTTACGGCACATCCGACTCAATTTTATCCAGGGCCGGTTTTAGGGATCATCAACGACCTGATAGAAGCGATTAAGGCGAATGATATCTCGAACATTCACCTGCTATTGCAGCAGCTTGGAAAGACGCCTTTTATTAATAAAGAAAAGCCAACGCCCGTAGATGAAGCTATCAGCTTAGCTTGGTATCTGGAGAATGTGTTTTATAAAGTGGCTTCGGGCATACAATCAAAAATTGATAAAGAACTGGAAGTCCCTGCTGAGGATGTGAAACAACTTATTGAATTAGGTTTCTGGCCAGGGGGCGACCGGGATGGAAATCCTAATGTCAATGTGGAAGGTACCAAGCGGGTGGCCTCTATGTTGCGAACAATATTGTTTAGATGTTATTACCGTGATTTTAGGGTTGTAAAACGTCGTATTACATTCAGAGGCGTTGAGAAGTATCTGGATAATTTACAAACTTTGTTCTATGACAATAGTTTTAATCCTGTTGAAAATCCGGTAGACGAGACCAACAAGATATTAGAGAATCTTCAAGCCATAAAGCAGGTGCTCAGTACGCATCATGATGGATTGTTTGTCGAACTTGTTGAAGATTTAATACGGAAGGTCAATACATTTGGCTGTTATTTTACGACATTAGATTTACGTCAGGATAGCAGTGTGTTGCGAAATGTGACTCTTTATTTAGTTGAAGAGTATGGTGATCAAATAGGCATTTCGAAAGAACAGCTCGTCTCGTCGGAAGCAAGCAAACAGGAAGCTTTGAAATTTGATGAACATACACTGGACTATAAGGAAGATGCCGATCCACTGATTAAAGACATTGTCGATGTTATTCGATTAATTAAAGATATCCAAAAATCAGGAAGTGAGCGTGCTGCCCAAAGGTTTATTATTTCAAACTGCCAGCAGGCATCAGATATTTTAGGTCTTATGCAGTTGTTTTTGTGGGGAGGATGGAAGAAAAAAGATCTGACGATAGACTTTGTACCTTTGTTCGAGACAGTAGACGATCTCTCCCGGGCATCTGATGTTATGCGGACACTATATACCAACAAAGCTTATGCCGCTCATCTTAAGATGCGTGGAAATAAGCAAACGATTATGTTGGGATACTCGGATAGTACCAAAGATGGGGGATACCTGATGGCGAACTGGTCTATATACAGGGCTAAGATCGAGTTAACCGCACTAGCACGTGAATATGATGTAGATCTGATCTTCTTTGACGGGAGGGGTGGTCCTCCGGCCCGGGGCGGTGGTAAAACGCAACGATTCTATGCTTCTATGGGTAGTGAAATCGATAATAATCATATTCAACTGACAATACAGGGCCAGACTATCAGTAGTCAGTACGGTTCCTTAGATACCGCTCAATATAATATTGAACAGCTTCTGCATGCTGGATTGATTTCCGAAATTAAACAGAACGGGGGAGACACATTGACGGCCAAACAAAAACAAGTTATTGACGACCTGGCAACAGAGAGCCATCGCAAGTTTTTAGAACTTCGTCACAATCCTCTTTTCTTAACATACCTGGAAACTTTAAGTCCGTTAAAGGCGCTCTCGTCCATCAATATAAGTAGTAGACCAGTAAAACGGACTTCCGATAGGGAATTGCGTCTGGAGGATTTGCGAGCTATATCTTTTGTGACATCATGGAGTCAGCTGAAGCAAAATATTCCAGGGTTTTTTGGTGTTGGAACGGCATTACAGTGGGCTGAAGAAAATAATCAGTGGTCTTATGTCCGTAATCTGTACCAAAATTCGGGTTTCTTTAATACGCTGATAGATAATTGTATGATGTCGATGACAAAATCTAATTTTGATATCACGGCTTATATGAAAGACGATAAGGTTTTTGGAGACTTTTGGAAGATACTGCATGAAGAGTATAAGAAGACAAAACATTACCTGCTTAAATTGAGTGGAGCAAAGGTTTTAATGGAGAATTACCCTGTCGAGAGATCTTCAGTGCTGGAGCGGGAGAAGATTGTATTGCCTTTGCTTATTATTCAGCACTATGCCATACGGAAGATTTTGAGCGGAAAACTAGATGCTAAAAAAGAAGAGGTTTACCGTAAATTGATAGGTCGTACAATTTATGGTGTAGTCAATGCCGGGCGGAATTTGGCATAGTCTGGCAGACTTTTGTGGTATTTAGGAGATATTTTATATTTTTACTAAAAAAATAAGATCAATGAAATTTAATACGTTTTTTGTAGCCTCTATCTGTGCTGGAACTCTATTTACTTCTTGTATACATCAAACTGCACAAGAAAGACAATTGAAATATACGCATACTTCCATCCTTGATGGGGATGCTTTTGCCATCATTCAACATGTAGGCGAAACAGCACTCAAAGGGGTGGAGCATGCAGGACAAATAGAAGCCTCAGGTGATACGCAATCTAAAGAGGTTGCTGTAAAGGTTAAGGCTTTTTATACACAGTTTATTCCTGGCCTGGATAGTCTCGCGACAGCATTCCATGTTGATTTTCCAATCAAGGGGATTCCGGCGTTAGAGGAGTCGGATTCTGTAAGCGCTGAACATCTTGCAGATACGGCACTCGCGGTAGAAGACGTCCATATACATGCTGATGAGGATTATGTGCACCATGCTCAGCATGATATAGCTTATGTCAAGGAGCAGCTTACCCGCCTGTCACGGAATACGAATAAAGATTTGCAGAATTTCGCAAAGAACCAGTTGCCAGCTGTTAATGAATTATATGTGCAGATAGGTGGTAAAGAAGAAGCACATGGCCACGGTCATCACTAAGCAGTGAGTTCATGATCCGACCAATCACAACAGGTATTTTGTCGTATGGAATGTCCGGAAGGGTATTCCATGCGCCATTTATTAACGAAAGTGTTTTTTTTGAGCTTAGGGCTGTGGTCGAAAGGACGCGGAAGTCTGTTCATGCTGATTATCCGCATATCATCAGCTACGATAATGTAGAAGCCATCTTTGCGGATGAGTCCATTGAATTGATCATTGTCAACACGCCTAATGATACGCATTTTGAATATGCCAAAAGAGCCTTGCTGGCAGGTAAACATGTCTTAATAGAAAAACCTTTTACGCCGACTGTCGCAGAAGCCCAGGAATTGTTTCAGCTGAGTGAAAAGGTAAGTAGACATGTTCTTCCCTATCACAATAGGCGATTTGATTCGGATTTTTTATCATTGCAATATATTTTAGATAAAGGTTTTGTCGGTAAACCGATTGAGCTGCATTTGCGTTTTGACAGATATACACCTCACTTAAGTCACAAAATATTTAAGGAAACAAAAGGCCGTGCGGGAAACGGTGTATTGTATGATTTAGGTTCGCATCTTCTGGATCAGGCTATTTCACTGTTCGGTAAGCCGAAGTCCGTCACTAAGATACAGTCCTGCCACCGTACACATTCCCAAGTTGACGATTACGGGACTTTATTATTGATTTATGAACAGGGATTGAATGTCTTTATAACAACAAGTCTTTTGGTAGCTAACCCTCAAAAGAGTTTTGTACTGCACGGCGATCGGGGTAGCTATGTCAAAGACCGTACAGATGTACAAGAGAGACAGCTGTTAGCCGGCATGAAACCAAATGATCCGTTATATGGTTTGGAAGATCCGGGTATGGAGGGCGTATTGACCATTATTGAGGATGGCAAGCGAGAGGATATTCCAATACCGTCTTTCAAAGGTGACTATATGTCGCTCTTTGATAGTGTATACGATACTATTCGAAATAATGCTTCTTATTACGTCTCTGCAGATCAGATAGTAGGGCAATTGGATATACTTTCCGGTTCGAAATAAATTGTTTCAATCCTTAACATTTTATTCATATTAAAAGATTATTATTGTTTCCTGTATTGAAAATCTTCATAATAGGTGCTTGTTATAAATAATTATAATCATATATATCGGTGAGATACGCGGCAATAGATATCGGTTCCAATGCTGTACGTCTGCTTATTGCAGATGTGATAGAAAAAAATGATACGGTTACGTATGCAAAAAATACTCTTCTTCGTGTTCCACTTCGTTTAGGTGATGATGCATTTATTGACAGACATATTTCGAAAGGAAAATTTCAGGATATGGTCAAGACAATGGGAGCATTCCGAAACCTGATGGACGTATACAAGGTAAACGACTATATGGCATGTGCCACGTCGGCTATGCGTGAGGCAAATAATGGAGAAGATGTGGTAGCTTCTTGTAAGAAGAACGGAATTGATATTCAAATCATAGATGGGCGGACTGAAGCTCAAATCATTTATACGGCGTATTTTGAGAATAAAGTAGATAGCAATAAAGTCTATCTTTATGTCGATGTAGGCGGGGGAAGTACAGAGATTTCTTTGTTTGCCAAAGGACATCTCGTAGCGTCGAGATCCTTCAATTTGGGGACAATCCGTATATTAGATAATCAGGATCAACCTGAGTTATGGGATGAAATGAAACGTTGGGTAAAAGAGAAAACTAAAGGATATAAGGATATATATGGAATAGGAACCGGCGGTAACATGAATAAGCTATCGAGATTAGCGAATGAGAAAGGAGATAAGCCAATGACATATGCGAAGCTGAAAGCACTTTATGATTACCTGAATTCTTTTTCTCTGCGGGATCGTATTCATGAGCTGGGGTTGCGTTCGGATCGTGCCGACGTTATTGTTCCCGCAGCTGAGATATTTTTAGTGATTATGAAAGTGGGACATTTAAAAAACATGGTAGCACCTCGTGTTGGATTGGCAGATGGAATGATCCAAACGTTGATTGATAAAAACTTTCAGAAATAATTAGAAAATCCGTTGGAGGTTTCGAAAAAAGCTCTATTTTTGTCAAGCGACAAGCCCAGGTGGCGAAATTGGTAGACGCACCATCTTGAGGGGGTGGCGCCTGTATGGGCGTGGCAGTTCGAATCTGCTCCTGGGCACATTTTTTATAATCCATTTGCTTTGGCTGTGATCTCAGCAATATCCAAGACTTCGATATCTTGTTCTTTTTCTTTAGCTTTCACGCCGTCACGTAGCATAGTCATACAAAAAGGGCAAGCTGATGCGACAATATTAGCTTTGGACTCGATGACGTCTTCAATGCGTTCTACATTAATGTCTTTGTTTCCCGCCTCAGGTTCTTTGAACATTTGGGCTCCGCCTGCACCACAACAAAGGCTGTTGCTTCTACATCTTTTAAGTTCAACAAGATCTACATCTAAGCTTTCTAAGGCTTTTCTCGGAGCTTCGTACACCTCATTTCCGCGACCTAAATAGCAAGGATCATGGTAAGTGATACGCTGACCCTGGAATATGTGGCCATCTGCTGGTTTTAATTTTCCTTCGTTGATCAGGGATTGAATAAGCTGTGTATGATGGATAACTTCGTAGTGCCCGCCCAAGCTTGGATATTCATTTTTCAACGTATTGAAGCAATGTGGACATGCTGTCACTATTTTCCTGATCTTATAGCCGTCCAAGACCTGTATATTCATCATAGCTTGCATCTGGAACAGGAATTCATTTCCTGCGCGTTTGGCAGGGTCACCGGTACAGCTTTCTTCTACCCCAAGAATAGCGTATTTGATTCCTACGTGCTGCAATATCTTGCATATATCTTTAGTGACACGTTGAGCTCTTTCGTCGAAGGAGCCTGCACAGCCTACCCAAAACAGTAAATCCGGGCTATCACCTTGTGCGAGAAGTTCGGCTACGGTAGGAATATGAAAATGATCTTTCATGCTTTTATTGATTTATTCGTTAGCCCAGTTAGCACGATCTGCCTGTGCATATTTCCAGGGAGCACCATTATTTTCCATATTGCTCAACATGTTGTTCAGACTAGACGGCGCCTTTGATTCTTCCATTACTATATATTGACGTAAATTCATGATAATTTCCAGAGGATTGATATTTACAGGACATTCTTCAACGCAGGCATTACAGCTTGTACAAGCCCAGATCTCTTCCCGGGAAATGTAATGATCCAGAAGGGATTTTCCATCATCTATAAAAGACTTATTCCGGTCGATATTTTTTCCGACTTCTTCTGATCTGTCTCGGGTATCCATCATGATTTTTCGCGGGGAGAGTTTTTTACCTGTTATATTGGCTGGGCAAGCGGAGGTGCACCGGCCGCATTCTGTACACGTATATGCATCCAATAGATTTTTCCATGTAAGATCATAGATATCTTTAGCTCCAAATCGAATAACCTCAGTAGAAGGTGGGGGTAGACCCGGGTCAAGCATAGCTTTTACTTCTTCCGTGACAGATGCCATATTTTCAAATTTACCTTTCGGTGTTAGTGTTGAAAAATAAGTATTTGGAAAAGCCAATACAATATGCAAATGTTTGGAGATAGGTAGGTAATTTAAGAAAGCGAGTACCCCGATGATATGAAACCACCAGCAAAATCTTTCCAAAGCGATCAAGGAACTAATATCACCAGGCAATAGTCCGGTCATGATAGAGCTAATAGGAAACGCACCTGCAATTATATAATGCGAATGACCAAAATGTTGTAATTTTTGGTCTGCCGCATTCATCAGCAGGAATGCTGCCATCAGGAGTATTTCGGCGATTAGAATTAGGTTGGCATCTGTTTTTGGCCAACTCCGTAGTTCTCTTTGATTGAGTCTCCGTACACGCAGAATATTTCGCCTGATAAGGAAGACCAGGCAGGATGCTAAAACCAGAGCAGCCAATATTTCAAAACTGTAAATAAGAAAAGCATAGAAACTGCCGAGAAAGGATAATATACGGTGTGTACCGAATAATCCATCTATGATAATCTCGAGCATTTCAATATTGATAATACAAAATCCGATATATACCAGGAGATGCAACAGGGCAGGGATGGGTTTTTTGAACATTTTTTGCTGTCCAAAAGCAACCAAAAGCATGGTCTTTAGCCTATGGAAAGGAGAGTCCGTCCGATTGACAGGCTTTCCAAGACGAATATTTCTATATATTTTATGGGCATTGTTGTAAAAAAACAATCCGGCAACTAATAATAAGATCGCAAATACAATCTGGCTGACCATAGTTGTTTACTTTGGTGATAAACAAATATAGCGAATGCCACAGTATTATGTCTGCATAACATTTATTTAGAAAAGTTATAAACTAAACAGCTTTTTTTTAAACTTAGAAAGGGGCATCGTCCGGCATATCGTTCATACGAGACGGCATAGTAATTCCTCCTCCCCGGAAATCATCAAAAGAAGAGGACGGTGCCATGGCGGATCCTCCGAAAGGAGAGTCGCTTGAAAACGAATCACTCATTCCTGCAAAATCATCTTCCAGATCGACGAACTTAACATACTTACCGATAAACCGCGTCTGTACAATACCTGTCTCCCCATTACGGTGCTTGGCGATAATTACTTCACCTACACCTGCTGTTGGTCTTCCTTCCTCGTCTTCGGTAAGTCCATAATATTCGGGGCGATACAGAAATAAAACCATATCGGCATCTTGTTCGATAGAGCCTGATTCACGTAAATCAGATAACATTGGCCTTTTACTGTTTCCAGGCCTTGATTCGACCGCCCGGCTTAACTGGGACAAGGCTAATACAGGTATATTCAGTTCCTTGGCTACAGATTTCAACGCCCGGGATATACTACCGATTTCTTGTTCACGGTTACCTCCTCCTTTTCCATCACTTTTTCCTTGCATCAGCTGCAAGTAATCGACGATGACCATCTGGATGTCATGCTGGGCTTTAAGGCGCCTGCATTTCGCCCGGAATTCAAAGACATTTAATGCCGGTGTGTCGTCAATAATGATCGGAGCTTCGGTTAACCGGCCTATCCGTGAGTGAAGTTGCTGCCATTCATGATCGGCCAGGTTTCCTTTCTTTAGTTTTTCCTGTTCAATTTCCGTTTCACCTGCGATAAGACGATTAACAAGTTGTACCGAAGACATTTCCAGGGAAAATACGGCGACAGGGCGATCGTGGTCAACCGCGGCGTTACGTGCTACCGAAAGTACGAAAGCGGTCTTACCCATCGCAGGTCGAGCCGCGATAATGACAAGGTCGGAAGGCTGCCATCCTGATGTCATTCGGTCCAAGGCTGTCAGACCCGAAGGAATGCCCGTTAGGCCGTCGGTGCGGTCGCGCAGCATTTCTAAAGATGTTATAGCTTCCCGCATGATATCGTCCATCTTACGGGAGTCACGCCTTAGATTATTTTGTGCGATGTCAAACAGGCTTTTTTCTGCATGATCCAGTAAGTCAAAGATATCACTTGTTTCATCGTAAGATGCATTAATAATCTCCGTGGAGACCTTGATTAACTCCCGTTGTATATATTTTTGTGAAATGATACGGGCATGGTATTCAATATTGGCAGCGGATACAACACGATCTGTCAGCTGTGTGATGTAATAAGCTCCTCCAACCATTTCCAAGGCCCCCATTTGTCGCAGCTCAGCAGTGACTGTCAACAGATCTATAGGCATGGTCTTTTGAAACAGGTTGTAGATAGCCTCAAATATTTTTTGATGGGCTTCTTTATAAAATGAATCGGGCTTTAGGATGTCAATAACCTCGCTGAGCGCATTTTTTTCCAGCATAAGAGCTCCTAATACTGCTTCTTCGAGATCTACAGCTTGAGGAGGGAGTTTTCCTAGGCCCGAAACAAGATTGTTCAGGCTAGTTCTTTTTTTATTTAAACTTCCTCTTCCCAAATTGGATGATTGACCTAAAAATTCGTGATCCATTATATTCTAAAGTTCCAAGATTAAATTTTAACAATTGAGCGTCCGATTTTGACTTTATCGTTGCGAAAACAAATGTATAAAAAATAGCTCTTCAAAAGTTGACAACTTCTAAACATCGGTGGATAGGTGTTGAAACATGAGTGTCGGTGCTGTCACCAAACTATTGTTCATAATCCACATGACATGTTGAAAACTTGTTAACTAAATTTAAAACGGTTTGATAGTCATAAAGTTGTATACTTGTGGATAACTTTGTGCATTGTTAATATCTCTTCGTGTGTTTCTACTGAAGCATTTAATAAACTGGATAATGTTATGATTTCATTATCAATACATTAACTTATTTTTAACAAAAGATACATTCGTTTTGCTTTTTCGACTTTTTAATTATTATCTTACCTTTGTCATATGTCCAATGAAGCTTCCACATTAAAACCCTACAAGACCAAGTCGGGGGGAAAAAAAGAACAGGTCTCCGATATGTTCGATAACATATCTCCCAAATATGATTTATTAAATCGTATCATGACCTTACGGATCGATATTATATGGAGAAAGAAAGCTATCCGGCTTTTAAAAGCATCGTGTCCTCAGCTTATATTGGATGTTGCTACAGGGACTGGAGATTTCGCTATCGAAGCTATCGAGATCCTTCAGCCGGAGAAAATTATTGGTGTAGATATATCGGCAGGGATGCTTGAAGTAGCGAAGGAGAAGATCCAAAAAAAAAGGTTGACATCTCAGTTTGAGGTCCAAGTCGGTGATTCGGAAAACCTTCAGTTTGCCGATAATACATTTGATGCTGTTACGGTGGCTTTCGGGGTGCGCAATTTTGAAAATCTTAATCAGGGATTGGCTGAAATCAGGAGAGTTTTAAAACCAGGAGGACGAGCGATTATTTTAGAACTTTCTAATCCGAAGAGGTTTCCTGTAAAACAACTTTTTCATTTTTATTTTCATAAAATAGTTCCGTTTATCGGGCGTTTTATCTCAAAAGATTCAAGTGCTTATTCCTATCTGCCCGAATCGGTTTCCAAATTTCCGGATGGTCAACATTTTGCAGCGCTTACAAAAGAAGCTGGTTTTAGGACGACACGTGTGATGCCCCAGACATTGGGTTTCTGTACAATTTACGAAGCTGTCAAATGAAAAGATTGATATTAGGTATATGGTTGTGCTCAATGGCGATCGTAGCGCACAGCCAATGGAGGGTTTCACTTCCATTTTCATCCAATTACGATGAGGATGCTGTTATTTTAGTGGGACTGCAATACAGTTATGTTTATCAGAATTATCAACTCAGCCTAAGAGAAAATTGGGAGAGCGACTATGAAATAGATTATCCGGGTGAAAATATGCATGATGTGGGAAGTATAAAAAGTATTCATTCATCAAATGGACATAACTTTGCAGTAGGTATCCCAGTGGATGTGCGTGTCGATAATAATCTGTACTTTACTTTTAATCCGACTTTCCAATTTATAAATAATTCCGGAATTGCATTTGCTGGAAGGGAACCTGTGGGAGGAGACACATCTCCAAGAACATTGATTCGTCGCTCCAGACATATCCTTGGATCAACAGAAGGTTCAAATTTTAATTCATTCGAATTTCCTTTTTCTATTAAGTTCCGATCGGATGAAAAGATATTAAAAAATAAGGTCAACAGATATCGGGGATATATAATTGGGGGAGCGCGAGTTTCGCGTTTTATTGGTATTCAAAAAGAGTACGATTTATTGTTAAAAGAGCGGGAAAATTCGGTTATCGCCCAATCTTTAATTCTCCAGCCTAGTTACCTTTCCTGGGAAGTGGGAATAGGAGCCGATATTTTCTTCCCATATTTTAAAATGTCACCTGAAATTAAGTTTAATCAAAGCTTTACGTCTATCTTAGACCATAATCATACTTTGGCAAAGGACAATAAATTTATGGCTCCTTTAGAAAAGGGTTGGATTAGAAATATATATGTCAGTTTAATATTTCAATAATCATGTTGCGTACTGTATTCATTACCGGAGCAAGTTCAGGGATTGGCGCTGCCTGTGCCGAAATACTTGCACAGGAAGGTAAATATAGGTTAGTATTATGTGCGAGAAGAACAGATAGATTGAAGGAACTGGAGAAACGGATATGGAGTATATATCCGGACTGTGCTATCTATTCGTTTGCCCTGGATGTGCGTCATCAAAAGGAGGTATTGGCGGCGTTATCCAACTTGCCGGAAGACTGGCAAAATATAGATGTGTTGATTAATAATGCAGGGTTGAGCCAGGGACTGGATAATATCGCAGATGGTGATATTGATGACTGGGATAGGATGATTGATACAAATATTAAAGGCCTGCTGTATGTTACAAAAGCAGTGATACCTTTGCTGAAAACGAGTAACACACCACATATCATCAACATTGGCTCTATCGCAGGAAAGGAAGTTTATCCGAATGGTAATATATATTGTGCCACCAAGCATGCTGTTGATGCCTTAAACAAAGCCATGAGAATTGATCTCTTACCTTTTGATATCAAGGTCACAGCGGTGAATCCCGGGATGGTAGAAACCGAGTTTTCTGAGGTTCGCTTCAAGGGCGATAAAGAAAGAGCCAAAACCGTGTATCAGGGTCTGACTCCACTAAACGGTAATGATATCGCGGAAATAGTAAGCTTTGTTCTGTCGAGGCCGGCCCATGTTAACATAAATGATATTTTGGTGATGCCGACTGCACAAGCTACCGGTACTATAATTAATAGAGATGAAAGAAGCGAGGAAATTGAAAAATAAAATATAAAACTATGAGCTTAGAACAGAAAATAAATGAGGGAATTAAAGCTGCGATGATTGCTAAGGATAGCGCTACACTTCGTGGCTTGAGAGCTATCAAGGCCGCTATTCTTTTGGCAAAAACTGAGAAAGCAGGAACAGATCAGCTGACATCTGACTCGGAGATTAAAGTTTTGCAAAAATTAGTTAAACAAAGAAAAGAATCAGCAGAAATATATAAAGCTCAAGGCCGGGAAGACTTATATCAAATTGAAGTAGAAGAACAGCAGGTGATCGAAAGATTTTTGCCAAAACAACTTGATCGATCGGAAATCGAGCAGATCGTAAAAGATATTATTCAGGAAGTTGGTGCTGGGGGAATGAAAGATATGGGTAAAGTAATGGGGTTGGCTAATCAAAAACTCGCCGGACAGGCAGATGGCAAAACAATATCCGAGCTAGTTAAATCATCGTTATCCTAAAAAGAGGGTAGCAGGCCGTATAAAACAGGTAACGGAATTCTATTCCGTTACCTGTTTTATACGGCTACCATATGTTTTGTCACGGTCGAAGGTCTTAATATGTCGTTCTTTTTTAACATCATAGATGTCTGCTATAGTAATAAGTATCCCCGTTTCCTCGACCTCACCAAATTCATCATTCATCGCTGTTCCGAAGGTCATCATCGTAGGTGATAAATTCATATACGTGTTGATCAAGGGAGGAATGTTTTCACCTAGTTCCCGGACGTATTTGTTTAGTACCTTATAACCTTCTTTATAATCTAGGCCATCAAAAATATGTTGAAACTCGGAGATATCTGTTTTGTATCCTAAATATAGTTTGTCCAATGGTTTGAGCAGGTTTGTTTTGTCCGGAAAATAATACTCCATAAAATAAATGAGGAGATCTCTCGCCTGAGCATTAAATTTAGGATACATGGTTACTTTGCCGAAAAGATATTTGATATCTGGATTTAGCACAACAAGACCTCCAAGGCCGTCCCATAAATTGTCTAATGAAAATAAACCTTTTCTGTTATCTACAGCAGGCTGATACCGGGGTTGTACCCACGATCGGCCAAGCTCAATAGCATAAGGTAAATAGTCCTTTTTGAATTTTTCAGAGAATTCAAAATAGTGTGATGTAGATAAATATACATTCCCATCTTTATCTATCGCGTCCTTACATCGAATTACGCGATAGCCAGCGATAATCTCTTCGTCTTCCGGATTCCAAGCTATGAGTTGATCATAGTTGTGCTCACAGGTATCATTTTCGTCGATGTCTAAAGATAAGCCCGTACCTCCACCTGCTCCTCGGAAAGTTAATTCACGTAATCGCCCAATTTCACGCATGATATGAGGTGCAGTATGGTAATTTACAAGATACACCTCATTATTACCATTATTTGTGTACCGCAAAAAAGCTTCTTTTGTCAGTTCAGCTTTTATTAAATCTCTTTCTACCGGAGCTATAATTTCTTCCATATTTTTGTAACTACTTCATCCTATAAACATTCCTCTTCACTTCTGCAGCCCACTGTTTTTCGCTTTTTGAGCTATCAAAATACGAATAAGGAATTTTTTTACCAATTTTAATTATAACTCGTTGATTTCTTTGCTTAAAGAATTCATCTGCTAGATATAGCATTTCAATATTAAATTTTATTCCAAGTTTATTCCGCCAATTTGCGAGATTATAAAAAAAGTTAGAATTTTTTCCTTCAATATAGACGGGAACAATGTCTTTTTTATATCTTTTCGCTTTAGAAATAAAACTTTTTTTCCATTCAAGATCGACTACTTCACCTTTTGTTTTCCGGGAAACTAGTCCTGCGGGAAATACCAGTAAGGCGTGTTTATCGGCATAGGCCTCTTCAATAGCAGCTATTGCGGATTTATGCTGACCACCTACTTTGTTCACACCGATAAACAGTGGTTCTAAATTGCCTATATTTAAGAGGATGTCATTGACCAAGAATTTCACATCTCTTCTATATCGGCCGATGGCGTGCATAAATGCAATGCCATCCAGTCCTCCTAAGGGATGATTAGAAGCAAAAATGACACTGTCGGTATGTGGAATATTTTCACTACCTTCTAACAAGACTTCAACACCCAGGTCTTTAATCAGTGCATCTACAAAATCAAGCCCTTGCAGGTCTCGTAGCCTGAACATAATGTCGTTTATCTCATCCTCATGAATAGTTTTTTGTAAATATGAAATCAAAAATTGTGGGATCCATTTGGCCATTTTAGGGCTTTTTTGCCCAATTATTTTCCCAACTTCTATAAATTTTTTCTCTTCAACCGACATAATAATGGTAGCTCATTCTAGCAAAATCCACCTGGGTAAAAATAAATAAAATATTTGAACTGAAAACTATAAATTGCCAATATATCTTATGTTTTTAACGAATTAAGAAGACAAGTGTTATATATTTCCGCTATAAAAAGTTCTCAATGGCTGAGGAGAGAACGATAATTAGCTTTTATATGCAACGTAAATATAATTGCATATAAAAGCAACATTATCTAAGTTTGGGTAAAGATTAAACGATTTTATATTTTTATTGTCTTATTAATAAATAGCACTATGTTCGTCGGGCAATACATATCTTCTAGCAATTATCACGTTCTTCCTACAGATACCGTCGGTTATGTATTGGATAAGATGGATGAATATCAATGCAATTATTTGCCTGTCGCAGATCAAAAGATTTATTATGGCATAATATCGCAAGAAGTACTACTGGATCAAGATGATATAAATCTTTCACTACAGGCCATTTCCTATAAATTCAATCCTGTTTATTTGTTTGATTATCAACACATATATGATGCCATGCAGTTAATGTCATCACACGACTACTGTGTAATACCTGTTCTTAATAAATTGCATGAGTACATGGGGGTACTAACCAAACAAGATATACTTATTGGCTTGAATGAAATTTTGGGGCATGATGAGGGAGCCATTATTGTGTTGGAGTTAGGTATCAGGGATAATGCATTATCGCATGTCGCCCGGATCATCGAATCGGAGAATACAGGTATTTTGAGCACAGCGGTACGACAAATACCGGACTCTGCCAAATTAGAAATGACGATCAAAGTGAATAAAACCAACATCGCACCTGTTATATCTTCTTTATGGCGAAACGATTATATCGTAAAAGCGACTTTTAGGGATGGGGGAGATCAATCTGACATACAGGATAGGTATGATCTTTTAATGAATTATTTAGATATCTAATCATTTCTTTGCATTTTTGTTCTAAAATAGTTGCTTCTATTAGAATGAACCCTATACGTATAGCCATCTATGGCCGATTTTTTAATTCTTCGGTTAATCCTTTTGTGGAAAATCTGTTTCATTACCTTCAGTTACGGAATGTAGACATTTGTATTCACAGCGAATTTTATGAATTTTTAAAGACACAGGGGCCCTGTCCGCAGGGACTGCCCACTTTTGAATCTTATGAGGATTTTCCGAGGGATGTCGACTTTTTACTTAGTTTAGGCGGAGACGGTACAATGCTGTCTACAGTTTCCATTGTAAGAGATACAAATATACCTGTTGCAGGTATAAATTTTGGGAGACTGGGATTTTTGGCCAATATCCAAAAGGCCGAAATCAAAAATGCTTTAGATCAGATTTTGGACAATAAATACCATGTGCAGAAGCGTGTATTGTTGACTGTTGAAGCTAAAGATAGGACACTCTTTAATGGGGAGAACTTCGCGTTAAATGATATTTCAGTGCTACGGTTTGATACCTCCTCGATGATTACTATCCATGCAAAATTGAATGGCGAGGAACTGAATTCGTATTGGTCAGATGGCCTAATTATTGCTACTCCAACAGGCTCTACGGCTTACTCATTGAGTTGTGGAGGACCTATTATGATGCCTGGTAGCGGAAATTTCGTCATAACACCTGTTTCACCACATAATTTGAATGTAAGGCCGTTGGTAGTTTCCGAAGAAATGAACTTAGAATTGAAGATCGAAAGCAGAACAGAGCAGTTTGTCTTGACCTGCGATTCCCGTAGTGAAACACTACCCACTTCTACCAGCCTTATTGTAAAAAAAGCTCCTTTTACTGTGAATTCGATCCGGTTAGAAGGAGATGGATACTTTAGGACGTTACGGGAGAAATTGCTTTGGGGTATAGATGTGCGCAATTATTAACCTTCGAATTCTAAGCCCTGATATATTTAACAAAAATTAAGCGTTAACAATTCTGTTAAAAACCATATATTTACGCCAAATTCGCAAAAGTTGACTAGAATTCAATTTTCATTAATGACACTTATGCTTTTTTTATTGTGTGGGAAGGTTAAAGCTCAGCAATATGAATTTGGTATTTCCGGAGTTGCAACAGGCTATATGGGGGATCTTAATCCGACCGACATTCTCTATTTTAAAAATGCAGGTGGAGGATTATTTGCAAAATATAACCTGAATCCTACCTGGGGGATACGGGCGTCCTTGAATTATCTTCCGCTTTATGCGAACGATTATGATTTTTCTAATGCTAGCCAATTGAATAGAGGATTACTATTCAACAATAATTTGAAAGAATTGTCGATAACCGCAGACTTTAATTTTTTTAAATATATCCCTGGAAGGGAAATGAACAGATATACGCCTTATCTTTTTGCAGGAGTGGCGGTGCTCCATCATAATCCGTATGTCTATCATAACGATCAAAAAATATATTTAAGAGATTATTCTTTAGAGATAGACGATAATGGCGTAGATGTTATTTCGTCTCAATGGGCTTTAAGTGTTCCCATAGGTGCAGGTTTCAAATATAATATTTCCGGTCCTTGGAGTATCGGAGCGGAGATTAACTATCGGGCGGTCTTATCAGATGATATAGATAACGTCAGTAAATATTATAGATATGATGTAAATAGACTTCCTGAGGCATGGGCCTATATGGTAGATCCTACTAGTCAGTTAGATAGAAAAGGTGGAACGTCTCGCGGGAATGGTAAAAATATAGACGGTTATATGACAGCAGGCATTACTTTGACGTATACATTAATTAGCCAGAAATGCTATTGGTGGCGTTGATATATTACTGTTACATTGGGATTGACGGATAATGGCTTTTAAAGATAAAATAGATAAACATAATTTGCCTCGGCATATTGCTGTCATTATGGATGGGAATGGGCGTTGGGCAAAAGGATTAGGTAAGTTACGGATTTTCGGACATCAAAATGGTGCTAAAGCTGTTCGTGAAACACTAGAAGCATCCATCGAAATAGGCATTCCTTATCTTACTCTTTACGCTTTTTCGTCTGAAAACTGGAATCGTCCCCAAAAGGAAGTGCAGGCACTTATGGAATTGTTAGTTAATTCATTGAACAAAGAGCTTGAAACATTTCAAAAATATGATATCAGACTTAATGCTATAGGCCAATTAGAAGATCTGCCTGACACCTGCCGAACTACTTTATATAATGCTATGGAAGCCACACGGAGTAATACAAAGTGTACCCTTACATTAGCGTTGAGTTACGGATCAAGAAAAGAAATATTACACGCTGCTAAAGCTATTGCCGAAAAGGTAAAAAATGGCGTGTTACAGCTTGATGATATTACGGAAGAAGAGTTTTCAGGATATTTGTATACAAGTGATATACCTGATCCGGATTTAATGATCCGTACGAGTGGTGAATACCGGATCAGTAATTATTTACTTTGGCAATTAGCATATTGTGAGCTATGGTTTACGGACAAAATGTGGCCTGATTTTAAAAGAGAGGACCTGTTTGAAGCTATATATGACTATCAAAAGCGTGAAAGACGGTTCGGTAAGACAAGTGAACAGTCTTGATAAGATGTTGGTATTAAGCGTTTTATCGGTTTTTTTATTTAACAAAAATTAACAAGAGTTTGATGTACTTTAGCATCCATAATAAAAAATAAATGAAGCAAATATATTTTCTGACGACTGTATTTTTTTTATTGATAGGGGTTGATAGTTTTTCACAAATTAGAAATCGCGGTCCTATTAATCTTTCCGATCCTGACGAGATAAACTATTTACAACCTAAAGACTATATTATCGCCGGCGTAACAATTACAGGAGCTCAATATTTGGTTGAAGATGTGTTGTTGACTATTTCGAAATTGACCGTTGGAAATTATATCGAAGTTCCTAGTGAAGCGACAGCGAATGTGATAAAGCATCTTATGGAGCAAAATCTTTTTGAAGATGTACAGCTTTGGGCCACTCGTATTGATGGCGAAAATATTTATCTTGAGATTAAGGTACAGGAGCGTCCTCGATTGACCCGGATAGACATTCATGGTTTAAGCAAATCACAGACAGAGGAAATTAAGAAGAGATTGAATGAAGGCTCGGGGCGTATTGTAAATGAAAATCTGATACAATCTACACGAGCTACCATAAAGCGGTTTTTAAGAGAAAAATCGTTCTTATATCCAGATATTAAAGTAACCACCAAGAAAGATACTACTCAACCCAATAATGAAATAGTTGACGTAAATGTTGTCCGAAATAAAAAAATAAAAGTCAGAAAGGTAAAATTTGAAGGTAATGAGGTCTTTACGGATGCGCAGCTTACTAAATATTTGAAAGGAATAAAGCCGCGCAAATGGTATAGAATATTTGGGCCGGGAAAATTTAAGGATGATAAATATAAAGAGGCCAAGGAGAAAATGGTTGCGAAATTGCAAGATAAGGGGTATCGTGATGCACAAATCCTATCAGATAGTATCTATCGTTATGACGATAACGAAGTAGCTATCGACTTCAAAATATACGAAGGTCCTAAATATTACGTGGGAAATATTGATTGGGTTGGTAATACAAGATACAAAGATTCAATTCTTAATATTCTGCTAGGGATCGAAACGGGAAATGTATATAGTGAGGAAAAATTGCATACCAAATTAATGGGGCCTACACGCAATAGCGATGATATCAGTGCTCTATACCAGAATGATGGATATTTAACATTTAGTATTAATCCGGTTATTAAAAAGATATATAACGACACAATTGATTTAGAGATACAAGTCAGCGAAGGGAAACAATACACCATCAACAATGTGATTGTAAAAGGTAATGATGTGACTAATGACCGTGTTGTTTTGCGTTCTATATATACAAAACCCGGACAGAAGTATTCAAGAGAGTTAATTATGCGCAGCATACGTGAAATTTCTCAATTAGGGATGTTTGACGAGCAAAAGATTACACCAGATATACCATCGTCTAGCATGAATCACGAAGAAGGTACCACAGACATTGTATTTAACGTTGTTGAAAAACCTTCCGATCAGGTGGAGTTATCTGGAGGATATGGTGCCGGACAAATCATAGGTACTTTGGGGTTGTCATTTAATAATTTTTCGACAAGTAATCTATTTAATAAAGATGCATGGAAACCTTTGCCGCGTGGTGATGGCCAGAAACTAAGTGTTCGTGGGCAAACTTCAGGTAAAAGATATCAATCCTATAGTTTTTCATTTTCCGAACCATGGTTGGGTGGTAAAAAACCTGTATACTTCGGATTGAGTGCATATACTTCGAATTCATCTTATGGAGGATTCAATTATTATACAGGTGAACAGATGGTGAAAGATTCAGAGCTCAATCGTATCTGGATGACCGGTGTAACAGCGAGCTTGGGTAAACGTCTGCGTTGGCCGGACAATTATTTTCAGATTAGCAGTTCTTTATCTTTTCAACGCTATAAGTTACAGAATTATGGAAATTATTTCTTGTTTTCTGATGGTACTGCTTATAATATTAACTTTACACAAGAAATCAGCCGTAATTCAGTAGATGCCCCTATTTACCCGACATCTGGATCGCATATCCGGCTTAGCGTACAATTGACGCCTCCTTATTCTTCTTGGAATAATATTAATTACCAAACAGCGGAAGATAATGTGCGATATAAGTGGACTGAATATCATAAATGGAAATTTGATTCACAATGGTATACCAAAATAGCGGGTAAGCTTGTTCTTAAGACACAAGCTCAATTCGGATACCTTGGCAGTTATACGGATCGGACACCGACTTCGACATTTGAACGCTTTAAGCTTGGAGGTGATGGTATGCAAGGTTTTGATTTCTTACAGGGCTCGGAAATTATTGCGATGCGTGGCTATGCTAATGGTACGATCATTCCTGCATCTACCGGAAATGGATATCAACAGATCGCTATTAATTCGGGAAGTCCGATTTATAGTAAATATCAGGTCGAGTTGAGACATCCTGTTATGTTAAATGAACAGGCGACAGTATTCGTATTGGCTTTTGCGGAGGCAGGAAATACCTGGAATAAATTCTCCGAAGTGAATCCTTTTAAAGTCAGACGTTCGGCTGGTGTAGGTGCTCGTATCTTCTTACCTATATTCGGTATGCTGGGCATTGATTATGGACATGCTTTTGATCCAATACCAGGAATGTCATCTAATAATTGGAAGCAAAGTTTTACATTTAGCATATTACAGAATATGGGCGGTTTTTAGGCGTTAAACTTTTTGTTAATTTTGTTGTCATAAAAAAAAGACAAGTCATGAAAAAACTATTAATATTATTTGTTATAACAGTAGTAGGCACGGGTTCAGCAATTGCGCAACGTTTGGCGTATGTAGATTCTGAATATATTTTAAGACATATCCCTGAATATGTCTCTGCACAAAAGAGAATGGATGATCTATCTGTTCAATGGCAAGAAGAAGTAGACAAACAGTATGGTGAAATCGAGAGGTTATACAAAGCTTATCAGAATGATCAGGTACTTCTAAACGATGATATGCGCCGCAGACGTGAGGACGAAATTGTAAATAAGGAAAAAGAGGTTAAAGAATTTCAGCGACAAAAATTTGGTTATCAGGGTGAATTGTTTCAGGAGAGAGTAAGATTAGTAAAACCAATACAGGACCGGGTAGCTAAAGCAATCCAAGATATAGCAACGGCACAAGGTTTGGATCTGATACTGGATAAAGGTAGTGAGGTTACCTTCTTATTTGCTAACCCTCGTTTGGACAAAAGTGATGACGTGATTACGAAGCTAGGTTTTAAACCCGATCCTTCTCTGGCAGAGAATCAACAACAATAAGTGAAAAACTAATTTATTAACATAAAACAACAAGTCAAATTACAACAGTAATTGTAGCGTATTAACATGAAAAGAATGAAAAATTTAGTAAAAGGAGCAGTATTAGCGGTAGGATTATTTGGATTAATAGGTACTACACAAGCACAACAGAAAATCGGACATGTCAACGTAGAAGAGATTTTTCAATTAACTCCGGAATTTAAAACTGCTCAAGATCAGTTGAAGACCTTGGGTGAAACGAAACAAAAAGAGTTGGAAGGCATGTATCAGGAATTCCAAAAGAAGGAGACTGAAGCGAATGAGAAATTGAGAAATAGAAGTGAGGCGAACAAAGAGCAGATTGATGCAGAGGTAAATACATTAGGTCAAGAACTTCAACAAATGCAGACCAGAATTCAGGAAGTTCAAAGGGTTGCACGGGAAGATTTTGAGAAAAAGCAACAAGAACTTATGGCTCCTATTCAGACTAAGGTCATGACTGCAATTAATGCTGTAGCAAAAGAAAAAGGATACGCTTATGTGTTGGATATCGCTGCCGGTGGTGTGGTTTATTTCCAAGGAGGTGAAGATATCTCAGCCGATGTAAAGACCAAATTAGGTGTCAAATAGAAGACACACCCTTTAATATTTAAAAAAGGCTATTCCCATCGAATAGCCTTTTTGTTTTTTTCGTTATTTTTCGACCAGTTTGTCGAGTGTTACATTTAAGGCATTAGCAATTTCATAGGCAGTGCTGATGGAGCAGTTGACAACCCCCCGCTCGACAGTGCTTATAGCGCCGTATTCTACATTACATATCAGCGCTAATTCGACCATGGTCAAACCTTTTTCTAATCGGTATTTTCTGACATTTTTCCCGAATAGAGTGATGAGCTCTTCGTTTCTGGGATTTTTTGTTGCCATATACGACAAAAATTATCATAATAAATTTTGATTCATGTACGACATGTCATACATTTGTTTGACATTTAACATTATTGTGGCTATTAGTCTACATAACTAACCTTTGATATACTATGAAAAAAATAAGCCCATGCCCTGAATCATTAAAGGACTGTAACTATGACTATATAACCTGGTCATTGGTTTGTTTTCTGTTTATGTTTTTTTCCGGTTCGATAAATGGACAAACAAAGACCATGGCTGACCAAGCTGCAATCACCACATCGGGAAATAATAGATATGACCTCTGTTTGGGTGTAATACCGTGCAATTTTGGACCTACCGTTGTTGATGTTACGTATGCCCAAAATGACGATAATAAATATGCAAGGATGTATGCGTCACCGGGACTACTGGCGAGTTTGGGAAGATACAAAGGAGGAATTGAGTTTACATTTCCACAGACACTGGTAGCAAATAAATGGTCTTACGTAAGAATAGGAGCGGACAACAGCCTTCTGCGATCACTGTTAGGTGGTTCATTGGGAAAATCACTGGGGACAGTATTGGGTGCGGTTTTATTGGGTAACCAGGAAATCGAGATTGAGGCGTTGGAGAATTCGGCTTCTCGTTTAAAAAGGACGAATACACAAGGGTTTGATACCGATAGGGTTAGGTTGATAAAAGATGCGAATAGCAATTACTTTATTGCCATCAGGCCGGCTGGTCCATATAATAAGATCAGATTGACCAATCAGTCCACATCGGTAGCCGGGTTGTTTCAAGAGTATGTTTTAGATGCCTATTCTGCTGTATCTTATACCGAAGATCCATTGGCGTGTGGGCGGCCTACTTTTACTTCTTTCGATGGGGGAAGTGGGTTGGGGCTAAAGGTAGCTGACTTGGATAATCAGCGGCTGGAAAGAGCGATTGACCAAGATGTGGATACGTACTCGGAGCTGAAGTCATCTGGTGTGCTAGATCTAACTGTAGGTCGAAGCCTTTCTCAGTTTTTCTATTTTAACAATCCTTCGTCCACGAATCATACCTTCAATATTAAACTTGGCCTGGCCTCAGGCGGTGTAGCAAATTTGGATTTGCTAGGGGGGCTACAAGTGGTGGCATGGAATGGCAACCAGGCGGTTTATACGAGAACCTTGTCCGATGGACTGTTGAATGGCGTCAATATTGTGGAATTATTCGATAATCCACAAACTGCAGCAACACTCACATTTGCCCCAGGTAAAATATTTGACCGGGTGGAAGTTCGCTTGAATGCTATTGTCGGACTGGATTTGGTCGGTAATGGGATCCGTATTTATGATGTTCAACGTTATAGCGGGGAGTCGGGATGTAATAATCCGAATATTGTTGTACCGACTGAAACACCAGCCATGTTGTCTCAGAAGAGTTGTGCGACTCAGGTCGTATCGTCCGAAAATGCTGATTTTGCCCAGCATACGGTGGATGGAAAAAATGATACATACGCAACACTACAAGCAAGTTCAGGTTTTATTGCTGGATCCGGGGCCTATTCTGCTCATATAGAGATGGGGTTTGGTTCATCAGTGTCGGCTGGAACGACGACTTATGTTCGTATAGATTTTGATTCTAATCAGTTGGGCAAGCTATTGGATGGTTCTGTCGGTTCCCTGTTGGGGAATACGGTAGATGATCTCCTGTTTGGCAACCATTATTTTGTGGTAGAAGCAAAAAGCGGAAATACAGTTGTGCTTTCCAGATCAAGTAGTAGCCGGTTTAGCAATACGGCTGTGGGCGCGACAGGTACGGGCGATGTCAAGGTAGTACAAGACAAAAACGGCTATTATTATGTAGCGATCACATCGGGTACTCCTTTTTCAAGTATTCGGATTACCGAGCGGTTATCTGCTACCGTAGGTCTGGGTACCATAGAAACAATGAACGTCTATCATGCTTGCTATTCAACAGGTGCGTTGGATTGTGAACAGTCTTTTGCGACATATTCGGAGTCGGAGGGTATTTCTTTGGATTTATTGGGTGTTGGGAAAGCGGGTGTTACAGATGCCCATCACGTCATTGACGGCGATATCAACACAAGTTCAAAGATTAGTATAGGCGCCGTAGGAGTAGGGGGAAATATGTTACAATCCGTGCAGTTCCATGGAGTATCATCAGAGAGAGATCATTTCCGTATCAAAATGAAGATGCAAGTACAAGGTACGGTGACGGCTGATATAATTGGAAGCATTATCATCAAAGCTTATCAAGGTACAGATGAGGTTTATTCGCAAAGACTAAACGAAAAGTTGTTACCCGGGCTAGATGTGCTACAGCTGCTTTCCAATGGACAGATGATTAATATTCCCGTTGCTCCTGGTAAAGCTTTTGACCGTGTAGCGGTAGGAATAGCTTCGTTAGTAGAAACCAATGTGTTTGCTAATCCTTTGGAAGTCTATAGTATAGAACGTTTCTCGGATTCATGCCCTGATCCGGAACTAACTTGGGAACCGAAAACAGCCTCTCCTTTCAATCAGCAGGATTGTGGCACCATGGTAACCAGTTTCGAACATGTTAATTTTCCTTTTGAAGCGATCACGGATAGTCCTGATGCGGATACCTATGCTATCCTTTCCGCAGGAGCAGGATTAGTAGGGGGCTTAGGAACGTATAATAGTCATCTTGAATTGAAATATGCTGCACCAGTTGCTGCACATGAGGTTTCGTATATTCGGGTAGATTCGGAAACGAATTTATTTAAGTCCTTGTTGGGTGGATCCTTAGGCGACGCATTGGCCGGTGTTTTGGGGTCTGTTGCATTAGGGGATCAATATATACAGGTTAAGATAAAGGATGCAGCAGGTAATCAAATAGGAGCAACGTATAACAGTCAGCTTGGTTTGAATACGGAGTTTGTGAAGCTGGTGCAGGATGTCGATGGGCGCTTTTATTTGGCGGTGACCGCCGCATATCCTTATCAGTCTATTCGACTTGAATATTACCATCGCGCGTTGGTTGGTGGGATGGGATCTTCCAGTATCAAGGTTTACAGTATGTGCCGGGAAACTCAGGTGGACTTGTGCGAGCAAGCGGCCTTTACTTCCTGGGATGGAACCGGGATCGCTGTAGATATTGCTGATATTACCAATGGAGGGGTGGTTAATCCTGATTTTGCAATCGATGATAATTCGTCAAATTATTCGGCGTTAAACCTGGGGTTAGCAGGCATCGGAGCTTCTGTTTCCCAAACCGTTTATTTTAAAAGCAAATCAACGACTAACGATTCATTAAGGGTACGTTTGCAACTGCGGAATCCAGGAATATTGAATGTAGATATCTTGGGACAGGCAAGGCTCAAGTTGTATAACGGAGAGAATTTAGTCTATAATGAGTCGTTAGCAACAGGTTTGATCAACAACCTTGATCTATTGGCGTTATTTAATAGCGGAGGAGTTCAGGCGCTTACATTTTTTCCGAATGTGGTGTATGATCGAGCGAAGATAGAAATCAGTTCTGTAGCGGGTCTAAATGCCAGCGCGCCTATACATTTATACGGTATGAGCCGTGTTACTACCGGTTGCCCGGACCCTGACTTTATGGCTCCCCCGTACCGGAGCTCGGTTTGTGCCGATGTAGTAGAAACAGGTACTTCTGTTGCTGATGAATATGATACCTATGCTGTTGATGATATTAGTAATGCAGTGGATGGTAATCATAATAGCTATGCTTCAATACGTTCAGGGGCGGGGGTTATTTTGGGAGTCAACAACGTAAGCGGAAAACTGACATTTGGATATCAGGCGGATGTTCCGGCTGGTCGTATATCATATATCCGTATAGCCGAAAATAGCGGATTGCTGGAAGCTTTGCTTTCTGGAAGCTTAGGCAACGTTGTGGGTGGAGTTGTCGACGGGATTCTCTTAGGTAATCATTATTTCACGGTTGATGTTCAAGATGCTGTAGGTAATAACTTGGTGTCCGGCAACAGTCAATCGTCTTTTACTGGAGCGAATGGAAATATCAAGATCGTTCAAGATAAAGCTGGACGTTATTACATCGCTTTGACAGCGGATCAAGCCTATCGAAAAGTCGTCATAAAGACGTTCACAGAATCGGTCGTCGGCGTCACGGCACAAGATAATGCATTGCATGTCTATGGCATGTGCTATGAAACCAATTTTGATGGATGTGCAGAAGCAGTTACGACCTCATGGGACGGCTCAGGTTTGAGTGTCGGTGTAACAGGAATTGGTGAGTACGGCGTACGGGATGTATTCCAGGTGCTGGATAATAACAATAATGGAGATTTTTCGACCTTAAGTTTAGGCACACTCAATGTGACCGGTCATATCCAACAAAATATACAGTTTAATAAGACTATAGAGGCGAATAGCCTGATAAAATTAAAGATGTCCGTGGGCCAAGGTAGTGTGGACGCGGCCGTATTTGGAAGAATGCGATTGATAGCCTATAATGCGGGCGTCGAAGTTTACAATCAAACTATACAGAACGCTGTAATTGGCAATGTGAACTTGGCGCAATTATTTGATAACGGTGCAGCTAGTGAGATTACTTTTTCACCAACTGTCGTATTTGATGAGGTGGCATTGCGTTTGGATGCATTGGCAGGCGCGTCGTTGCTTGTACCGAATGTACGCCTCTATTATATCACACCAGATTGTCAAGTGGCGAATTTCGAAGCTTGGAAATCGTATCAAGAAGCTGGTACAGGTACTGCCATCGCACAGGTCAAGGGGGGAGAGGAAGTAGTGTATAACATCCATATTCGTAATACGGGTACGGTAGATTTAGAAAATTACATCGTGACAGATGCCATCCCGGCCCATACAACGTATGTGCCCGGCTCAGCTGATTCTGACGGAGGAGTTTTTGCAGATGGAGAAGTCACTTTCCAAAATGTAAATGTACCGTCCGGAGCCACGCAGGTATTAACATTCCGGGTGAAGGTCGCAGACAATTTGACTGGTGTTAACAAAATCAGTAACGTGGCCTTTGTAAAAAATGATGCGACAGATCCAGGTACGGGCACGGTCCCACCAGCAGATCCATCTAATCCGGTAGATCCTGATCCTACTGCAGATCCGGGAACAACAACCGATATCCCTGTACAACAGATCAAGACTGTGACGACATGGAAAGCCTATGCGGTGATCGGCGGGCTGTCTACGACATCGGTGCGTGGGGGAGAAAATGTCACGTATACGCTATATATACGAAATGTTGGAAATCAAGATCTTACTGGGCTTACTGTGTCTGATGCAATTCCAGGTGGCACAACTTTCCAGTCGGCAAATAATGGAGGTATTCACCAAGACGGCGCTGTTTCTTTCTCGGGAATAGACTTGCCTGTAGGGGGCACGACTTCTGTAAGCTTTGTCGTCACAGTGAATGAAGATCTGACGGGGCGGAATACCATCGATAACATTGCTTATGTCAAAGAAACTCCGGATGATCCAGGAACACCGACGACTCCTGCAGACCCTACAGATCCTTCTGCAGGCCCAGATCCGGCTGCCAATCCGGGTGATCCTACTTCTATTCCGGTTGACGACAATTTTGATGTTGTACTCTGGAAAGCCTACAAAGTACAAATGGTCGGTACAAGTACATTTGATCCCGCGATTACAAGTGTATCCGGTGGCGAACAAGTAGAATATACATTATATGTGAAAAATAGGGGGAATAAAGCATTGACGAATGTGACGTTGGCCGATCCGCTTACTCCGGGAATAATATTGGAGCCGGGATATACAGCATCGACAACGATTGCCACCTTGGGAGTCGGTGAGACCAAATCATACTCCTTTAGGGTGAAAGTAGATGCCGATCTGACAGGTATACAAAAAATACGGAATGTGGCCACCATCGTCAGCAATGAAATCAGTACAGCACGAGAAAGCCATCCACCTGTAGATAATCTGAATCCTACAGTACCGGACGAAACAAAGATAGGTACTCTTATAGCGGTAACTCCTATACATGATGTAAATATTGAATTGAATGGTGTCAGTGATGGAGTGAATAGTGGAATGGCAGTTCTAAATGATAAGATTACGTATACCATTACCGTCACCAATAGCGGAAATAAAAACTTGACTGCGCTTACTGTCGTTGGTGATGTTCCTGCTACGACCACTTTTGATGACAGTCCGTCGGGTGGTGTGCTAAACGGAAATGACGTCGTTTTTCCTCCATTCGATTTAGCTGTAGGGGAAACCAAAACTTTCCAATATATTGTAGGCGCTAGTTCGATTACACCGCCCACGCCTATTACCAATGAAGCTGTGGTCAATTTTGAAAATCCTCAAGGTGCTCCAATAACCAAAAGCGATACGCATAGCATGCCTACTGCGTGTACGCCAGTGTTGGCAACAGATATTCAGTTAGCTGACTCCGGTCCAATTTGTTTAGGAGAAAGTATAACACTGACCGCTAGTTTATCAGGTTTGTCTGCCTTAGATCCTACAGTCCTGTCCAGTATTATATGGTATAGTTCATACAATGCCGGTACCGGTACTTTAAGTGGTGAAATTGGCGCAGGGGAAAGTATAGATGTTATTCCAACAAGTCTCGTGACTACATATTATGCAGCGGTCGTCTCAACGGATTATTGCTTCCAAAATCCTCCTGCAACAATTAATGTGGTGGTGAATGATGTGCCCGTTAGACCGATTATTGCTCCGGTGGCAACAGATCAGTTCTGCGCTGGAGAGGTCGTCCCGCTTACTATTTCCAATGTACAGGCAGGGGCAACATATACTTGGTTTAGAAATGGTACATCAGTAGGTACAGGCACTTCATATGACGCAGATGCAACCGGTGTATATACCGTGCGAGCTTCTCTCGGTGCTTGCCCGAGTGAGCCTTCTGTTGGTGTAGACTTGACGGTTTATCCTCGCCCGGTCGCCAATGACATTCAGGTAATAGGTCATGAAAGTGCAGTTTGCGAAGGAGCGTCTGTGACTTTACAAGCCTCTTTGGTGGCCAGTCCAAGTACAATAGTGTCCAATCCGGTATTCCACTGGTATAGTGATGCCGCTTTAACGAATAGAGTATATACAGGTTCGACATTAAGTATTCATCCGGCGACAACCATCACATATTATGTGACAGTAGATGGAGATGCTGTTTGTGAGAATGCGCCCGGCACGGCGAAAGAAGTTACGATAAATGTCAATCCAACACCGATCTATACTGTCGGCGGTGCTTTAAGTTACGGTATTGAAATCGGTCAATCAGTAACACTGCCGACGATATCCGCTCCTAGTGCTACGGTGACATGGTATGACGATGCGGGAACAAATATGGGTGCTATCACCACGACACGCTCGTTCGATGCAGTAGGTACTTATACCTATACAGCGGTCATTTCAGAAGCTGATCACTGTACCGTTTCGGTGTCTGTTGTGATCCATGTATTTTCTGAGGATGCATGTCCACCGGTGTATAGCCGCATTTATGCGACTGACGCTTCTTCCTATGGTGTGTCTCGTTTAGTTGTGCCTTTGGGAGCGGCAACTGACATCGGTCAGGCGGCAGATGGTGATGTAGAAACGCACAGTACGTTGACAGAAGGACTGAATTTACTTGGAGGACTATTGACGGGACAGACTTATCAGACGTTGAAATGGAATAGTGTCGTGGCAGCAGGTACGCCTGTTAGTGTAAAATTGGGTAAAAACCTGAGTACGGTGAACGCCGTTGGCACGTTGAGAGTAGTTGCTGTTGATGGTAATGGTGTTGCCGTGAGTACAATCCATGATGTAGAGCCGAAGCTAGTGGAAGTATTAGGTGGATTGAATGTCTACGAGTATACGTTCACTCCAGTCGATCAGAACGGGCAAGCGGTACCGTACTCTGGTGTAAAAGTTTATTTCGCCGGAGTGGCCTCTATCTTACAGACGGCTTATATCTATGAAGCATACTACCATCAGTCGGGTACTGTCGACTGCGGATCAGAAGAAATATTTGATGTCTTACATGGTATCGAAAATCCAATTAGCGTGTTGGGTGTCGCAAATATATTGGCCGGCGTGGACCAAGCAGAAAATGCCGTGGACAATGATCCGGCGACATATGCAGTGATGAACAATATAGCTGCAGTAAATGCAAAAACGCGTTTGGAGGTATTATATAATGTCCCTGCGTTAGTGGGCGACAAGTTGTCGATCAATCTATCTACACCGGGGGCTTTGCTTAGCGTACAGGCTTTACAATCCTTTACTATACAACCTTATTTGGGCGATGTGCCTGTGGGTCAACCTGTCAGTCAGGATGGCATTGTGCTGAAGGTAGATATATTGTCTGGTGGGGCAGAAGCCGTGGTAACATATACGGCAGAACATGCCTTTGATCGTATCAAAATATTGTATGGAGGTGTAGCAGACGTGTTGACCCAGTTACGGGTACACGAGATAGTTCGACAAGTACCGACAGTCATTACCGGAGACAATAATGATAATAAATTTGAGATTTGTGAGGGAGGAGATATCACCATCATGCCGGCGGATAACTGTACGACATACAGAATATATTCAAGTGCCAGTGCCGGCAGTATAGTCGATGTGAAAACACTTGACGCGGGTACATATACTTTCTATGTACAGACCGTGCGTTTTGGAACTTGTGAAATTGGCGAGCGCACGGCTATTGAAGTTACGGTGAATGCCGTACCGGCCGCTCCGACGGTGGTAGATCAAACGATTTGTCAGACCCCATCAGCGTCTACCGTGTCTTATCAAGTCACTGCATTGCCGGGTCATAATCTGATCTTTTACGCCGATCAAAATTCAACGACACCTTTGGTAGCGGTACCGACGGCAAACAGTGCTAATGTGGGGATCTACACAGTATATGTTAGCCAGCGCAGTGCTGAAGGATGTGAAAGCATTCGTATTCCTGTACGGATAACGATAACCCGTACAGCTACGACCGCTGATATTATTGTGAATGATGTCACCATCTGTGAAGGTGAAAGTCTGACATTGTCAGCTGGTAGCTCGACCGTCAGCAATCCGGTATTTAAATTCTATACTGACGCTTCGTTAACTACACAAATTACCAACGTTACCGTTGCACCGACGACGTCCACGAGCTATTATGTTACTGTAAGTGGAGATGGGGTCTGTGAGAATACGCCGGGCCAAGCTGCAATTTTACATGTAAATGTTGTTGTAACTGCAGCACCTACGATAACTGATGCTGCTCCTGAATTCTGTATCAGCGACCGTAAGACCTTGGCCGATTTACCGGTAGTGGGAACGACTATTAAATGGTATGCAGCTGCAACGGGAGGAACGGCATTGGCAAATTCGACACTACTACAAGATGGTGTGACCTACTACGCCAGCCAGAGGGGATCGAACTGTGAAAGTGTTGCCCGCTTGGCGGTCACACCGATTGTCAAAGATTGCACCGTAAAGCTGAGCATTAAGAAACAAGCGGATGACGATAGGGTGGTAGCGGGACAGAATACCAGCTTTACGTTGACAATTACCAATAATGGGCCAGGCATTGTCGAAGTAGGAGATGTTATTCTCCTTGAAGATATACCTCGTGCGGGCTTAGAAATTACCGATTTCACGATAGCGAGTAATTACGGAAGTATCAGTGTTACCGACAATAAGGCTACTATCACGGTTGATAATATAGTACCGGTGAATGGCAGTATTATTGTCAAAGTGCTGGCGACAGTCTCTACCGACGCACCAGCTACTATTAGCAATGCCATAAAAGTATGGGGGCCAGACACACCACCTGATGAGGATCCAGACGATGAGGATGAGACACCGCCGATACCCGTGGATCGGGAATATAACTTGACCATCACCAAGGTTGCGGATGAGGCAAGGGTGAAGGCTGGTGAGAACACGACCTTTACGGTGACAGTGCGCAATGATGGCCCATCGGCGATTGCAACGGGTAAGGTCATCCAATTGGGTGAGCTGCCAAGTACAGGACTGACGATTACGGGGTATGCAATAACATCTGGATCGGCAAGTATTGTCGGTACAGGTAATAGTGCGACACTCACGACGACCCAGGTGATGGATGTAGGAGCCGATATCGTGGTGAAAGTGACAGCGTTGGTCTCGGCTGATGCCCCGGCTACTATCAGCAATGCTATAAAAGTATGGGGTCCAGATACGCCACCTGATGATGATCCGGATGACGAGGATGAGACGCCGCCGATACCAGTGGATCGGGAATATAACCTGACCATCACCAAGGTTGCTGATGAGGCTCGGGTGAAGGCAGGTGAAAGCACAACCTTTACGGTTACGATCACCAATAACGGCCCTGCTGTCATCGAAATAGGTAAAGCTATTCTTTTAGGAGAAAGACCTGGCAACGGTGTTACCATCACTGGATATGAGATGATCAGCACGAATGCTACCCTAAGCGGAACAGGCAATCAGGCCACATTAACGACTAATGCAAAGATTGGTGTGCAGGAAACGATAGTTGTTCGGATCATCGCAAAAGTAGATGACGATGCTCCTGCAACGATTACGAACGGCATAGACGTGTGGGGACCGGATACACCACCTGATGAGGATCCGGACGATGATGATGATACGCCGGAAATTCCTGTCGATTATCCATTGATCGAGGCCGTTGATGATTTTGCAGAGGTCAAGGCTGGGTTAGAAGTTAAAATTGCGGTATTGAATAATGACATCAAGACAAAATGGGATATCGATCCGGCAACGGTACAAATTGCCCAACAGCCGACCTTTGGAAAGGTAGAAGTATTGCCGGACGGGGAAGTAATCTACACGGCAGAAACCGCGTCTTTGGGTGAAGTGTCATTTAAATATACGGTGAAGGATATAAAGGGGCGCGCAAGTAATGAGGCTATCGTGACTGTAAATGTAATCGATAATCCATTGGAGATACCAAACGTCATCACGCCAAATGGAGATCATGTTAACGATTATTTTGTCATCCGAGGTTTGGAGCTGTATGATTCGGTACACCTAACCATCATGAATCGTTGGGGAAGTGAAGTATATAAAAATAGTACCTATAGTAATGAATGGGATGGAAGAGGATTGAATGAAGGTACTTATTTCTATGTGTTGCAATTGTATAGGAATGGCAAGGTCACAAAATATACAGGATCGATACTTATTAAAAGAAACTAATTTTCGGACGCATTACGAAAACATATTATGGAACAGTATAGATTAAAAAGTTGGATGATTGTATCGGTCATCCTCCTTTTGACAACAGCAGGATATGGCCAACAGAATATTCAGTTGACACAATATATATTCAACTCGATCAGTATTAATCCTGCCTATGCAGGATATAAGGAAGAGTGGTTTGGACAGTTGGGGTTGCGAAGCCAGTGGACGGGACTGGAAGGTGCACCTAAGACAGGTACGTTGTCTATAGACGGTGTGTTAGATCCAGTAGACCGTCGGCACGGAGTAGGGTTGACCGTCACAGCAGATGCTTTGGGTGCACAAGCAGCAACGAGTGTATATGCAAATTATGCACTTCGCTTGCAGCTAGATCGATCGGATGAACATCGACTAAGCTTGGGGGTAGCTGGAGGTATTACTCAGT
>JBEBVG010000006.1:0-46759 GCA_040392845.1 Sphingobacterium sp. | reverse complement strand
ATTTTAACACACTATACGGATCTATGGAGCTTACCTTAATATTGATAGGACTTATATGTTACAGAAAAAAATATCTTGGTTTGAACGCTTCAAACGCAATAATCCCGATATTGAAAAATTCATCGGAGAGAATCTCATTAATAAAATCGGTATCGTAATATTGGTATTGGGTATCAGCTTCTTCGTTAAGTATGCTATCGATAAAGACTGGATCAACGAACCGGCCCGTGTGGGTATCGGCATGCTCTGCGGAGCGATACTATTGGGCGTAGCACACCGTCTTCGCTTACTATCGTAGGTTCGGTCGTAGGTATTTTGATTTTGTTTTATTTCGGTAGTAGTCTCCTGAAAGACATGAAGAATAAAGATCAAAAAAGGAATTAGCTGCATCGGAAAAATTAAAAAATACTTGTGTAGTCAAATGACTACATCTATATTTGTAGTCAAATGACTACGAGATGAATTTAAGACGAGATGTATTCCAGGCTATTGCAGATCCGACCAGAAGGGCAATCCTTCTTTTAGTGGCTACGCAATCGATGACCGCAGGAGCTATTGCCTCCAATTTTGACACGGCAAGACCGACCGTTTCCAAACACCTGCAAATCTTGACCGAATGTGAGCTGTTACAATCTGAACAGAACGGAAGAGAGATTTATTACCATCTCAACCCTCAGAAAATGAAAGAGATTGCTGATTTTATTGAACCATTTCGTAAAATGTGGGACGACCGCTTCAATACCTTAGAATCTGTAATGAAAAACTATACAAACAAGCCGTAAGATGGAACTGAAAACAAAAATTAACGCCGAAGAGGGCAAACAAGAGTTATTTATTATCCGGGAATTCGATCTGCCGGTGGAGTTACTTTTTAAAGCGTATGAGGAGTCCGAAATTGTAGAGCAATGGATGGGAACAAAGGTGGTGAAGCTAGAGAATAAGAAGCATGGGTGCTGGCGGTTTGAAACATCTCATGACGGACAAGTGGTATTTGTCGCTAGCGGGGTTATCCTTGATTTTGTACCAAATGAAACGATTACGAGAACTTTCGAAATGGAAAATAGTCCGTTTCCGGTCCAGCTGGAATTCTTTACATTTGAAAAACTAACAGAAGCTACCAGTAAACTTACTATGCATATTGTTTTTAAATCGGTAGAATATCGCAATCAACTTTTGGAAATGCCATTCGCACATGGATTAAGCATGGCACACGACAGATTACAAAATATCGTTAAACTTTTAAAATAGAACACAATGAATAAGCAAATCGAACGTTCAGCTTCAAAGAGGTTCAACAAGATCATGTATTGGGTAGTTACACTATTCCTCTCAACTGGCATGTTGGCCGGTGGTGTGCAACAAATGCTTCAAGTTGGTGGCTATAATGAAATAGTCACTAGTCTGGGCTACCCATTGTATCTACTGACAATTCTTGGTATATGGAAAATTTTAGGCGTTATTGTCATCCTTATTCCTGGATTTCTTCTTTTAAAAGAATGGGCATATGCTGGATTTTTCTTTGCTATGTCGGGCGCAGCCATTTCACATTTTGCCATTGGGCAGTCTTTTATAGAAGCCGTACCTTCGTTAATATTATTGCTGGTGACTGTCTTATCCTGGTACTTAAGACCATCGGATAGAAAAATTATCATCACACAAGATCAATAAACGATGAATGAACAGGTTGAACGCTTTTTTGAGGATGTCCAAAAATGGAATGAAGAAATGAATTTACTGCGAGAAATTGTTCTCGAAAATAAATTGCTTAATGAAGATTACAAGTGGATGCATCCCTGTTATACTTTTAAGGGAAAAAATATTGTACTTATCCACGGATTCAAAGAATATTGCGCGCTGCTATTTCATAAAGGTGCACTATTGAAAGATCCTGAAGGTATACTGATCCAACAAACGGAAAACGTCCAGTCGGCGAGACAATTGCGATTTACAAACACAGCGCAGATCAGAAAGCTGATGCCCACCATAAAATCTTATATCGAAGAAGCGATCGAAATTGAAAGATCAGGAAAGAAAGTAGCTATAAAAAGAGTTGCCGATTATCCGGTTCCGGAAGAATTCCAGCGGGCTCTGGATGAAGATCATGTGCTTCAGCAAGCTTTCTCTAGATTGACACCGGGACGGCAAAAAGCCTACTTGTTTTACTTTAACCAGGCGAAGCAGTCTAAAACACGGGAAGCCAGGATCGAAAAATACTATTCACACATTTTGGATGGTAAAGGCATGGATGATTAGGTATCACTAAAAATAAATAATATATTGTCCAAAAAATACGTGAATGAAAATATTAGTATTTGCGGCTAGCAACAGTTCAACATCAATCAATAGGAAATTTGTAACAAGTGTAAGTAAATATTATAAGGACATCGGAGACAGTATTGATATCCTGGATTTAAACGATTATGAAATGCCCATATACTCAAAAGACCGGGAGATTGAGCATGGTATACCGCCTACGGCATTGCGTTTTGCAGAGAAAATTGACTGGGCAGATTTTATTCTTATTTCATTTGCCGAACACAACGGGAATTACGCAGCGGCATATAAAAATATCGTGGATTGGACCTCCCGTATAAAAAGCCGTAAACTTTATGGGGGGAAGCCTGTTTTCTTGATGGCGACCAGCAATGGTGCCAGAGGCGGGCAATCTGTTCTGCAAATAGCAATACAGCGTTTTCCTTTCGATGGTGCAGAAGTATTGGAAAGTTTCTCTCTACCGGAATTCAGCAAGAATTTTGAAGAAGGTAAAGGGCTGACCAATCCTTTATTACGTAGTCAGCTGGAAGCAAAGATCCGTAAAACAAAAAGGGAAATGACTCAAAAACTTCAATGATATGTTAAAGAAATCAAAAAAAATCTGGTTTATTGCGGGAGCTCTTGTATTGATACTGCTGTATGCCGTATGGGATTCCTACAGCCAGCCCGGTATCGAAAGCCTGCCGGGGCAGTTTGAAGAGGTCGCTTTTGTCCGTAACGATCAAAATAAGGGAGGAATAATACGTGTGTATGCCGTGACTGTCGGAGACATTGAAAAAGCAGATTATCAGGCCTGTGCGGAATTGTTCCCTGTAAACGACTTCAATAGTACGACAAAAGTTTATTTTTTTGATAAACATCAGCCTTATCCTACAACATTGGATATTGAGCCTCCTCATTATGATACAAAGCAGTATCAGGCCATTAATATTATCAAACGACAGGGCGAAAAGTAAATTTAACATTCAGCTAACATTAAAACGGTACTTTAGGAGTGAAATCAAAGGCACATATGATACCAAAGTATATTCCCCGAGATATTAGCTGGCTAAGTTTTAATGGCAGGGTACTGCAAGAGGCAGGCGACGTCACGAATCCCCTCCCCTCACGTATCCGGTTTTTGGGTATCTTTTCAAATAATCTGGACGAATTTTATCGTATCCGCGTGGCTGGCTTAAAAAGGGCACTGGTGGTAGACGACAAGGAAGCAAAAGAGATTTTCTTTGAGAAGCCACAACTCATCCTCGACGAAATTAACCAGATTGTCATTGGACAACAGCGGGAATTTGACAAAATATGGCTTGAGGTACAGAAGGAAATGGCAAAACAGCATGTCTTCCTGAAGTCTAATGAAGACCTTGATGAAGAACAGCAGCGATTTGTCAGGCAGTATTACGAAGATGAGGTTGAATCAAATGTGATTCCGTTGTTATTAAGTGAAGATAGACCTATGCCCTACCTTCGCGATAAATCCTTATACCTGGGTATCTCCATGATGAAAAGCGATCAACAGGATGCAGCTAAGTTTGCCATCATTGAGGTGCCTACAGGGGAAATAGGCCGCTTTATTACGCTTCCTTCTGATTCGAAGGAGGTTCATGTCATTTTACTGGAAGATATCATCAAGTTCAATCTTCCCTTTATGTTTTCTTATTTCGGCTTTGATGAGTTTAAAGCACATGCCTTCAAGATTACAAGAGATGCGGAGTTCGATTTAGACAATGATATCAATACAACCATGGCAGACAAAATCGCGAAAGCCGTAAAAAACCGACGAAAAGGTAAGCCGACGCGTTTTGTATATGACCAGGATATGGATGAAAAGCTAGTAGAATACCTGATCAAGAAATTAAATTTTTCAAAAAAAGACAGTATTATCTCGGGGCAGAAGATACATAACTTTAAACATTTTATGGATTTTCCCGATGTCTTCCGGAAAAATCATACGTCAAAAGAGCGTACGCCTTTCCTTCATCCGATGTTTAAGGGAAAACAGGGGATTACAGATGTCGTTATAAAACAGGATGTTTTACTTTCGCTGCCGTATCATACTTTCACACCCATCATTGGCCTACTCCGGGAGGCGGCGATGGATCCGGACGTGCTGTCGATAAAGATCACGGCTTATCGTCTGGCCGAACGTTCAAAAATAGGAAATGCATTGATCAATGCCGCCCGAAATGGTAAGGAGGTAACAGTCATGTTGGAACTCCGGGCGAGATTTGATGAAACACGTAATCTGGAGTGGAAAGAACGATTTGAAACGGAGGGTGTGAAGGTATTGGTAGGAATACCCAATAAAAAGGCACATGCGAAGCTGTGTGTCGTCCGAAAAAGGGTTCACCGAAAAATTGTCCAGTACGGTTTCGTAAGTACAGGGAATTTTAACGAGAAGACGGCGAAATCCTATGGCGACTATTGCCTCATGACGAGCAAAAAGACGATCATGGCGGATATTAACAGGGTGTTTTCTGCAGTGCAGGACACAAAGCGTAGTTTTTCCGAGACACTTATTTCCGGTAAAGGACTTCTCTTCTGCCCTACGGATATGCGAAATGCGATATTGGCCTATCTCGACAAGGAAATAGCGGAGGCCAAAGCAGGTCGAAAGGCATATATAATTATAAAAGTCAATTCGCTGAGTGACAAAGATATTATTAAAAAACTTTACGAGGCAGCACAGGCGGGTGTGAAGATAGAAATGATCGTCCGAAGTATCTTCTGCGCAGTAAATCAAAAATCTTTTAAAGAACCTATACATGCGATCAGTATTGTCGATGAATACCTTGAGCATGCTCGCGTGATGTATTTTTATCACGGCGGCAAGGAACACCTTTATATTTCATCGGCCGATTGGATGACGCGAAATCTGGATCACCGCATCGAAGCAGCTACGCGGATTTTTAACAAGGACGTCAAATCGGAGCTACTCAAAATGCTGAAGATCCAATTGAAAGATAATGTCAAAGCCCGGGTACTGAACAATGCATTGGACAATACGTATGTAAATGGTAAAGATGCGGGTTTCCGATCGCAAATAGAACTCTACCGCTTTTTAAAGAGCCAAACCTATAAGTCTTAATTTTTTTATCTTGCGATAGTCTTTTGGATTACTAAAATTATTAGTATTTTTATCCTCTAATTGGAGAGGAATGGAAGACAAGAAATACATCAAAGGCCGGGGTGCCCAATATAATCCACATAATAAATTCAAGAAAGATATATATGGCCAGTACCATGCAGAAGGTATAGATGAATGGGAAGAGGAAAACAAGAAAACTATATTTATACCTTCCTTAGCGAAGACATTTGTCCATAAGGTCGATAGTCCTGATGTGGGTATGCTATATTCGGCTAATCCCTATCAGGGATGTGAGCATGGCTGTATATACTGCTATGCCCGCAATTCTCATGAGTACTGGGATATGAGTGCCGGTATGGATTTTGAACAAAAAATCATTGTTAAGTCTAATGCCGTAGCGCTCTTTAAACAATTTATTTCAAAGAAAAGCTGGGATTTCACACCAATCCATTTATCGGGCAACACGGACTGCTATCAGCCGGCAGAACGCAAGTTTCAATTGACGCGTCAGACCCTCCAGACTGCCCTTGCCTATCAACAGCCTATCAGCATCATTACCAAGAATAGCCTCATCCTTCGGGACCTGGATATCCTCAGCGAACTGGCCAAAAGGGATTTGATCAAAGTGTTTCTTTCGGTGACAACACTAAACGAAAAGACGAGGCAGAAGCTGGAACCACGAACTGCGACGGGACAACAGCGGCTGAAAGTCGTTGCAGCATTAAGTGACCACGGTATTCCCGTAGGCATTAATATGGCACCTATCGTACCCGGTCTGACAGACCATGAAATCCCTGCAGTGCTCCAGGCCGCTAAGGAACATGGTGCACTATGGGCCAACTATATCATTGTACGGCTGAACGGACAAATAGGTGCCGTTTTTGAAGACTGGTTGCATACTTCCTATCCCGATAGAGCACAAAAAATATGGCATAGTATCCAGAACTGTCATCACGGCCAGGTCAACAACTCGAATTTCGGTGAACGTATGCGAGGGAATGGAAAGATCGCCGAAATCATTCGTGACAGTTTTAGGTTACATTGTTTGAAAAACCAACTTAATCAGGTACCCTTCGAATATGGAAGTCCTGACAGGAGCTGTACAAAGACAGGACAGCTTTCTCTTTTTTAACTGTGGGTTAGGATCATGCCCAACGCTCCAGCGGCTAATAAATAATAAAAATTATAAAAGGAAGAATAATTGGCACTAAGTTTGATAAATATAAAGTAATTTCATATTTAGGTTAATAATTGGTTTGGTTAAAATCCTGAAGTTCCCCGCTTCAGGATTTTTTGTGGCATTTACCCCGTAGCCCGAACGATTTCTTCTGATTTGTCCATTTTCTTGTTTTGGGCATTTACCAACCGTTCCATTAGCCGGAGATTGCTATCCGTAAGCCGTAACGCGGCGTCAACCCATATTTCCGTAATATCGAGCAACTCTTGCTTGGTGAGTGGATTTACACGTTGTTTGGCTCTCTGAATAGCCTGGAAGGAGTTTTTCGAGCGGTTTGTCTTACGCACCCAATCCCGTAATGTCTGTTCACCTTCACCTTCTTCAGCCAGCACATCGACTACCCCCATTTCATACAATTCCTCGGTCGTATAGATCTTACCTGAACGTACCATTTGTTCGGCAGCGCTCAATCCTATACGTCGGGCGAGAAAACTAATTGCCCCCATACCGGGAAACAGGTTGAACATGACTTCCGGAAATCCTCCTGTCCCTCCTCTTTCCGCAATCAGCACATGAGCGCATAGAGCGGCCTCGAAGCCACCGCCCAGAGCCTGACCCCGGAGCAGGGAAATAGAAGTAATAGGGGATTGCATATCATAGAACGTCCACAGGTTTTCAATACAAAGATGTGCATATTCGAGCAGCTTACTTCTCTCCTGCTTTTCTATTAATTCTTTGAATGTTGCCAGATCCCCCCCCAGATTGAATACGCCTTCGACATCCGACGCCAGTACCATGTAGTTGGTCGGCTGTAGCGCCCGAACTTGAGGATCCGCTTGGGCAGCTGCAACCTGTGTCTGATTCATCAGAAGTTCGCGCATACACGTCTGTGTGAAACAGGGTCGCGGCGAAGGTTGCATAAACAACCAGGTGATACCATATTCCGGTTCATAATGGACGCGCACCTGTGTTGATTTGATTGTGCCAAATGGGTTAAGGTTGATGGAGGTGTTCATAATAGATATTTAAGATTGTTTGTTTCTCTACGGGTAGATTTTCCGTGATAAAATTAGTGCAATCCTTATTCCTATCCCCCACCCGTTCGGGTAGTTTTTTATTTTTCCATCTCTTTTTTGTACTTTTTCAGCGAATAATCAGGCCGATACGCCATGAATCTTGCTTACCGCCTGGGTGCGGTTGTTAATATCCATTTTCAGGTAAATATTACGGATATGGAATTTCACCGTATTGGATGAAAGGTATAATGCCTCTCCTATTCGTTGATTGGTAAAGCCTTCGGCAAGTAATTTAAGAACGTCTATTTCCCGATCACTTAATCCAAACTGTTCCTGCAGCTGAGTGAACGTATCCTGGCCCGGCGATGTCATTTTATTTTCCGCTTTGTCTGCCGGTCTGTCTTTTAGATAGCGTTGGATCTCTTCACGGTAGTAAGCGTGTTCTTTGTGCAGTATCTTCACACGATGGAGAATTCCGATACTTAAGACAAACATCTGTAGAATATTGGCAATTTTCAATTCGCCCGGCATCAAATTCAAAAAATTCGGTCCTACAAATCGAAAGATGAAAAAATTAAATGTAAATACTAAGGACAGCGTAGATGCGAAGACATAAAACCGAGCTGCGGTATGCTTCTTAAATCTTGCTATGGCAACTCCCCAGTAAAGGCTTAACAACAACGGAAGTCCCATATTCCCTACTATTGAAGCTCCTGTCCAGTCCCAAACGATATAGGCCAAAAAGCAGCATGCCATGAAAGCCAGCAGAACCCTGCTGGCTTGATAGACATATCTATATCTGTCGTCTAATTCTAAAAACTTCGCGGAAAAAAGAGCGCTTGCTATAGCAGCTCCCCACATGACAGGAAGACTTGCATAGTTGAGCCAGGTGGCATTACGGCTTATCAAAACATAAAGACCATCGGCATATGCATACAAAAGTGTAACCACTAAAACTAATGCACTATAATAGAGAAATTTCGGTTCTCTAAAGCTAAAGTAAAGTATGATATTGACGAGCAAGACGATTCCGGCGATACCATAGTAAATGCCCAATTTTAATAGACTCAAGCTCTCTGCTTTATAGAAGTCAGTTTCTGTACTTACCGTAACCGGAAACAAAATCTCTTTTTTCAGGCGTGTTTTCAACCATACTGTCGATGTATTCCCTTCTACATTAAATCGTACATAGCGTAAATACCCACCGTCGTTTTTCTTAAAATCATTTCCCTCGACATCGGTTGCAACGATTGTGTCGTTGATGGACTGATAGAGGAAAACCGAATCCAGGTGCGGATTTTTTATCGCGATGATCAGGTCTTTATCTGTTTGTTTATTTTGTATATCCAGCCTGAACCAGTATATACCTTGATTATGGAAAGGAGGACTTGCATTTGTGAGGGGTGTGAATGTTTCCTCATTAATATCTGCCGCCCGCACCGTATCGATAGTCGTATAATACCAGGATTGCTGAAATGCTACTTGTCCAGACGATGTCAACGCCAACAGTAAAAGAAGGAGGCTAAAAAGAAAACAATAGTTTTTCAAGATAAAAGGTTGATTTGCGATAAACTTTACAAAATCAACACAAACATAGAAAAAAAATCATTATATTACGATGTCGAACTGTTCTGTTTTTTGACAAAATTGTGGATCACAACAAAAAAATGCAGGATATACATAGCAAGGTAGCGAAGTACGCCCGGTTATATAATGACGCTATCGCAAAGCTACATGAAGATACCTTCCTGATCGAACGGCATTATTTCCATCTATTCCGTGAGGTATTTCAACGGCATGAAGAAGTACAGGTGGATACCGTTTCGCTGGACGCAGATTATCAGGAGTTTTTGAGGATGTATAATGAGGTGGACGAACTCTTTAAGGATTATATGGCTACCGGAGATGAGGTCTTTGATGCTTATGCATACTTATATGAGGAGAATGAAGCCTTTTATAAAAGAGCGGAGATCCTACAACGAGAGGTGAAGGATATTTCTGTTATAAATAAGGGTCTTGAAGAGGAAGAGCCATAAATTATATTGCATATAAAAAGAAATTTATTTAAGTTTGATTCTATGAGTACTGTTATAATAGACATATTAAATCCGAAAGCTAAAAAGCTTCTAAAAAATTTGGTTGAGCTAGACTTGATTGCTATTAGAGAGAATTCAGAAAAAAGTTTTCTCCAATTACTAAAAAAACTACGTTCGCAGGAAATGCCTAAACCAACATTGGATGAAATTACCAAGGAAGTAGAATTGGTAAGGAGCAGAAGATATGGCAAAAAATCAAACTAAACTTATTCTCGACACCAATCTATGGATTAGTTTCTTAATAACGAAAAACTATACTCAACTGGACAAGATTTTATTTGCCAAAAGTACAAAACTAATTTTCAGCCAAGAACTTCTCGAAGAGTTTTTAGATGTAGTACGAAGACCTAAATTCCGGAGATTCTTTTCTGTGGTAGATGTCGAAGAATTACTAGAAACCATTGAAGAGTATTCCTATTTTGTTGAAGTTACCTCAGAGATTGATTTATGCAGAGATAAAAAAGATAATTTCTTATTATCACTAGTCAAAGATTCCAAAGCTGATTATTTGATAACAGGAGATAAAGATTTACTTGATTTACAGATATTCGAAAAAGCTAAAATAATTACTATAACCAATTTTTTTAAACTTGGAAAACAATAGAAGGCACTATAAATCTTATAACTCTACCGGATAATATACTTTACCCAGAGCCGCCATATCATCCAGGTTGATCTCTTCTTCGAAAATGCCAAACACAGCCGAGCCTGATCCAGACATCGCTGCATATAAGGCTCCCTTTTCATAAAGAGCATGTTTTATTTTCTCGATGTGTGGATACTTTTGGAATATACCTAGTTCGAAATCATTCACCAGGTGATATTTCCATTCTTGTATGGGCAACTGTATCGCTTGTCGTAAGTCAACTGGGGGTGTTTGTGGAATAATGCATTGATACGCTTCGGATGTAGAGATATGAATATCCGGTTTAACAATAACAATATAATAAGCTGATAGATGTACATTTATCGCTTCAAAGGTAGTACCTATACCCGAGGCAAAGACGGGTTTATTATCAATAAAGAAAGGACAATCAGCACCTAGCTGTACGGCATAAGCGCTCAATTTTGCCTCGGATAGTCCTAATCCATTCATTTCATTAAGGAGCTTCAGGACGTGTGCCGCATCCGAAGATCCTCCCCCCAATCCTGCACCTATAGGAATATTTTTCAGCAGATCGATGACGACAGGTTTTATATCAAAATCCTGTTGTAAGAGATAATAAGCTTTCTCACATAGGTTTTGTCCGCCTGACGGGATGTCGAGTCCTTCTGTACGGAACTGAAATGTATCAGCGGCCGTAATCTCGATCACGTCATATAGCTTCACCGGATAAAATATCGTTTCGATGTTATGGTAACCATCCTGCCTTTTCCCGGTGACCAAAAGCCCCAAATTGATCTTGGCGTTCGCAAATGTAAGCATAGCACAAGGTAATAATTATTCCCTATACCTGTCAATACTTTGAGAAAAACGAATAAATCCTATCTTTGAGGCTATATACCAAGAGAGAGCCATGCGAACAATTATAACATTCATTACCTTAATTATAGCTTTCGCTTCAGGAACGCTCATCTACGCACAACCTATAATACGTGCCGGAACACCTTTGGTGCAACAGTTTACAAAAAGCAATTACAATGCAGGGAACCAAAACTGGTCCATTACGGTAAGTGAAGAAGGTATAATCTATGCAGGAAATACCGAAGGCCTGCTAAGCTTTGACGGCCACTATTGGAAATTGCACCCATTGAAAAATCATTCGATGATCCGGAGTGTAAAAGCAGCTAAGGATGGCAAGATCTATTCGGGAGGATATGGTGAGTTTGGATTTTGGCAAAGAAAGAAAAACGGCGGTATGGTCTACACAAGTGTTTCTTCGCTATTGCAAGATAGAAGCCAGCTATTGAATGATGAAATATGGAAAATCCTTATCCAGGATGACAAAGTCTATTTTCATGCATTTTCAAAATGTTATGTATATAGCCCGCAAAAACCCATACAGATCATTACTGCCAACGGAGAACCTTTTCTGTTTCCCCACCAGATCGACAATCGTATCTATTTCGAACAGCTTCCGTCGGGTCTTCACTTGCTCCAGGGTCTACAATTACAAGCAGTCAAAGACAAAGATAAGTTAAAGGGAAAAAATATACTATGTATCCTTCCATTCGATTCGTTAACCTATCTCATCGGAACTGCACGTCACGGACTGTTTACTATGGATAAGGATGGGGCAATTAATCCCTGGAACACAGATGCCAATAAATTACTGGCCAGGGCACAGATCAACAATGGCCTATATTTATATGATGGTCAATATGCATTTGGTACTATACAGGACGGAGTGGTCATCGTCAATAAAAAGGGAGAGATTGTGCAGCACGTCAATAAAAACAATGGACTGCAGAACAATACGGTGCTAAGCATCGCGAAAGACAATCAAAATAATATATGGGTAGGCCTAGACAATGGTATCGATCGTATTGAGATCAATTCACCGCTCTATTTTTACACCGATCTGTCGGGTGACATCGGGACGGTGTATACTTCCATCCTCTACAAAGGAAGCATCTACCTTGGTACCAACCAGGGGCTTTTCGCCAGCCGCTGGAATGGCCTGCACACGTTTGACTCATTTGATTTTAAGCTTATACCAAACTCCGAAGGGCAGGTATGGTCATTGACAGTAATCGATGGAAAGTTGCTTTGTGGACATAATGATGGCACCTTTTTGATCGATGAGGGAGGACTCTCCAAGATCTCCTCGGTAACAGGCGGATGGGCCTTTACAGCCAATTCGTCAACGCCTTACTTTTTACAAGGTAATTATACGGGAATCGCTAAATTTACCACCCGACCAACTATCCAATTTATAAAAAGATATCCCGAACTCAATGAACCTGTACGCTTCATCACCGGTAGAGATACATATGACTATTGGATAGGCAACGGGCATAAAGTTAGTCTCATTTCTTTTGACAAATCCCTGGATAGGTTAACGGTCAGAACAAGCACGTATCAGGATACTTCAGTACAAAATATACGGTTTCTCGGTGCTTTCAATCTGGAAAATAATATAGTGTTCACGACAGATTCCGGCCTGTTCTATTATGATGATATCTTAAAAAAATTCAAACCCCATCATGAGCTGAATAAACATTTGGGATCATTTAGCCTGTCGAATAAAATAATTCCGAAAAGTCCTTCACAATATTGGTTCGTCAACAAGTCGTACATCGCCAAAGTTATCTTTGAAAAAAACGGGACGATCCAGGTCGATTCAACCTCGTTAAGTCTGTTGAAGAACAGGATGATGAATTTTTATGAGAATATTATCCCAATTAATCAGGAATTCTTTCTCATGGGGCTTGACAATGGTTTTTCCATATATAATGATCATCCGACGGACACAAAAGCTCATGTTCCTCCTCCGGTTATTTCCCAAGTCTGGGATATTCATCATGACAACCGTATCATCGATGAAGAAGAAATCAGTATACCTTATAAAGCGAATAGCATACGCATAGCTTTTGCCGCACCATATTATAGCTCCTCTCCCATTTCCTATCAATATATGCTGGAAGGCTATTCGGACAACTGGTCGTTATGGGATAATCTTACCTACAAAGACTTTACAAATCTACCCTTCGGGAAATATACATTCAAGATTAGGGCGAGATCTGCTGACGGTCGTGAATCGGCAGTTTCTGAACTGGATTTTGTCATTCAGACACCGTGGTATTTTACCTGGATGGCCCTATTAGTCTATTTATTGCTGTTGACGGGTATTTTATTGATAAGCCGAAAGAAGTATATCTCCTGGCAACAAAAGAAACAATTTCAACTGCGGAGACGTCTCCTCGAACAGCAAAAGGCAGCTATTGCCCGGGAAACTGAAATCAATGAGCAGAAACTCATTAAACTAAAAAACAAGCAGCTTGAAAAAGAATTAACGATCAAAAGCCGGGAGCTGGCAAATGCGGCAACAAATATCATTTACAAAAATGAAATGTTGAATAATCTCCATGCGGAACTAAGGGAACTGAAAGATGCGAAAGGTAATAAGCTCGGACAAGAAGAATTACGGAAGATCAATAAATTGATCGAAGATGCACATAATGACGATAGAGATTGGGACATCTTCGAAAAGAGCTTTAATGAAGCCCATGAAAATTTCTTCAAGAAGCTGAAAGCAGAATATCCTGAGCTTGTCCCCAATGATCTTAAGCTCTGTGCATATCTGAGATTGAACATGTCAAGCAAGGAAATTGCTTCCCTTTTGAACATTACTACGCGGGGTGTTGAGATCAGAAGGTACCGATTGCGCAAAAAACTGGCCATACCAACCGATAAAAACCTTACTGAGTTTCTCCTGGAGTGGTAAAACACTACATCATTACCTCTCATCATTAACAGCGCGTTTTAGTACATACCCTCGTTATTTACACAAATCGCCATACTGTAAATACCTGAAATTAAATATATTGTAAAAAAATCCTGAACGAATTTTTGTCGAAAATGTTCTTGTAGTATTAATGTGAATTTGGTTTTTTTTTAAAGAAGAGAATACATCACAATATTTGTTTAGCGTAACCAATCGCTATAACTGTTTATAAACTATAAAAACATTTTTATGAGGAACTTAATTACCATAGCACAAATTATCCTTTTAACAAGTGTTGTCCATGCACAATCATTGGTGCAGGGTGTCGTCAAAGACATGACGTCGATGAATACGATATCGGGGGCTTCTGTTGTTGTAAAAGGAACGACCAATGCTACACAGACCGACGGTACGGGTAGTTTTAGCATACAGGCTTCACCTACAGATTCGCTCGTCATCACCTACATTGGTTATCACCGGCAAGCACTTCTTGTAGGTAATCAAACCCAGGTAAGTGTCTTTCTGGAGTCAGAAAGTGAAAGTTTGGAAGAAGTGGTCGTCATCGGATACGGTACGGCCAGCAAACGAGACCTAACCGGATCCATTACCCAGATTAAAGGCGACGAAATCGTCGATAGACCTGGTACGAATCCAGTAGCTAACCTACAGGGAAAAGTCGCCGGTCTGCAAGTCACCAACTCGGGCAGGCCGGGACAAGAGCCCGATATCCGTATCCGGGGTACGAACTCGATCAACTCTGTTAAACCGCTATATGTCGTGGACGGGCTGCTGAACGACAATATCAACTTTCTCAACCCCAGTGATATCGAAAGTATCGAAGTACTTAAAGATCCATCATCTTTAGCTATCTTCGGTGTACGTGGTGCTAATGGTGTCATTGCCATCACGACCAAAAGAGCCAAATCAGGTCAGCTGAATTTTGATTTCAGTTCGCGTGTAGGTATAAAGGATGTCAATCACCGGATGAAAATGGCGAATGCAGCGCAGTTTAAAGAACTGTATGATGAGCAACGCTTTAACCAGGGGAATACCCCCTATGATTATACCTACTGGACAGGTGATACGGACTGGCAGGATCAGATATTCCAAAATGGTATACTCAACTATAATAATCTTAGCGTGAGTGGCGCCACAGAGCGCAACAGCTTCCGGATGGGGTTGGGATATTCACATGATGAAGGAATCATCCACCACGAAAGACACAGACAATTTACGTTCAATGTCGTCGATGAACTTAAGCTGACGGACAATTTCCGTACGGGAATTGTCCTAAATGGCTATCGTGCACAACTACCCGTCGAACGAGGCGTATTTGGTGCGATATTGGCGGCACCTATTGCTCCTATCTATAATGAAGAGTACGACTTATATCATACCATGCCTGATTTTCAACGAATACAAGTATATAATCCCCTATTGGCTATCGAGGAGCGAAAAGATTCCAATATTGGCTTGAACTACCGCATTGTCACAAATGGTTTTGCGGAAGTCGACTTTCTAAAGAATTTCAACTTCAGAGTCAACCTTTCAGCAGACCTTGGATTCAATACCTTCAGAAATTATGAAGGAATAGTCGCCCAGTACAATCCAGAAATTACTGCAGAAAATAAAGCCGAAATAGTGGGAAATCAAGAAACTGCCATTGGTCAGGAACAAAACAACTATTACAAATACCAGACGGACTGGTTGTTAAACTATAAAAACTCCTTCGGCAAGCACAACATCACCGGGCTATTAGGGTACACGACCTATATGCAGGGTATGGAAGCTGTGACTGCACGTAGAACACAAGGAAACGGAATGGAGATTCCTAATGATCCTGACCATTGGTATGTGAGTATCGCTCCACAACTCAGGCAAAGCGGGGGTGGAACCGGCTGGGAATTCCGTACCTTATCTTATTTAGCACGGGCTTTGTACAACTACGATAGCAAGTATTTGATTAATGCTTCTTTCCGTCGTGATGGGAGTTCCGCTTTTGCAAAGAATGGTAAACCCTGGCAAAATTTCTATGCTTTCGGCGGAGCATGGGTAGTTACAGCAGAGGACTTCATGCGAGATCAAACCGCCATCAATAACCTGAAAATTCGTGGTTCATGGGGTTCTCTGGGAAACCAAAATCTCAGCGGAAGCAATCGCTATCCAATGTATCCACTCTTGGTAGCGGGAAATTCGGTCGTATTTGGCGATGAACTTGTACCGGCATATAACCCCGAATACATCGCGGATCCTAATTTACATTGGGAGGTCGTTGAAAGCTGGGAGGCTGGATTTGAGTTGGCCGCCCTACGAAACAGACTATTTATCGAAGCCGTATACTACTACAAAAATACAGACGGCGTAATGACAAGGGTACCGGGATTGTTCGGTTCCATACCGGGATTGCAAAATCTAGGTAATGTTGAAAATAAGGGGATAGAAGCCTCCGCGAGATGGAATCAGAACCTCGCCGATGACTGGTCTGTATCTCTCGGTGGAAATATTACGACCGTAAAGAACATGGTGAAAGCGCTTTCGACAAAAGGATATCGTATTCTTGATGGCGCGTCAAGGACTACAGAAGGTTATCCGATAGCATCTTTTTATGGCTTGATACATGATGGAATCTTTCAAACGCAGACTGAGATTAATCAGTTTGGGGTGGAAAATGGCTTTGGGGGTGGTGCTTTTCGTCCGGGCGATATCCGCTTTCGTAATATATCAACCAATCCGGACGGTGGTACTGAACGCATTGATGTGGACGATAGGACCATCATCGGAAACCCGACTCCCGATTTCTTTTATGGTATTTCATTGTCCACGGCCTATAAAAACTTTGATCTCGGTTTCGAATTCCAGGGTGTATACGGTAACGAGATTTTACGTACATGGAATAAGAACCAGTTTGCGACATACAACTTTCTGCAAGACCGCTTAGGACGGTGGAACGGTCCCGGTACGAGTAACTGGGAACCGATATTGGATGAAGGTCGTAGCACAAACAGGGAATATTCTTCTTATTTCATAGAAGATGGTAGTTTCTTCCGCCTCCGGGATGTCACGTTGGCTTACCGCTTTCCGCAAGCAAGTGTTTCAAAATTACGGTTGAAAAACCTGCGATTGTTCCTGAATGCACAAAATATGTTTACGCTCTCCAGAAATACAGGTTTTACACCAGAGATTGGTGGTAGTGCCATTTCGTTTGGTGTAGACAACGGTACATATCCGGTTCCGGCCGTATATACCTTTGGATTGAATATGAATTTTTAAAATGAAATCCTGACAGACATGAAAGCAAATAATAATAAAAATAGAATGATACTGATCCTTTCTTTGGTAGGCTTGATGCTCACGGTGAGCTGTGGCAAAGACTGGCTGGATATCAAACCTAAAGGACGGTTTACCGAAGATGAGTTACCTACCGGTTCATTGGAAGAGTTGGTTTTTGCAGCTTATTCCGGCCTTCGTAGTGAAGCCACAAGCGGCTTACCCTATGCAGCCGTTCACAATATCCGTTCGGATGATGCTAATCTGGGCAGCAACGAAGGTGATTATGCCGCTGCCGGCCCTATTTATGATGAGTTCAATTATCCCTTGGATCATTGGCTTGTCAACAGTTATTGGTCGGGCCACTATGCTTTGATTAATCTGGCCAATAATGTCATTGTAGCTGCCGATTCGCTTATCGAAATCACTCCCGGTACACAGGCCAATATTGGTGAGGCGAAATTTCTCCGCGGCTGGGCTTATTTCAACTTGGTACGGACATTTGGTGAAGTTCCCATCATCGATTTCCGTATCACGGACCAAGCTTCTGCTGTCCGGCCAAAATCTACCATTGCACAGGTATACGACTTCATTGATGCCGACATACGGGAAGCTGTTGCTTCACTACCCGATACTTGGGTTGGTTTTCCGGGACGAATCACACGCGGTGCCGCATTGGCTGTGCAAACCAAAACCTTTATGGCTCGTCAGCGCTATAGTGAGGCACTAAGTTCCGCACAGGAGATCATCAATTCGAAAGTATACGACCTGAGCGTACCGTACAACATGATCTTCCGGGAAGAAAGTGAAAATAGCAAGGAATCTATTTTCGAGATACAGGCATTGTTTGATGGTGTGCAGGATTTTGGGGTAACATGGGTCAGTAGACAAGGTGTTAGAGGTTCGGGTGCTTTCGACTTAGGTTGGGGCTGGAATGTGCCCAATCAACGATTGGCAGATGCTTACGAGACAGGAGACCCTCGTCGGGAAGCTACACTTCTGTTTAGTGGGACACTCAACACACCTTATAATGAAGTGATACCGGCTAACCCGATACGTCCGTACTGGAACAAGAAGGTTTATACTAATCCGGCTTTGAGAGAAAAATATAATAGTCGCTTTGGACGATGGTTTAATGTGCGTATTATCCGCTATGCTGACATTGTCCTGCTTGCGGCCGAAGCCGCCAATGAAATAGGCGGAGAAGCCAATGTTGATTTAGCATTGGATTACCTGGAGCAAGTGCGCTCAAGGGCACGCGGTAGCAACGCCACCATCTTGCCGGAAGTGACCACCCGCGATCAGGATGAGCTTCGTCAGGCTATACGCCATGAAAGGCAGGTGGAGCTGGGCATGGAGAACGAACGTTTTTACGATCTGATCCGTTGGAATATTGATGTGCAGACCATGCAGGCTGCCGGCCATACTAACTATCAGCTACGCAAACGCTTCTTCCCTATTCCACAGCCAGAAGTTGACAAATCGGGCGGCGTATTGAAACAGAATCCAGATTATCTTTAATCTTTTATATGACGCATTAAATAATCCTTAGAAATGAAAAAACATCTATATATCGGTCTGATGATGCTGTTGAGCATCATGACCAGCACCCTGATATTCAGCTCCTGTCAAAAGATGGAGCGACCCGAAATGCGCGAAATTGTTCCTGATCCACCAGATGATGGTAGTATCCGCGTACTTGCTATCGGCAACAGTTTTTCGGAAGACGCTTTAGAAACGCATCTATCGAGATTGGCACAAGCTGCCGGCATCCCCATGACCATCGGAAATCTATACGTCAGTGGAGCTTCTCTCGCACAACATGCCGGAAATATACGACAAAACAACAATGCTTATAGTTATCGGAAAATCGATCGTGACGGCGAGAAGACCACCACAGCAGGTTTAAGTATACACCGCGCATTGGCTGATGAAAACTGGACGCATATTAGCTTTCAGGAAGTAAGCCAGTACTCAGGTCTTTACGACTCCATCCAGAAATATTTACCCTTTGTCTATGAATATGTTGCTCCTCGAGCAAAAAATCCGGAGGCTAAATTTCTGTATCATCAGACTTGGGCGTACGCACAGACATCTACCCATGCGGGATTTGCCAACTATAACAATAATCAAATGACGATGTATACGGCCATTGTCGATGCCGTCAATAGAGCCAAAGACCTCGTCGCAATCGATGCGATTGTTCCCGCAGGTACAGCCATACAAAATGTGCGGACCAGCATCATCGGGGACAATGTAACCAGTGACGGATACCATCTAAATCCAACTATCGGCCGATATACAGCCGCCTGTGTCTGGTTCGAAGTATTGACAGGCCAAAGCGTAGTAGGCAACACGTATGTACCTGCCGGTATGTCGGCTTATGAAGCCGAAATAGGACAGCAAGCCGCACATATGGCTATGGCACAGCCTTCGTCCGTAACCGATATGGTCGATTACAAAGACTGGGGAGGTAGTTTCGAATTTACAGACCCTATCTATCTCGATTTTGGTCAGGCAGTGGGCGTCAATGGATGGAATGGTATTACGGGAAACACCGTGGGTTTCAGTATTTCGAACCTGATAGATATCAATGGTGAATTTACCGGAATATCTTATACCATGCTCGAAAGATTCAATGGAGTCAATACAAATGGTGTTCCGTACAACAGCTCTACACCTTTTTCAATACCGGAATCGGTAGCAAGAAGATCTTTCTTTGGCCATGCTTTACCTTGGAACAATGTAACTTATGCAAACGGCATCTTTAAACTGTATGGACTTGATCCCAATAAATCTTATGAATTGTGTTACTATGGATCGCGCGAAGGAGGTGATGTCAATGCCAGGGAGACCGCCTTCATTGCGGAGGGAGCAAATACAAGCACCGTAACTGTACTTACATCGACAACGCCACCTGCTCACCCGCCGGTAGTATGCGCCCCGGCTGCCGTCACACCTAATAGTAATGGAGAAATAACTATAACAGTGACTGCAGGGCCTAACAATACGCATGCAAACAAATTCTTTTACATCAATGCGATGCGTATTCAACCATTAAATTAAAAAAGATATGACAATAAAATCCTGCAACATCATCTCACTAACTTTCTTTATTACCAGCGCAATCCTTCTAATAAGTTGTAGTGATTTAAAAGAAAGAAAAAACGGATCCGCAAAAAGTAAAGAGTCGGTATCTACGGACTCTTTACTCACTCTTATCCAAAAACAGACTTTCCACTATTTTTGGGAAGGTGCCGAACCCACTTCGGGCCTGGCCAGAGAACGTATCCACCTAGATGGTGAGTATCCCCAAAATGATCAAAACGTCATCACGATCGGTGGTAGTGGTTTTGGTATTATGGGTATTATAACCGCCATGGAACGGGGTTTTATTACAAAGGCCGAAGGAGAAAAACGCCTGGAACATATCATGGACTACCTCGACAAGGTAGATCGGTTTAAAGGAGCTTTTGCACACTGGTACCACGGAGAGACGGGCAAGGCAAAAGCATTCAGTGACAAAGATGATGGTGGCGATATCGTCGAGACAGCCTTTCTCACTCAGGCACTGATTATAGTACGAGAGTATTATAAAGATGGCGATGCTGCACAAAAAGCTATCGCACAAAAGGCCGATGCCCTCTGGAAAGAAATCGACTGGCATCATTATACGAATGGTGACAATGTGTTGTACTGGCATTGGAGTCCGACACACGACTTTGCCATGAAGCATCCCATACAAGGATTTGACGAGTGTCTGATTGCCTACATATTGGCGGCGTCCTCTCCCACTCACCCTATTGGTCCAAAGGTCTACCACGAGGGTTGGGCACGGTCTGGCGGCATTCGTTCGTCAGCAACCAAATATGATATTCCATTAGGTATTAAGCATAATGCACGTGAGGGTGAGGTTGGACCTCTATTTTGGGAACACTATTCCTTCCTGGGATTGGATCCCAAGGGTTTAAAAGATCAGTATGCCGATTATTGGGAAGTAGCAGTCAATCACACGAAAATTAACATTGCCCATGCTGAAGCTAACCCCGGACACTTCAAAGGATATGGAAAGGACAAAGGCTGGGGCTGGACAGCAAGCTATTCCACCAAAGGATACCAAGCCCATCATCCTGATAATGATCATGGCGTGATCACACCCACGGCGGCGCTATCTTCCATACCCTATACACCAGACGAAAGCATTTCGTTCGCAAACTATCTTTTCAACAACTTACAGGAAAAAGTATGGGGAAAATACGGCTTCTACGATGCATATAGCGAAACCGACAATTGGTTTCCGCAACGTTACCTGGCCATCGACCAGGGGCCGATCGTCGTTATGATCGAAAACTATCGTACACAGTTGATCTGGAATTTATTTATGCAGGCTCCGGAAATACAAACGGGGCTTAAAAAGCTTGGATTTCAATCACCGCACCTTAAGTAGCAATGCCATGAAAAGAATCATTCTCATCGTCAGTTTAATAGGAGCAGCATGGTATAATACCTACGCCCAAGATCAACAGATGGATGCATTCATCAATGCACTTCTTCAAAAAATGACCTTGTCCGAAAAAATCGGGCAACTCAACCTGGTGACTGCGGGAGAAGCGACAACCGGTGCTGTTGTGTCCACAGATGTAGAAAATAAGATCAAAGAAGGGAAAGTCGGCGGCATATTCAGCATGAGTGGTCCTTCAAAAATCAGGAAAACACAGGAAATTGCCGTAAATCACTCCAGGTTAAAAATCCCTATCCTATTTGGTATGGATGTTATACATGGCTATCGTACGGTCTTTCCTATTCCATTGGCTCTTGCCGCCTCCTGGGATTTAGACCTAATCGAAGAAACTGCCCGTATCTCGGCTGTTGAAGCTACGGCAGATGGTATCCAATGGGCCTTTTCTCCTATGGTCGATATTTCACGGGATCCTCGCTGGGGACGCATTTCGGAGGGTTCAGGCGAAGACACGTATCTGAGTTCGAAAATAGCTGCCGCTATGGTGAAAGGCCTCCAGGGCAACGACTTATCAGCATACAACACGATGATGGCCTGCGTAAAACATTTTGCACTCTATGGAGCTGCTGAAGCCGGCCGGGATTATAATACCACGGACATGAGTCTTCACCGTATGTATAATGAATACCTTCCTCCTTACAAAGCTGCCGTAGATGCCGGCGTAGGCAGCATCATGACATCCTTTAATGATATCAACGGAATACCTGCTACAGCTAATGCCTGGCTTCTTAGCGATGTGCTCAGGCGACAATGGGGATTTGATGGCGCAATCATCTCAGATTATACGGCAGTTAACGAACTAATCGATCATGGGCTTGGCAATCTGCAAAAAGTTTCGGCCTTAGCATTGAATGCTGGTTTAGACATGGATATGGTGGGTGAAGGTTTTCTAACGACATTGGAAAAGTCGGTAGCAGAGGGTAAGGTCAGCGAAGGACGTATTGACTCGGCCTGTCGGTATATCCTGGAAATGAAATATAAATTGGGATTATTCGAAGATCCTTTTCGCTATTGTGATGAAGAGCGTGCCAGGACGGAAATATTGAAAGCAGCCCACTTGGTTAAGGCACGGCAAGCGGCTACGCAGTCATTTGTTCTTTTAAAAAATGATGAGCAGCTTTTACCTTTGAAAAAACAAGGTACCATAGCTGTCATAGGTCCTTTGGCCAATTCAGGTCCCAACATGCCCGGCACATGGAGCGTCAGTGCCGACCTGGCCAATACACCTTCCCTGGTGGAAGGAATGAAGTCTGTTGTAGGCAACCAAGTGCAGATTGTAACGCATATGGGCAGCAATTTAATGGATGATCCGGAATATCAGGAACGTGCCACGATGTTTGGACGCACGATTCCTCGCGACGGCAGATCCGAGGAGGAGATTATCCATGAAGCCCTACAGACGGCACGTCAGGCCGACATCATTGTAGCAGCGCTAGGTGAAGCTTCGGAGATGTCGGGAGAAAGTTCCAGCCGTATGGAGCTTGATATTCCTGCAACGCAAAGAAGACTTCTTAAGGCTTTGCTTGACACCGGCAAACCTGTCGTATTGCTTTTATTTACGGGCCGACCACTTACGCTTGCCTGGGAAGATGCACATGTGCCAGCGATACTGAATGTATGGTTTGGAGGTACCGAAACCGGCAAAGCTGTAGCAGATGTCTTGTTTGGAGATGTGAACCCTTCCGGCAAGATCACAGCTACTTTTCCCAAAAATGTAGGGCAAATTCCCCTCTATTATGCACATAAAAATACAGGGCGGCCCTTGGGAAATGCAAAATGGTTTCAGAAATTCAGAAGTAACTATCTTGACATCGACAATGATCCGCTGTATCCGTTTGGTTATGGTTTGAGTTATACCACATTCCAATATGGAGATATCCGGCTCAATAAGGATAGCATACGTCAAAGCGACGAACTTGTCGCTTCGGTAACCGTAAGTAATACCGGAAACTACGATGGCGCGGAAGTTGTTCAGTTATATATACAGGATGTTGTTGGCAGTGTCACGCGTCCGGTTAAGGAGTTAAAAGGATTTCAGAAAGTTTTCTTAAAAAAGGGGGAAACTAAAACCGTACAATTCGTCCTGACTGAAGAAGATCTTCGCTTTTATAATGCCGATTTAGCATTTGTGTCCGAACCCGGTGAATTCAAATTAATGATAGGGCCTAATTCCAGGGATACGAAAGAGGTCCATTTTAATTTGCGGTAATTATAAGTCGAATCCCATGACGTCCTTTTTCTTCTTTGTTTTAAATCGTTCGGGAACTACACGCAATATCTCATCCTTCAAGGAGGTGACCGCATGCTTTTTGACATAGTTTTTTGTGGTCACTATACTTATTTCACGGACAGGCTCGGGTGACTTGAAATACCTGACATGTGCCAGCTGGTCTTCGTCGTAGTTGGCGATACTCAATTCGGGCAGTATTGTTATTCCAGAGTTCAGATCTACCATACGCTTTAGTGTTTCGACACTACCGGTATTGTATTCAAAGCTTCCGGAAGAAGACTGATTATGCCGGTAACTGCAAAGACTCAAAACCTGTCCCCGCATACAATGCCCCTCATTGAGTAACCAAAGTTTCTCCTGGGCAATATCTTCAGGTACCAGCATCTTCTTTTTATACAGTTCACTCTCGTCCGATACATACGCGACAAATGTCTCATAAAACAATGGCTGTTCCTGTATGGCACTTTCGCCTAAGGGTGTCGACAGTAGCCCGCAATCTAAGAAACCATTCTTGAGCTCCTCGATGATCCGTTCCGTCGTATGTTCCCATATCTGGAGCTGTACTTTAGGATATTTTTTCATGAAAGCCATGATGACATCAGGCATCAGATAAGGTGCAATAGTCGGGATAACGCCCACTTTGAGCTCCCCTGACACCTCGCCTTTTTCCACCTGGATGATTTCCTGTATCTTCTGGCTTTCCCGAAGGATGATGCGTGCCTGACGAAGCACCTGCGTTCCTATCTCTGTAGCCACTATGGGTTGTCGACTACGGTCGAATATTTTAACACCCAGCGCATCCTCCAGCTTTTGGATCTGCATGCTTAATGTAGGTTGCGTGACGAAACATTTTTCAGCAGCGGACACAAAGCTTTTATAGGTGTCTACGGCTACAATATATTCAAGTTGGACTAATGTCATGTTGTAAATTTAAATACAAAAAATCGCTATTTTTGAAAAAAAGTCGAGATATGAATAGCCATTTAAAGATTTTCGTATTAATTGCCTGTTTTGGATTAGCAGCTTTTAGTTTCCCTACTTACGCTCCTGATGAGGGTATGTTTCCATTGAGTGAACTGAATCGTGCAGGATTAAAGAAAGCAGGTCTTAAAATCAGCGAAAAAGATATCTACAATCCCGGGCAAATCAGTCTTGTCGACGCACTGGTCAGGGTGAGCGGATGTACAGGTTCATTTGTTTCGCCGAACGGTTTGGTCATCACGAATCACCATTGTGCTTTCAGTGCTGTGCAGCTGGCATCGACACCAATACATAATTATCTGGAAAACGGATTTGTAGCCCGTTCTCATGAGCAGGAAATTGAAGCGCAGGGACTAACTATCCGCATTACTGAATCGTATGAGGATGTGTCCGATAAAATACTTTCGGCTGTAGCACAGGTTAAGGATCCCGTAGAACGTATCGAGCTCATCAACGGGAAGAGAGCTGAACTGGCACAGGAAGCCGAACGGGAGGACCCTACGATAAAAGCAGAAGTATCGGAAATGTTTATGGGCAAGAGCTATGTACTCTTTCGGTATAAAACCATTGAGGATGTTCGCCTGGTGTATGTTCCCCGACAGGATATCGGTGAATTTGGTGGCGAAACGGACAATTGGGTATGGCCCCGGCATACGGGAGATTTCTCTTTTCTACGGGCGTACGTGGCTCCTGACGGTTCCTCGGCCAAGTATTCCAAAGATAACGTACCCTATACGCCCAAAAAATATCTTCATGTTAACCCTAAAGGTGTAGATGAGGATGATTTTGTTTTTATATTAGGGTATCCGGGGCGAACTTTCCGGCACCGACCTTATCGATACCTGGAATACCAACAACAATACCTGCTTCCCTTTACGTCGGAACTGTACGATTTTGAAAACCAACAGTTACATAATGCGGGGAAAACCGATAAAGCGGTCGAATTGGCCCTGGCGACACGTATCAAGCGTAATGCGAACGTGATGAAGAATTATCGCGGCAAGTTAAGAGGTCTGCGTAATATTGACCTGGTCGAAGAAAAACGTCAGGAGGACGAAGCTTTAGGACAGTTTATTGCCAGCCGTCCTGATTTAAAGGCGACATATGGTACGCTTATGCAAGACATAGACACGCATTATAAGCAGGTATTTCAAGATGCGGAAAAAGAACTCTGGTTCAACAATTTATATTCCGGTATCCGTAGCATGCAGGTAGCCCATATCATACGTACTTTCCAGGAAGCCATAGCGCAACAATCTACTCGCGGCCTCCAAAAGCAATTGTTCGATTATAACATTGCAACTGTTAAGAAACAACTCGATAAAATCTATGAAAGCTACCATGCAAAGGTTGATGAGAATATCGGCAAACATCTTTTTGCACTGGCTTACAACTTTCAGGACGAAAATACTATCCTCACTATCCAGCAAAAAGGTTTTCCAAATAGCGATGCCGCCGAAGCATATATTGCTGAAACGATTGTCCATTCCAAGCTAAACGACAAGAACAAGCTTTTTACGGATGTATTAAACAGTGCATCCTCCCTACTTGCTTACCGCGATGAGCTGTTGGCCCTTCAGCAGAAGTTGGATGAAGAAAGCAAAAAATTTGATGGGAAGCTGACACGGCGTGAGGGGGTATTGAATAAGCTTATGGCAGACTACGTCGCTGTAAAAGAAATCTACCAGTCCAAAAACTTTATTCCGGACGCGAATTCCACCTTGCGCCTGACCTTCGGTCGTATCAAAGGCTATAGTCCCGCCGACGCGACCTATATGTCGCCTTTTACCTCTATCGGTGGACTGATAGAGAAAGGAAATAGTGGCAGTGACGAATTCCGTTATCCTCAGACTATTAAAGAAGCTTGGTTAGCGAAAAACTTCGGCGCTTACTATAAAAAGGAAATCAATGATGTACCGGTCAATATCTTATACAATATGGACACCACGGGTGGGAATTCCGGTTCTCCTATCATGAATGCTTATGGTGAGCTTGTAGGGGTGAACTTTGACCGTGCCTATGAAGCTACAATAAACGACTTCGCGTGGAATGAAAGCTACAGTCGATCTATCGGTGTTGATATACGCTATGTGCTGTGGATCGCCGACAAGATTGACAATGCACAGTTCATACTAAAAGAAATGGGGATTTAATCAGATCTCCCCTGCTTTCATAAGTGCCGCAGCATAATCTGCCGCCCGTGCGCTTAATGCCATAAAAGTAAGCGATGGGTTTTGGTTGCCTGTACTGATCATGCATGCACCATCTGTCACAAAGACATTTTTGCACTCGTGCATCTGGTTGTAAGCATTCAATAAAGACGTATTCGGATCGTTGCCCATCCGAACGCCGCCCATGTCATGTACTTCAAGCCCCGGCTGCCGGCCAAACGCTTCATGCTGATCGATGGCAACGATGTCACGACAACCAGCTTTTGCCAGCATATCCTCCCCTTCTTTGAAAAAGTCTTCCATCATATCGATATCATTCTGGTCATAATCCACTGAAGTAATCAATTGTGGAATGCCATATTTATCCACCTTGGTATCACTCAACCGTACATGGTTGTCCACACGGGGTAGTACTTCACCCTGCAGCTGCATGGAAACCCGCCAGTTACCGGCCTCGGATAATGCCTCCTTAAAGGCTGCTCCCAGGCCTAGGTTCCCCACATTCTTACCCCAGCTTTCACGGTGCGCACTGAATGCAATCAGATAGCTTCCACGGAAATTTGCAGTATCTGTATGTATATTTTTAAATGCGGGTATAAATAACTGTGTAGGCCGCCGTCCGTAATAGTACTTGTCTTCAAAGCCCGGCATTGTGGCCTGTATACGTCCCCGGTAATTGTGGAAAGTGATATACTTACCGAGCAGGCCATTCGTGTTACCTAACCCCTGAGGAAAAGATTCCGATCTGGAATTTAAAAGGATAAGGTTCGAATTGAGTGTTGCTGCATTCAAAAATATGACTCTTGCTGTATATATCCTTTTTGAACGATCTTTGGTGTTGATCACACTCACGCCTACAGCCCTTTGTGCCTTTTCGTCGTAGATGACTTGGTCAACCACAGCATCTGTAACAATCGTGAGGTTACCTGTTTTTTCCGCATGCGGTAACGTCGACGCGTTGGAACTAAAATAGCCACCAAAAGGACAGCCACGCTCGCATAGACTTCGTGCCATACACTTTGTGCGGCCTTGCCGGCGTTGTTCTTCACCCAGTTCGGCCAGGTTGGCACACCGCCCGATGATAGCTTGTCGATCCCTATAGTTTTCCCGGATAGATGTAGCGATATGTTTTTCGACAGCATTCATCTCAAAGGCACCCACAACCTCACTATCCGGCATATTGTCTATACCGTCCCGGGCACCGGATATCCCTATGAAATTTTCAACATGTGTATACCAACGCGCAATATCTTTATAACGTATAGGCCAGTCTACACCGTAGTCAAAACGTTTCGGGCTATCGAATTCGTAGTCGCTCCAGCGCTGCGTCTGCCTTGCCCATAGGAGGGATTTGCCGCCCACCTGGTAGCCTCGTATCCATTGAAAGGGTTTTTCCTGAATATAGTCCTGTTCGCCAGGATGCATATAAAAATGCGATGTAGACTCATTAAAGGCATAATGTGCCCCAACAACAGGATTTGCAGCTATGTCAGCCCGCGTCGTCCGGTTTCGATGTTCAAATTCCCAAGTATCCATATTAGCTGTCGGATAGTCCTTGATATGCTTCACCATCCTCCCCCGCTCGACGATCAATGTTTTAAAACCTTTATCACAAAATTCCTTGGCCGCCCAACTACCACTTATCCCAGAGCCAACAACAATAACATCAAAATCTTCATTTCGGTACATAAGGTCTAAAATTAAATATCTTAAGCTAAAAGGGCAAGGGAACGATAGAATTGTTACGATTAATCCTTAAGCAATTTTTCAATAGTTGCCATCGGCAGAAACATCCTACGGGAGTTCGATAGTTTAATAAAACTGTGTTTTATGTAGAATCTCTCGGCATCTTCATCCTTAGGGTCTACCACTACCGCACAACAACCAATCTGCTCCTTAATATGTAATGCCTGCTTAAACGCACTTATCAATGTTGCACCTCCTATACCCTTACCCTGATGATCCTTATGAACCGCTAACCGACCGATCATAAATACGGGCAGATCGGCATAGGGCAATTTTGAGAGTTTAGTGAAATCTTCCGGTATATCATGTCGTTCCACGATAAAAGAAGACAACGTATAATATGCCAGGACTTCATTGCTATCATTGTCCGTAATGACATAACAAGCGGCGAGGTTCCTTTTGATATCCTGCATGGCTAACTTAGCGAGATATCGATCCAAAGCTTCATTACCACAGGTAAAGTTTGTTCTGTTATGCTCCTTTGTCAGCAACTGGCTTCTCATCCTCATTAAAAAACTTTTTGTAATCCTTTAATGCTGATTTTAGCCTTCCGTTGGGAGCAGGAGGGTTCATTAATGCATTAAAGAATATACGCTTGTCCTCTATCGTCTTCAACAGTTTTGCATCTTCTTGCAAAATCCGCTTCGACTCTCTGCTAATGACATTGACGATGAATTCAGATACACTTTTATACCCGCTCACTTCTGCAGCAAATTTAATCAGCTCTTTATGCTCTTTGTTTATCCGGACATCTATTCTGTCGTTAATCAATGTTGCCATAACTTCAATGTTATCTTTAATTCGTATTTATGTGCAAAGCTTTTCTACACCTGAGCTGTCAACTACTTACGGCGAAGCAAACCAACATTCTGTGCGGTTACAATGAAGGTCATATCTGACTGTTTTAAGCAATTTCAACTGCGTAAATGTACGCATAATCTGCGTACAAAGGAAACAAACGTTATACTTTTTTGTGAAAGAGAGAATAAAGTAACTACCGCACAACGAATAAAGAATGTCGCCTACGAATATTTTGGCAATAGCAGTGGGATGCACTATCCTCACAGCCAAAAGATTCAAGCGACACGCTTTTGCAAACTTTTGACAAGACAAACCGAACGAAGTGAGCTCTTGAATGCCAATTGAAGACAGATACTTATGAAAAAAGTAAAAGCCCCCACGGCTCAAGTGGATCATAACCCCTTGTACAGCTCCAGGTACTTCGAAATAGCCTCTCGCTTCTTATCTGTCAGGTGAAAATTCAGGCTATTTGTCAGGTAATCGAGATAATCGAAATCTTCATATACCGGGAGACCTTCGATGACATCGGCAGCATGGGCTATCCCATTTGCCAATGCCCGGTTAAACCCGGCAACAAATACGGGCGGTAGTTCTCTATTGGCTACCCATACGGCAAAAGCAAACGGAAGACCTGTAAACTGCTTCCAATAGTAACCAAGGTCATAGGCATAAGGTACCTTACCTTTCTTGCCAAATGTACGATCACCAATAAGCACATAGGCATCCGCTTCCCCATCTTGTACGATCCTTACATCGCGCTTCCAATAATGTTTAAGGAGTATCCTCGCCAGTCCATTGGATGTCTTCGACTGATAATCCAACTTTATTGAATCAACTTCTTCTATAGGTTTATCGGAGAAGATAAAAACCGAATCCACTTTTCCTTCAGTTCCGATACAATAGTCACCTATGATATGCGCATCGGGTATATCAATTAGAGCCGCAACAGGGATAATACCCATGTCGACTTCATTTGTGATAACCTTTCTGGCGCACTCTGCCGGATAATCCAGGCTTAAGTCTATCTGATCCATAAGAGATGACGATCGTATACCTTGTAGAAAAGGTAGCGTATTGGTATAACTTACCGCGGAAATCTTAATTCTGGTCATTGAAGATCTGCTAAATGGGCTGTATTATAATAGTCTACAATCGTGAATTTACCGTCCTCATATTCCAGGATATACAAGCAGGTGTTGGTGTGCGGAAAATCATCCATCTGACACACGGGAGTCTCGGTCAAGTGGCAAAGTAGAATACGCAATGCCCTGCCATGCATACATACGAGTATGGTCTGCTCATCCTTTTGTTGCAGCATATAGGCAACAGCCTCCTTTTGGCGGGCAACTAATACATTGGGGGATTCGCCACCTTCGATACAATAGTCCAGGTCGTTATTTCGCCAGCAGGTCACGACAGTTTCAAAACCGCTCATGATAGTTTCATCTTGCGGCTTGCCCTCATATATGCCCCAGCTGATCTCGTCCAGCCCTTCGAGATCCTCCTGTGGTATACCCATTTTCACGAAGGATTCCACTGTTTGATGTGTACGAAGTAATGTAGACGTGTATATTTTGTCAAAAGGTATATCTTTATACGCTGCAAAAAAGGCATCTGCCTGTTTCCGGCCATTTTCGTTGAGTGGCGTATTGACGCCCCTTCCCTGTACTATCCCTTGTAAATTAAGGTCTGTCTGTCCGTGTCTGATAAAATAAAAAGTCTTCTTCAAAATAATAAAAGTATAGTATCAATTTACAACAGGAAGTGCATAATATTTTGGTGCGTTTTCTTCTTCGAATACTACATCTTTGAAATCGGTCACCACATGGTAAAGTGTGTCACGCTCGATAGGATGGCGGCCGACATGCCGGATTAATTCAACGATCTCTTTCGTCGTCATCGCAGGATTTTGTTCTTCAGCCCCCGCCATGCTGTAGATCTTTGTCGTATCGTCCAAGGTGCCGTCTATATCATCCACACCATACGCCAGCGACAGTTGCGCGGTATCACGTGAGATCATGGCCCAATAGGCCTTGATATGTTCAAAATTGTCCAGGTATATCCGGGCAACGGCATAATTACGCAGATCTTCGATAACCGAAACTTCGGGAACATCCGCCATCTGGTTATCTTTATTTCTGAATTTTAGAGGTATAAATGTCTGAAATCCACTCGTACGATCCTGCAATTGACGAAGTCGATCCATGTGGTCTATACGATGCCAAAATTCTTCGATATGTCCATACAGCATGGTAGCATTTGTATGCATCCCCAACTTATGTGCCTGCTCGTGAATATCCAGCCATTGCTCAGCATTACATTTATCATGCGCAATCTTTTCCCGTACTTCCGGGTGGAATATCTCCGCGCCTCCTCCCGGCAGGGAGTCCAGGCCACATTCCTGAAGGTGTTTCAAACCTTCATAATGACTCAGCTTCGCCTTCTTGAAAATGTAATAGTATTCCACAGGCGTCAATCCCTTGATATGAAGATCCGGGCGATGGGCTTTACATCTTTTAAAAAACTCGGCATAAAATTCCAGATTCTGCTTAGGTACCACGCCTCCGGTGATATGTACCTCGGTCACCGGTTCGCCGTCATATTTCCTGACCACATCCATCATCGCATCAACATCCATCTCCCAACCATCTTCACGTTGTTTGATAAGACGGGAATACGAGCAGAACTTGCAGTCGTATACACATACATTCGTTGGTTCGATATGAAAATTCCGATTAAAATATGTACGGTCGCCGTGTTTTTGTTCACGGATATAATTTGCCAGGACACCGAGGTAACTTAACTCTCCCTTTTCATACAATGTCACACCCTCTTCAAAAGTAATCCGCTCACCCTCTTTTACTTTCCCGGCAATGTGTTTTAGATCAGCATCTAAATTCTTGTTGTTTATTAAAAAACCTAACTTTTGCTCAGCATTCATAAACTCTCTCCTGCTTATTGTACAAATTTATCAAAAAATTATGTAATACAGCAATCAGGCTGGATTAAACACAGCAAGTTATCTTCTACTCGCAGATCTAGATCAGGCTCAAATTAACGCTATAAATCAAGCAATCATAACGTATAGGATAATTTGACGGATATCGCTTTATGCTTCGACAAACTGTTGCATATCGATCAATCTTTTATACAGGCCATTTTGGTTTATCAGTTCCAGGTGAGATCCTTCTTCAACAACACGTCCACCGTCGATAACGACGATTTTATCGGCATTCTGTATCGTACTTAGCCGGTGGGCAATGACGACAGTGGTCCTGTTCTTCATCAGTTTATATAATGAATCCTGTACCAATCTTTCCGACTCGGTGTCTAAAGCCGATGTTGCTTCGTCCAGCAGCATGATAGGTGGGTTTTTCAATACCGCACGGGCTATACAAATACGTTGTTTCTGTCCGCCCGATAGTTTAGAGCCACGGTCGCCGATATTAGTTTGATAGCCATTGCTCAACTTCTCGATAAACTCATGCGCATTAGCAATTTTCGCTGCCGCAATGACTTCTTCCTCTGTGGCAGATTGATTGGCAAAAGCAATATTGTTAAAGATGGTATCGTTGAATAAAATAGACTCCTGGTTGACGACACCGATTAAATGGCGAAGGGAGTCTTGTTTCAAATCCCGGAGATCCTTGCCGTCGAAATAAATAGCTCCTGCACTGACGTCCATAAAACGTGGTATAAGGTCGACTAATGTAGACTTACCTCCTCCTGACGGACCGACCAGAGCCACCGTTTGTCCCTTTTTTATTTCCAGGTTGATATCCGATAATACTTCTTTAGTTTCGTAAGCGAAATGAACCTGGTCAAATGCAATAGTATCCTGAAACGAGCGTACTTCTATCGCTCCTTCTTTATCCACTACCTCATTTTTCTCATCAATCAATTGGAGTACACGTTCACCTGCGGCAAGACCATGATGAATATTAGCAAACGAATCGGTCAACGCCTTTGCCGGACGCATAACCTGTGAAAATAGTGCGATATAAGCAATGAACTCCGATGCTTTCAGTTCGCCCTGCCCTGTCAGTACGAGATGACCACCGTACAATAATATAATGGCAACCATTACAACACCTAAAAGCTCAGAAACGGGTGATCCCAGCTGCTGGCGACGTACCATCCTCCGCATAATCTTGGCATAGTAGCTATTCTCATTATGGAAGCGTCTTTTGACAAAATCCGTCGCATTGAATGCTTTAATGATGCGGACACCCGATAGGGCCTCATCGAGAAAAGAGATCATGTTGCTATATGATTTTTGTCCTTCAATAGCTTGCGCTTTCAACGTTTTGACTATACGTGAAATCACAAAGGCTGATACAGGAATAACAGTCAATGCAAATAAAGTAAGCTTGCCGGAGATGGAAAATAAGGCATATACATAAGCCAGCAATTGAAGTGGCTCTTTAAAGACTACCTGTAATGTACCTGTAACAGAGTATTGTACAACCTGGACATCCGATGAAACTTTGGACATGATATCTCCTTTACGTTGATTGGAGAAAAATCCCATATGCATATCCATCACATTGTCAAAGACCACACGCCTCAAATTCAGTAGTGTGTTGATTCTGAAATTCTCCATGACACGTTGGGAGAAATAGCGGAACAAGTTGCTAATGAATACCGAGATGATAATCCCTATACAAACATATTTCAAGGCGTCATAGGCTCCGAATTGGGTATAAAGCCTGTCGGCATAATACGTGAACCAGTCTAAAAAGTCAAATGCACTTTCCGGTTTGGTGATTGCAATATCTCCCGTGTCAATATCCGAGCCCGATCCTTTAAATAATACCTGAAGCAGAGGCGCCAATAAGGCCAGATTTAATGTACCGAAGATAACAGTGACAACGGTAAAGATAATATATGGGATAGCATATTTCTCTATAGGCTTTGCAAAAGATAATAATCTAAAGTATGTCTTCATCTATTGAATTAAGCTACAAATGTATAAAAAAAGCAACCACTTTATTCATATTCAAAAAATTGTTGAATTTTTTACGATTCAACGATAATTGGATTTAATTACATAACGTAATTTTTTTCAAATTATGATTTTATCAGGTATATATCTGAAAAAGAAAGGCCATCTATGTGAAGACAGCCTTTCTTTTCAGATATTATAGTATATGCTCTTACTGATGCTTGACTTCCATCTCGTCGACATAATGTTCGTTTGGAACATAGTCGGCCACAATAAGTTCTTTGTAGTTGAGCTTTTCACCCTTTCCAAAACGACGTTTGAAGCTGTCCATCAGCGAGTAGACTACGGGAACGACTACAAGCGTTAAGAACAACGAAGATAGCAGCCCCCCGATAATCACAATCGCCAGCCCTCGGTTTGTATCTGCAATACCACCGGTAGCCATCGCAATAGGGATCATACCGAAAACCATGGCGATGGTCGTCATCAGGATCGGACGAAGCCGGGCATGGTTCGCTGCGACCAATGCATCATGGGTATTATCGCCTGCTTCTTTTCTATGGTTCGCAAAGTCAACCAATAAGATCGCATTTTTAGCCACCAGACCAATGAGCATGATAATTCCCAGAATGGTAAATATATTCAATGTCTGGTTGGTCAGTGCCAATAGTAGCAAGGCTCCGATAAAGGACAAAGGGATGGAGAACAAGACAACAAAAGGTGTCGCAAAACTATCATATAACGCTACCATGACCAGGTATACCAGGATGATCGAAGCTAGTAATGCAATACCTAAAGTGCCAAAACCCTCTTCCTGGTTTTCCATATTACCACCCCATAAGTACGTCACCCCAGGCTTACGTGGCAATTCTTTGAACTTCGCTTCCCATTCTTGTGCGATAGTTCCTGCCGGACGACCGATAACCTGTCCTTTTACTGACACAGAAGGCGTTTTGTCACGACGCTCCAATAATGTTGGGCCGGATCCATAAGACACTTCGGCAAACTGATCCAATGTCACAGATGTACCCTGGTTGTTGATAAACTTGAGCTTGCGCACGTCATCTATACCTGTACGTCCTTTATTGTCAAACTGGATATTAATATCATACTCATTATCACCGGCGCGGAATTTATTATCCGTGTTGCCGGAAAATGCAGTCTGCATGGTCATACCCACCGTCGCCACGTTAAGTCCCAGAGAGGTCATCTTCTCACGATCGACCTTTACATTAATCTCGGGATTACCTGCTTCTGAAGATAATTTCACCTGGGAAGACCCCGGTATCTCATTCAGCAAGGCCATAGCCTGGGTTGCAAATTCCAGGGCATCTTCCATGGAAGAACCTACTATGGTCAATGTCAAAGGTGCCTGCTCTGCTCCCATCAATCCCATATTGACGGTCCGCACTTTAGCCTCTACCAATTCGTTTTCCAGCTCACGCTTCAGATCCGCAGAATAAACCTTTGAATTCAGTACACCTATATATTCATCCTTCAGAATAACATGGATTTCGGACTTATAACGTGTACCCGACACACCCCCAAAACCACCGTCACTAGACTGACCTACGGTGGTGATCAAACGCTTTACCTCTGGCTTTGCAGCGATATAGTTTTCAGCACGTTGGGTAAGTTGATTGGTCACTTCCAGTGAAGCATCTTTTTCCAGTTCAAATTGAACCATAAACTCACCCTTATCATTTGCAGGGAAGAAGTCAGATCCGATGAATCCCATACCGACCAAGGCGATGGAGCCGAAGAATAGGACGACGGCAATCAACAAGGTCAGGAATTTGTGTAACCGCGTCGCCAATGACCATTTTAGAATACCGGACACCCAGTGTGTAAATTTGCTTAATCCTCTTTCGAAGCCTAATATAATCCGGCCGAAGAAGGAGGAAGAACTGATGTGTTCTAATTTTCCGAAACGGGAATATAACCAGGGCACGACCGTAAAGGAAACCAACAACGAAAGCAAGGTCGATATGATGACGGTAACACAGAACTGAGCAAGGATATTGGCCACCAAACCGGTCGACATCGCTATCGGCAAGAACACGACCACGATAACTAACGTAATCGCACTGACGGTAAAACCAATTTCTTTTGCCCCATCAAATGCCGCACGCACCCTGTTTTTCCCCATCTCCATATGACGGTGAATGTTCTCGATCACCACGATGGCATCATCCACAAGGATACCGACCACCAGCGACAGCCCTAGTAATGACATCAGGTTTAACGTGTATCCCATAAGCAGGAAGCCGATAAACGTCGCTATCAACGATAAAGGAATGGCGACCATGGTAATAGCGGCATTACGCAGACTATGCAGGAAAAACAACATGATGAAACCTACCAGCACAATGGCCAACATCAAATCTTTCATGACGTGATTGGCAGCGCTCAATGTATAATCGCTGGAGTCGTTAGCTACCAATATCTGTATACCATCTTTTTCATAATCCTTCTCGACACCACCTATTACATTACCTTCACCATCTTTTACAGAAATAGTCTTTTGCACCAATTCGGACACCGCCACGGCATTGGCATCAGACTGTTTATAAACCTGCATTAAAATCGTGTTTTTACGATCCAAACGGGCAATTTTCTCGATTTCAGCAATACCATCCTGTATGTCGGCAATATCCCGGAGATATATTGTAATACCCTGAGGAGTTGTAATCGGCAATGCACGTAGTTCATCCACTGTAGTGACCTTACCCGCCAGACGAATAGTATTACGTTTTTCTGCTGACTGCACACTGCCTGTAGGAAAATCCAGGTTGGAAGCTGCGATAACTTGTTGTACCTGGGTGATCGACAAACCGTAGCCTTCCAGCTTTTCGGGATCGACCTTCACCTGGATTTCACGTTCTTCGCCCCCTACCATATCTACCTTGGCGACACCGCTGATACGTGCAAATACAGGTTGTATTTTGTTGTCCAACAGGTCATATAATTCCTTTTCGGACAAATTGGACGTTACGGCTAAACTCATGATAGGCATATCATCCAAGGAGAACTTATTCAGGATCGGAGGATCCACATCGTCCGGCAGTTCGTTCAATATGGCATTTATTTTACGTTGAGCATCCGTCAGCAAGAAGTTGACGTCAGCACCATCGTTTAATGTTACCGCTACGACGGACACGTTTTCTAAGGATGTAGATTCTATCTTCTTGACCATCTCAAGAGAAGATATAGCATCCTCAATCTTCTTTGTGACTGTATTTTCTACCTCAGTCGGCGACGCACCGGGATAGACCGTCTGCACCATGATCACGTTGATCTCAAACTTCGGTATGAGTTCGTATCCCAACCGGGTATAGGAAAATATACCACCAAGTACCAGAATGATAAACATCACGATGATTAAACTTGGTCGTTTTATCGATATTTCAGAAATCTTCATATTTTAATTTTTTTTATGCTTCACCTGCATTTATCGGTTTCGCAATGACCTTCCCTGGCAGATTATTTAATGATAGTAACAGGCGTTTGATCGAATACATTTATATGTCCGGAAACAATAACCTGATCACCAGCTTCTAAACCACTTAATATCTCGACATAGTTTCCAAAAGTACGTCCTCCTACAACTTCTGCAGCTATCGCTTTTCCGTTTTTGGCGACGAATACTTTATTGTCGCTCACGCTACCTACAAAAGCTGTTCGTGGAACTACCAATACATTTGCAGCCGTTTGACCGCCGAAATTAGCCGTACCATACATTCCTGCACGTAGCTCATTACCCGGATTAGCGACTTCAATTTCTACAGGAAAGTTGAGACTACCATCGGATTTAGGCGCAATAAACGTTACCCGGCCCTTAATATCCTTGTCCGGATAAACACTCACCGACACATTCACGCTCTGGCCAACCTTCAGGGCAGCCACATTCTTTTCATCGACATTGACACGAAGTTTGAGTGAACTTACATTGACGATATCAAAAGCAGCTGTTCCCGGGTTTACATAGGCCCCTGGTTCGATTTTACGTGCATTGACGATCCCGCTTACAGAAGTTTTGATGGTAACATCTCCAGCGGTAAGTTTTGCACTTCTCAAATTATTTTTTGCTGTTTCGAACTGTAATTTTACCTGGTCCAATTGCTGTTTAGTAACTCCACCTGTCGCATAAGCACTTTCAAAGCGTTGGACATTGGCGGCAGCATCATCGTACACAGCCTGCGCATTGGCAACAGTGACATTCAGCTTGTCTCCTTCTACTATGGCTAATACTTGTCCGGCACTCACGTGCGAACCCTCATCAACCAGAACTCTGACCACCCGACCGGTAGCCTCTGCAGATACAGTTACTTCCTGTTTAGGCGTCAATGTACCGTTGGCGATGTAAGACAAATCGACAGCTTGTACACGAGCTGTATCGACACGCACGGCAACCGTCTCATTGGTTACGGCAGCGGCCTCTGTCACAGCCTGGTTCTTTGCCTTATTTTTATTTAAGATGTAAATTATACCTGCTAGTACCGCAGCGACAACAAGTACAGTAATAATTGCGCGTTTCATATAGTTGTTTGTGTGTTAATTATTCGATTATTAATGATCTTAAATTTCCGTTTGCTTTGATCAACTGGATCTCCGCTACCTTATAATTTAATAATGAAGTAGTGAGGTTGTTTTGAGCATCCAGGTGAGCACGTTCAGCATCTAACAAATCAGTTAAGGTAGCCAAACCGTTTTTATAATTATTCGTCGTATTGTCTAATACTTCTTTTGCCAACCTTACATTTGATTCATTGGTACCTACAGTGAGAATGCTATTGCGCACTTGTGCCTTTGCATTTTCGTTGCCCAAATTCAAAGCCAGCTTCGTATCTGCAATATCGATTTGAGCTTTCTTAATATCTATATTCGCTTGTCTTACCTTTGAACGGGTTGAAAACCCATTAAAAACAGGGAAATTCAACGAAAGACCTATCGACGCAAAATTAGACCAAGCTACGGATGGATGATTGTTAAAAATTGGAAATTTTGAACCAAATCCCATATAACCGTAATTTGCATTCATCGAAAGATTAGGATAATATTCAGAGATAATAGCTTTTCTATTTAACTCCAAAAGCTCCATTTGTTTATTTAAAACCTGAATTTCAGTTCTTCCATCAACAGGATTAACATCAGCTAAAATTTGTGCATCTAATTCGAAGGTTTCTTCGGGAAGCTTCAAATCACGTGTGATATCCATACCTATTGCGAACTTTAAAGCATTTTCCTGCAAATCGTTGGCATTCTGTATCTGTTGCTTCTGGGCAGTCAAATTATTAACAGTTACGGCGATACGGTCTAGGTCAATTTTCTTTGCCAAACCAGCATTGTATAAACCTTCTATAATCTTATAAGTTCTGTTGGTGTTATCCAGATTATTTTGGATATTCTCCAGCTGAAGCTGGGTTTGATACACATTATAATAAGCACTGGCGACTTTCTCGATCAACTGCTCTTCAGTCAGCTGGTTATTGATAATATAGAATTCGCGTGTTGTATTAGCAGCCTTTAATCCTGTGAATACCGTTTGGTTAAAAAGTTGCTGACTAAGTGATACAGTAGGCGTAGCCTGCCATTTCTGTCCCATGCTTACTAGGATCGTTTCGCCAGGTTGTCCCATTAATGCCCCATCTAATGCGACCTGTTGAATAATGGCGTTATAAGTTAAGCCTGCACTTACATTCACCTGTGGTAATGCTGCGGACCTCACTTCATCGATCTTATTCTGTGCGTTCTCCACATCCAGCTTGGACTTCTGTGCCTCTGCCTTGTGTTCCAACGCATAGGTGATGGCTTGCTGAAGTGTCAGCACTTCCTGCGCTTTTACGAGGGATCCTGAAAAGAGCCCGGCGATTATTAACGTTATGATTTTACTCGTTTTCATTCTGTTTATTGCGTATTTATTCGTTTTTCAAATATTAGTTTTGTTGCTCTTTTTTGACTATCAAGTATCTTATCTACATTTTCGCTATTCGGTATTCCTGTAATAATATCATGAACGTTATGCATAATGCCAATTCCCTTGATAATCTCGATATATGTCGTACACATCTCATCCAGATCTTCGACCAGCACTTCTCCTCCTGCAACAGCTTTTGAAACCAACAGTTTCAGCTGATTGAGATCTTCCATATAACATTCCTGTAAAACCTCATTGATTTCCACGCCTTTGATCCACTCCAGATTCTCGTTAATATGCAACACATAGTATTTTTTCAGATAGGATGCGCGCAGCTCTAACAAAGAAAACATGATTTCAAGAAAATTATTATCATAGGTATCGATCATTTTCTTCTCTTTCTTATAGATCGTTTTGCTTACATGTTTAATAACATCTTTAATCAACTCCAACTTATCCGGATAATAATAATATAGATTCGCCTTTGTTATGTTGAGATCATCTGCGACTTCGTTCATTGTCGTTTTGTTGAACCCATAATGTGCGAAACGTTTTAACGCAACCTCAACTATTTCCTCCTTACGTTTGTCCATCTTATCTTCTGACTTTTCTTAAAAATTGTTCAAAAGTACAAAAACATAGATATAAACTTCTACAAAACGAGTAAAAAAACAATTTCGTGACAAAAAATCAGAAAAATCAGGAAAAGAGCTTTAAGAATTTCTTGCGGTCGACTTTATATAGTCGCGCTGCACGATAGGATACGCCGGTCTGGCATTCGTCGAGTTCTTTTAAATAGCCAAGATTGACCATCTTCTTGCGAAAATTTCTTTTGTCCAATGTTATCCCTAAAATAGACTCATAGACCTGTTGAAGCTGTGTAAGTGTAAATTTCTCCGGTAGGAGCTCGTACGGTGTCAGTGTATAGGACAAATTAGCCTTCAGCTTCTTCATAGCCAACATCAGGATGTCTGTATGGTCAAAGGCAAGTTCGGGCAAATCAGCCATCGCAAACCACTTAGCCTGACGCATATAGTTGGTAATTGGTTTTACTTTATTTTTAACATTTTCGTATCGCACAAAAGCCATATAAGCTACAGTCAATATGCGCCCTTCGGGATGTCGTTTCACCCCCGCAAAGGCAGCGAGCTGTTCCATATATATGTCTTTTAGCCCTGTCATCTCATAGGTAATCCGCTTGACGGCATCTTCCATTTCCTCACCTTTTTCAACAAAGAAGCCGGGAATTGACCACCAGTCTTTGTAGGGATACTCATTCCTTTCGGTGAGCAGTACCTTTAAGTCCCCTTCGTGGAAGGTGACGATCACGCAGTCAATGGTAAAATATGATAACAAAGCCCTGAGATTAAATTGTTATTTCAGTTAAAAACTAAACAATAATGGACAAAAATAGTAAAAGAAGCAAAAAAATGACCAAAAAATTTATTAGTGTAAAAAATACACACTATATTCGTATGGTTCAAATGCTAATCAATCTTGAAGAATATAAAAAAAATAGGTGTATTTACATCCGGAGGAGACGCTCCGGGAATGAATGCGGCGATACGGGCAGTGGTACGTACGGCGATATATGAAGGTTTAGAAGTAACGGGAATCTACCGTGGATATGAAGGTATGATGGAAGCTGACTTTGTAGAGATGTCGCGCAGGTCGGTAAGCTCTATTATACAAAAAGGCGGTACTATACTGAAGTCAGCCAGATGCCTAGAGTTTAAAACGAAAGAAGGTCGTCAGCTAGCCTATAATAATATCAAAAAACAGGGAATCGATGCATTGGTAGCAATCGGTGGAGACGGAACATTTACGGGTGCCGATTTATTCTCTAAAGAGTTTGATATCCCGGTGATGTGTATCCCCGGCACAATAGATAATGACCTATATGGTACAGACTATACATTAGGTTATGACACGGCCAACAATACGGTCATTGAAGCTATCGATAAGATCCGGGATACTGCGTCTTCACATAGTCGCGTATTCTTTGTGGAAGTGATGGGAAGAGACTCGGGATGTATAGCCCTCAATGCAGGTGTAGGTGGTGGTGCGGAAGCTATCTTACTACCCGAGATTGATTCGGGCATTGACACGTTGCTGGAAGAACTGTCTTTTGCCCAGGAGCGCGAGAAAAGCTCCATGATTGTCATCATTGCTGAGGGCGATCAAAATGGCGGAGCCTATAATGTGGCCAAACGTGTTAAAGAAAAGTTTGAGCATTTTGACATTAAAGTTAGTATATTAGGGCACTTGCAGCGCGGAGGCGCTCCGAGCAGCTTCGACCGGGTTCTTGCAACACGGATGGGATACAATGCTGTGAAGGAATTACTTAAGGGAAATACACGGGCTACTGTTGGACTTCGGGGTACTGAAATAATAACAACTCCTTTGGAGGAAGCCCTTCATAATAAAGAATTTAAATTAGATGGAGAGTTGTTGGAGATCGCCAACATAATGAATAAATAGTACATGATTTTAGTTATTTTCACTGGATCCAGATATGCCGATTGGCGCTTAGCAGAGAAAGGAAGAGTATTACACGGTTTCCGGACGGCAGGCATCAACTCTTACATCCAGGATGAAAATTTTATCAATCAACTATTGAACAAAAACACGGAGCTGCTTTATAATGCGGAACGCATAAAACGTATCTTCTTTTTTGGTGCAGGAGCATCGTCGAAAGAAAGGCAGGATAAAATAGCACGCGTTTTCTCCAGTTTCTTCAAAAATGCAAAAATCAAGGTGTCACATGATCTTGTGGCATCAGCATTGTCTACTTTCGGTGATGAAAAAGGTATTATAGGTATCATCGGCTCCGGATCCAATGCTGCGTACTATACGGGGAGAAAAATTGTCGAAAATAATTATGGACTCGGTTATATACTGGCAGACGAAGGTTCGACTAACTGGCTGGCCCGGATGATGCTGAAGGATTTCCTTACCGACGCGCTGCCATCAGGTATCAGGGAGAAGCTCCTGTCAAAACATGCTATGGACAGAAAGGTTATCCTGGAGCGGATCTATAACAGCCCTAACCCGAATATCTTCCTGACGTCTTTTGCAGAATTTTTCTTTGAAAATAAAACAGATACATATATCACAGCGTTAGTAAAAAAAGGGTTGAATTTATATGTAAAGACGTATCTCCTTCCGTTGGCGGATAATTATCCCGATTCGACGATACATTTTACGGGATCGGTAGCCAACAATTTTCCGGAGTGGCTGCGGGAGATAGGTGATGAAAACGGTTTGCATATCAAAACTATTATACGGGAGCCTATACAAAATTTAATAAAATATTATATCAATAAAAATTAGTAAAATGAAAATTGGAATCAATGGATTTGGCCGTATTGGCCGTCTAGCTTTTAGAGCAGCAGTAAATCGTAAGGATATCGAAATCGTTGGCATTAATGATCTGGTGGAGCCAGATTATATGGCATATATGCTAAAATATGACTCTACACATGGTCGGTTTGACGGAACTGTCGAAGTAAAAGATGGCCATTTGGTGGTAAATGGAAAAACTATCCGTGTGACGGCAGAAAAGGATCCTGCAAATTTAAAATGGAATGAAGTCGGCGCTGAGGTGATCATCGAGTCAACAGGTCTTTTCTTAACGCAGGAAACTGCACAAAAACACATTGAGGCCGGTGCAAAGAAAGTCATCATGTCAGCTCCTGCAAAAGACGATACGCCTACATTCGTTATGGGTGTTAATCACAAAGAACTGAAAGCTGATCAGCATATTGTATCGAATGCTTCCTGTACAACAAACTGTCTGGCTCCTCTTGCCAAAGTATTGCACGACAATTTCGGTATTGTTGAAGGTTTGATGACTACAGTACACGCGGTGACGGCTACACAGAAGACAGTAGACGGTCCTTCGGTAAAAGACTGGAGAGGTGGACGTGGTGCTTACCAAAATATCATCCCTTCATCTACAGGTGCTGCTAAAGCTGTAGGATTGGTATTACCTTCTCTTAAAGGTAAGTTGACCGGTATGTCATTCCGCGTGCCTACAGCAGATGTTTCGGTTGTGGACTTAACCGTTCGCCTGGAAAAAGGCGCATCGTATGAAACTATCAAAGCAACGATGAAAGCTGCTTCAGAAGGTGAGTTAAAAGGTATCTTAGGTTATACAGAAGACGATGTGGTATCTACTGACTTTTTAGGCGATGCCCGTACATCGATCTTCGATGCACAAGCCGGTATTTCATTGAGTGACAACTTTGTTAAAGTCGTGTCATGGTACGATAACGAGTGGGGTTACTCCAACAAAATCATTGACCTTGCTCAAGAAGTAGGTAAATTTATCTAAGTTGGTTTTATAAAGAGCCGGAGCATACAACAAGGGCTGTATCAAAAGTTAGGAAAACTTACTTTGATGCAGCCCTTGCTCATTTTGGAGCATGTACTATCGCCATCTCCGTCTGCGGATATCAGCAATGATTTATCTCGGATATTTTTTTAAAGCTCGATTAAATTCATGCTTACACAGCTTGAATCCTATTAATAGTCCCAAACTAAGCCAAAATGAATATTCGACAATCCTCTTTGGTATAGGAAAATTAGAAAATTCTCTACTCAAAGTATACAACAATAAGTTGGAAATAAAATAAAAAGCTATTGTCTTATCAAAAAAACTAAATCGTCTCCAGTATGTTTTCATAAGCTATTTTTTCAATATTAATTTCATAACCTGGGCAATCAAAAATATAAAAATGCAAAGAAGCTCGATAATAATAATTAAGTCAATATAGCTTTCGATGTATTCTCTAAAAAAAGCATGTACAATTGCGGTAAATCCACATATATAGGCGCTTGTTGTTGAAACTTTTCTCCATAAAATTATCTTATCATTCTTTACGTTATTCATTTATTTAAATTTGTTAAAGTTAATAGCGGGATGTGTTGTGATATATTTTCAAGAATCTATATAATAAATCTAAAAGATATATGCCGTAAATACACTTCAATTATAGGCCTCCCAGTCTCTGCGTCATAGAACCTTGCCGTTATAAAGATACTTATTGTCCCCACAGATACAACATATTGTTTGCCGAGGGGGTTAGTTGGATAAAACACAGCAAGCTGACCACTATTCGCCAAATCCAAAGTATCCTACACAACATCACAAATCAATCAATTAGGATTGCCAAACAATTTGGCACAGAGGGGACAACATAAATGGATTCTCCGACTGTAGCTTTTCTTCAAATTCTTCCGTTATAGCATGAAACAAGAAAGAGAAGTGATGAAAACAGTATCAAAAGCAAAATTATGGAGTTTATTAATCGGGGGATTTCTTTTGGTCTCCCTGAACAGTTGTCTGAAAGATAAGGACTATGAGGAGGTCCCTGTTGCTGTGGTAACAATGGTTAATAGTTATGTTTCCTCGAATGGTGTAGTATATGCGGCGGACAACAATACTATACAGTATAATTACAACCCTCTACCCTATCAGCAATATGACTTCTTCCGGATATTCCCGGGTAGCAGAAGAATCCGGATATTCACGGAGAATAATAATCAATTGGTGGATGAAACATACACTTTTAAAGATAGTACGTATTATACTTCCTTTATTTATGGATGGCATGAAGATGTCCGCCATCTGATGACTGAAGATCAGATATTGGAGAACCTGGGTACTCAAAGTGGCTTGCGGTTCTTACACCTGTCTCCGAGCGAAGGTAAAGTCAATGTATATCTGGACGACAAGGAGACATTATTATATGGAGAGAGGGCTTATGAAGGAGAAGAGGAAGGTGAAGACAGCGAAAACACTGTTTTTGTATCGCAAAGCAGCGGAAAACATACGGTTATCATTACGGATGAAGAAGATGAAACGCTTCTGGAACGCGAGTATACATTTGAAGAAGGCCGACATTATTCGATTATCCTGATAGGCGATGGCAACTCTATGGCGCGTCCATTGTATCTTGGAATAGTAAAACAATATAAATAAACTTATATTAATATAAAAAGTGCGGCTCAGTATTTAAATATTGAGCCGCACTTTTTTTATTGTGATATACTTTTTATCTGCAAATCCTTCAACAATATAGACTCGCCGGCTGTGATTTTCATTTTGGTAAAGGCATCTTTCACAAAAAACAAAGCACTCATAT
>JBEBVG010000005.1:0-51787 GCA_040392845.1 Sphingobacterium sp. | reverse complement strand
CAACGATCCCCCGTAGACCGGGCGCTGCGATGGCTAACAACTCCTTAACGAGTTCGGCGAACGGGCGCATTCCGCCCACGGAGAATGTGAACAATTCTTTTTCAGGGAATGCTTCGATGACACGACGTGTTAGGTTCCGATGACCTAACCAATGATTGAGGATGTCTTCTTTTGATAGAATTGTGGTTGTTTTCATACTAATTATGTTTTTGTTTTATATACAGCAAAACTACCCCGCGTGTTTGACAGCTGTATGTCAACAGTAAATTTTCTCCATAAAAAGTTTGCATTTATATGCAACACAATTATAATTGCATATAAATGCAACTTTATCTAAGTTTGGGAGTATGAAGAAAAAAGGGAAAAATAGTAAACAGCAACCTCATTTTGACAGGGCTGTAGATCGATATTTTTATGAGCTGGATCAGACGTATGTGCGGGGAAGTAAGGGATTGTATGCCTTGTTTCTTGCATTTGCTTTTTTTGGAATAATGGGATTGATATGGATGATTCCTTTTCCCCAATTTGATTTTTTGGTACGGATGAATGCACATACCTTTTTAAATTGGGGCTCTTTCTTTATAGCGATAACCATTTATTGTTATTTGAAGCTAGCACCTACTTTGTCTTATGCAGTTCTTTTTTGTATAGCAATCATGAGCTTTTTTATTGTACAATTGGAATATGTTGAACGGGATGGTGGTCCGGCAGTCCTATTGATCTGTAGTTTGATTGCAGGCATTTCGCTGTTCGCATTATGGCTTACAACAAAAAAAGAAATAAATATAAACGGCAGGGATTTTGCAAAGTTATTGGCTATCGGTCCTATTTGGTTGTGGTCCAAAGTTTTTGATAGATTGAAGTGGAAATATTAAATAAATAATAAGGTGTATGTGGAATGAAGTCATCGAGTTTGTACAAGAGGAGTATGTCCAGGCAATACTATTGTCGATTGGTTGTGGCTCTGTCATAGGACTCGAGCGAGAATATAAAAACAAGTCAGCAGGTCTTCGTACGGTTATCTTAATTTGTTTTGGTGCCACCATATTTACGTTGATTTCTAAAATGGGGGATGTTTCGGATGACCGTATAGCTGCCAATATAGTGACGGGTATCGGTTTTCTTGGCGCCGGAGTTATATATCAGGGAAAGTTTTCTGTGCAGGGATTAACAACCGCTGCAGTGATATGGACGATGGCCGCTATTGGGATGTCGATTGGTTTTGGAGAATTTAAACTGGGAATTTTTCTGACAATTTTGATGGTAATTATACTGTCTTTGTTCCAAAAGATGGAAGATCTGCTGGCCGAGATATACTTTGTCCGGACAATATATATTACTTTTATTGATCACTCTGTAGGAAGGATGTATGAACTGGAGCAGTTCATGCGAGACAATAATATCAAGCCCCTTCGTAAAGGCGTTGGGAAAAATGAAAACCAACTGACAGTAGCTTATGAGGTTATAGGCAATCGCAAGCGTATCAGTATATTAAGCGAGAAAATAATCGCGTTGGAGTATGTCTATTCAATAAACAGCTTATGATCGGAGTTTTCTCATAAAGAAGAGTTAGCCGACGTGGCGTTCATAAGGAACTCGTGTGGTAATCGAACGTCCCAAAGTGACTTCATCCACATACTCCAGCTCACCACCAAAGGCAATGCCGCGGGCAATGGTGCTGATCTGGACATGAAAATCTTTTAGCTTACGATATAAATAGAAGATAGTCGTATCGCCTTCCATCGTAGCACTTAAGGCAAGGATAACTTCGTTCACATTTTCTTGTCGGATACGGTTGATTAAAGCTTCAATCTTCAAATCAGCAGGGCCTATACCGTCCATAGGCGAAATGAGCCCTCCCAGGACATGGTAAACACCGTGGTATTGGTTGGTATTTTCGATAGCCATGACATCTCTCGTATCTTCTACGACACAGATTGTCGATTTGTCCCGTTTGATTGCGCTACAAATTTCACATATCGTGTCATCCGAAATGTTGAAACAAACCTGACAATGCTTGATATGTTCTTTTAAATTATTCAAAGCCTCGGTAAATCGTTGCACATCTGTGTCGGGTTGTTTTAATAGGTGAAGTACCAGCCGTAAGGCGGTTTTGTTTCCAATACCAGGGAGCCTTCCAAACTCGTCTACTGCACGCTGCAATAATTTCGATGAGAAATTCATAGTGCAAACTTAGATAAAAAGCTGTACAAATTTGCTATTTTTAAGACATGAAACCCAAAATAGAAATAGAATATTGTCCTAAATGTGGATGGATGTTACGAGCGGCCTATATGGCTCAGGAGCTGTTGACTACTTTTACAGACGATGTTTATGGTATCACGTTGGTGCCCAGCGAAATCAGCGGGAGATATCAGATACGCATAGATCAATCTGTGATTTTTGATCGGAAAAGAGAAGGACGTTTTCCGGAAATAAAAGAACTTAAACAATTGATTAGGGACCTTGTAAATCCTGATAAATCATTGGGACATTCCGAGAAGAAATAAAAAGCTATTACTATAATATATGACAGGAGAGAATAAAATAAGGAATTCGTTTGCAAATAAGACCTGGCAAGAGATTAAAGTCAAAGATTCGTGGCAAATCTTTAAAATCATGGCCGAATTTGTAGATGGTTTTGAGAAGTTGGCAAAGATAGGCCCCTGTGTATCCATTTTTGGATCTGCCCGAACAGCAGAAGAGCACGATTATTATCAGATGACAATAGAAATTGCCCGTCTTCTGGCTGAGAAAGGCTACGGAGTGATTTCTGGTGGAGGACCCGGTATCATGGAAGCTGCCAATCGGGGCGCTCATAGTGCGGGAGGAAAATCTGTAGGACTTAATATTGAATTGCCACACGAGCAATTTCACAATAGATATATCGATCGCGATAAATTGTTGGAGTTTAATTATTTCTTTGTACGGAAAGTGATGTTTATGAAATATTCGCAGGGATATATCGTAATGCCAGGAGGGTTTGGTACGATGGATGAACTTTTTGAGGCGATCACTTTGATCCAAACCGGAAAAATAGCTCGGTTTCCCATTGTTTTGGTGGGGTCGGCATATTGGAAAGGCTTATTGGAATGGGTGAACGATACGATGTTGAGCAATACATACATCTCTGCTGAAGATCTGAAGTTGTATCGTGTTGTGGATACTGCTGAAGAAGCTGTAGAGCACATTTTCCGTTTCTATGATAAGTATTTGCTGAAACCGAACTTTTAAATTTATACCCTTAACAACCCTCGAAATCCTCTGGCGGCATAATAAGACTCGGCTCCGTTGTGGTAGATAAATACTTGCCCATAGCGCCAATCTCCAAATATTGCACCACCGTGTGCCCGAATGCCGCCGGGTGTTTTAACCCAGCTAGAGGTTTTTGTGTCAAATTTTCCGAGTTGCTGCAATTCCCGGTATTGTTCTTCCGACAATATCTCGATACCCATCTCGGCAGCCATTCCTATGGCGCTATGATGAGGTTTATGTTGTTTTCTAGACTCCAGGGCTTCGTGATCATAGCAGATGCTCCTTCTTCCTTTGGGGCTTTCGGGTGAACAGTCGTAAAAAATGAACTCATTTGTCTTTTCATCATACCCAACCACGTCAGGCTCACCTCCTGTGTCCTCCATCTCGCGGAGAGATGCTAACTTTTCAGGTTGCTCTTCCAGTTTCTGCTGTACTTGTTCCCACTGAAGACCTTTATGACGAGCCATATTCGCGTTAAAGCGCTCCTTTAACAATTGAAACAATTCCTCCTGTTGCTCCGATTGTAGGGGTGTGTTGTTTTTTTTCATGGATAAAGCTATTGAAAGTTATGAAAGTGTTAGAAATATTTACTCAGAATGCGGTCTAAGTCACTTTGTGTGTCAATCGAATCATTACTATGGGTGGATAATGCAGTTTGGATTTTGTAACCGTTATCTATCCAACGGAGTTGTTCCAGCGATTCTATCAATTCAAGATCGGATACGGGTAAATCGCTCAGTTGTTTGAGTATATCAATTCTATATCCATAGATACCGATATGGTTATAAAAAGGACGTTTGCTTAGCCAATTTTCGATAGGCTCACCTCTTAGGAAGGGGATAGTCTGTCTGGAGAAGTATATCGCTTCACCTTTTTTATTTAACACAACTTTAGGTTTATTCTCGTTGGTCAGTTCATCGAACGATTCGACTTTACGTACCAAGGTAGCTATCTCAGTACCTTGGTTTTCAAAACAGGATACCAGTAAATCTATTTGCTGTGGATCAATAAAAGGCTCGTCCCCCTGAATATTAATAGCGATATCAAAGCCCGATATATTTTGTACGACCTCGGCGCAACGGTCCGTACCCGACTGATGCGTGTTTTTAGTCATCATGACATTGCCAGCGAAACTTTTAACATGTTCGTAGATACGTTCGTCGTCCGTAGCGACAATGACTTCATGTAATGAGGGTGCGTGTTTAGCCTGATGGTAGACACGTTGTATCATCGTCTGCCCACCGATATCAATTAGAGGCTTTCCCGGGAAGCGCGAGGATTCATATCTCGCTGGTATTATTCCGATCACTTTCATCTGTTATTTTTTGTTTTTAGTTGTCAGATGGAGCCTTTGATGATTAAATATAATCATTTTCATGTGTGTTTAATGATTATTTTAATCATGTCGGGTTCATGTTCGAAAATAGGGATTATATTGTAATTTTCTACATTTAATGACACAAAAAAGGCCTCCTCTGTTTGCAAGCAAATGAGGAGGCTCTTTTTTAAGTATTTGAATACGAGACGTTATTATTAATGGATAAATAGCAACTCGCGTAGTTTTGGCAGCGGCCATTTCGAATCGTCAACGATTTTTTCAAGCTTATTGACATGATAGCGGATTTCATCAAAATACGGTTTTACCACTTCATCATATGCAATAGCTTTTTCACGTACATCGTCTATGGTGTTAGCTTTTTTACGTGCTTGACGCATTTCTTCCGATTTTTCAAGAATAGTATTGACATGCTTGGAAATACGCTCAACATGGTTGAGTTGTGAAGAGTAAGCGTCCGCCCCTAATCCCAGATCTTTCAGACCTTTAACGTTTTCAATCAATTTATTTTGATAGCTAAAACAAGCAGGTGCTATTTGACTATTCACCATATCGCCAATTACACGAGCTTCGATTTGTAGTTTTTTGTAGAAATTTTCTAACAAAATTTCATGGCGAGCTTCTGATTCACGTTTGGAATAAATACCTAAGTTTTCGAATAGTTCTAATGATTCTTCCGTAACATAGACATCCAATGCTTTTGGTGTAGATTTAATATTAGACAAACCTCTGGCTTCAGCTTCTTTTGCCCATTCGTCACTATAACCGTTTCCTTCAAAACGAATAGCTTTTGAATCCTTGATGTATTTGCGTACAACATTCAATATAGCCAGGTCTTTTTTAGTGCCTTTTTTAATCTGTTTATCGACTTCCGTCTTAAATTCAATCAACTGAGCAGCCACGATCGCATTCAATATGGTCATCGGCAATGCGGAGTTTGCAGAAGAACCTACTGCGCGGAACTCAAATTTGTTGCCTGTGAAAGCAAAAGGAGAAGTTCGGTTACGGTCTGTGTTGTCTAGTTTTAATTCCGGTATTTTGGGAATTCCATGCCATAAGTTCGCTTCTGCCTTTACTTTTTTAGCTACCCGTGCAGACTCCACTTCTTCCAATAATTCATCCAGTTTAGAACCTAAGAATATAGATATAATGGCCGGGGGAGCTTCATTGGCACCCAGACGGTGGTCGTTACTATGACTTGCGATAGAAGCGCGCAACAGGTCCGCATGTTCGTATACTGCTTTAATAGTATTCACAAAAAATGTCAGGAACATCAAGTTATTTTTCGGTGTTTTGCCCGGAGAAAGCAAGTTTATTCCTGTGTTGGTTATCAATGACCAGTTGTTATGCTTACCGGATCCATTCACACCACTATAAGGTTTTTCGTGCAATAATACTTTGAAATTGTGACGTATGGCTACTTGTTCCATGAGATTCATCAACAATTGGTTGTGGTCAATTGCCAAATTGATTTCTTCAAACATCGGCGCACACTCAAATTGGGATGGCGCTACCTCATTATGACGGGTTTTTAATGGAATACCTAGTTTTAGGGCTTCATTTTCCAGATCGACCATAAATGCTAATACACGCTCTGGAATGGCTCCGAAGTAATGATCTTCCAGCTGTTGTCCTTTTGCAGACATATGTCCAAATAGCGTCCTTCCCGTAAATTGAAGATCAGGACGACCATGATATAAAGCCAGGTCTACTAAAAAGTATTCTTGCTCAATACCCAACGAAGCATTGACTTTGGTTACGGATTTATCAAAGTACTGTGCTACATCAGTTGCGGCTTTATCTATTGCATTTATAGCTTTTAATAGCGGAGCTTTATAATCTAATGACTCGCCGGTATAAGAAACAAATACTGTCGGAATACAAAGTGTTTTGCCTGCAGTTGTTTCATAAATAAATGCTGGGGAGGAAGGATCCCATGCCGTATAACCTCTGGCTTCGAAGGTATTGCGGATGCCACCATTAGGGAAAGAAGAGGCGTCAGGCTCTTGTTGAACCAGAGCATCAGCAGTAAATTTTTCGATAGCCTCTCCGTTTTCATCTGGTTCGAAGAATGCGTCATGTTTCTCTGCAGTCGAGCCTGTCAAAGGTTGGAACCAATGTGTATAATGCGATACACCATTACCAATAGCCCAGGTTTTCATAGCTTGCGAAATAAACTCCGCAACTTCGCGGGTAATCGATGTTCCTTCTTCGATAGCGGTCGTTAGTTCCCTATACGTTGTCTTGGGAAGATAATCTTTCATTTTGGCAATAGTGAACACATTTTTGCCGTAAATGGTTAATGCGCGTTTAGTTTCTACTTTTTCTTCCGAAGAAACGTGTCTTGTTGAAGCTGCATTTACTGATTCAAATCTAAAGTTTGACATTTGAGGTATTTTTAATGGTGTTTGTGTTTTTTTTATTAAATCACTTCAAAAATAAGGTATGTTTTTGGTTTTTTTATAATTTTTATTGAAAAAATATAAAAATATTTGATTTTTTTATTGTCATGTATGAAAAATTAGGTGTTTTTGGTTTGGGTAATGCATATTTTGTTTGTTTTTTATGATTTTTTATGATTTTACGTTTTGTTACTGTGCGGCTGTGCGCTCAAGTTTTATTTTCCTATCTTTGCGTCAATTTTAACGAGATACATCTATGGCATTACAATGTGGTATAGTAGGCTTACCAAATGTAGGTAAATCTACCTTGTTTAACTGTCTTTCGAACGCTAAAGCACAGGCGGCAAATTTTCCGTTCTGTACGATCGAGCCAAATGTGGGAGTTATTACGGTCCCCGACGAACGGCTAAATAAGCTCACGGAATTAGTAAACCCACAACGTGTAGTACCTAATACCATAGAAATCGTTGATATTGCAGGACTGGTGAAAGGTGCCTCAAAAGGAGAGGGGCTAGGTAACCAGTTCTTGGGTAACATTCGCACGACGAACGCAATCATTCATGTGCTGCGCTGTTTTGACGATGGAAATGTTATTCACGTTGACGGCTCAGTGGATCCTATACGTGATAAAGAAATAATAGATACTGAGCTGCAGTTGAAAGACTTGGATACCGTATTAAAACGTCTCCAGAAGGTGGAGAAAATGGCTAAAACCGGAGGTGATAAGGATGCAAAAAAGACATATGAGATTCTTTCTGTTGTAAGAGAACATCTTGAGTCCGGAAAATCAGCACGTACAGCGCCTATTTCAGAAGAAGACTTTGCGTATATAGAAGACCTGTCGCTGTTGACAATCAAGCCGGTATTATATGTATGTAATGTGGATGAAGCTTCAGTCAATACAGGCAATGATTATGTAACTCGTGTAAAGGAAGCTGTAAAGGAGGAAAAAGCAGAAGTGTTAATAATATCTGCACAGATTGAATCCGAAATAGCGCAATTAGAGAGTTATGAAGAGCGCCAGCTCTTTCTGGACGATTTGGGATTGCAGGAATCCGGTGTGAATAAACTAATCCGTGCGGCATATTCCCTGCTAAATTTGGCAACTTATTTCACAGCCGGTGTACAGGAAGTGCGGGCATGGACTATCGAGAAAGGTTTTACTGCTCCACAGGCTGCTGGTGTTATCCATACCGATTTTGAGAAAGGATTTATCCGGGCCGAAGTTATCAAATACAATGACTTTGTACAATATGGGTCAGAAAATGCTGTCAAAGAAGTCGGCAAACTCGCTGTAGAGGGTAAATCGTATATCGTGGAAGACGGCGATATTATGCATTTCAGATTTAATGTGTGATCTGTGACCCGTTCCTGTAACATCGTAACCTCTGTAACGTTGTCACTTCGTAACTTCTGTAACCTTAGATCTACAGCCCGTAACTCGCACGTATTGTAATATTTGCAGTTTTATAACGAGATATAGTATTGAATACTCCCCCGTAGGAATATTCTTCATTATCATTCTGTCCTGTAATCTGAAATACGCCGAGATCGGCTTTAAGGAGAGAACCAAGACTACTGCCCGATTCTTTTGCAATATTTTCCGCACGGGACCTTGCATTTTGTGACGCTTCTCCAATCAAAGCTAATTTTAGATCTTCTAATTTAGAATAGTAATAGTTCGGTGCATTTGAACTTAATTCTACCCCTTGTGATATCAATGCGGAGATTTCTCTGGAGGCATTGTCTACCTTGTCCAGATCTTTGGATTCTACACTGACCGATTGCGTTAAACTATAGCCCGTAAAAGTATTATAGCTGTTTCCCTGTCCATCGGTATGGTAAGAAAACTCCCTATTGATATTCACGGCATTGAAAAGTATTTCATTCGCTTTGATTCCTTTTTGAATCAGAAAATTCTTAACCAACTCTCTGTCTTGTTTCAGCTGTTCGGAGGCGACGCTGAGATCCATCGATTTGCGATTGTATGTTGCAGTCCACTTAACGATGTCCGATTCAAAATTTTGTTTGGCATTGCCTGTCACGTTAATACTATTATTGACTTTAAACTTATATTTATAAGCATTTCCTAACACACATGCCATTAGGATTAATCCCAACATGGCAATAATACTAATAATGATCCCTGTTGATTTCATTTCTTTATTTTGATTTAAGTAACTCATCATGAAGATAACATAATTTACGTGCCATTGTTTGTTTTTCTAGTAAGAAGATGATAATATTAGCTACCTTTGCAACACGAATAATGTGTTACCATGTATTTCAAGATGTTTAGGGCGGGGTGGCCACTACTTTTTTTCTTTACTATTTTTCTTCTGTATTCATGTCAGTATATCTCCAGTTCGACTCTCCACACCGGGAAGTTGGACTCGATAAGTGGTTTACACGTGGATACGACGCAAATAGATGACAAAAACACCATACCATATTTGTCGAAACGTTGGGACTCATTGCAACGCAACTTATTTATCTTTCCTGTTGATTCGCTTCATCCTACAGCTGCTAAAGTTCAGAGACAGCTGTTAAAAGATTCGTTACGTCGGGAATTCAACAAATATCCTAAACATGTTTTTTTAACGTTTGACGATGGCCCTTTGGTGGGAAGTACCGCTATTGATTCCATCGCACGTGCCAAAGGTATTAAAGTCAATACATTTTTGGTCGGGCGACACGCACATATGAGCAAAAATCGTAAAAAAGATCTTGAACGTTATAAAACAAATCCTTATGTCGCATGCTATAATCACAGTTTTACACATGCGTTTAACAAGTTTAATACATTTTACAATAATCCTGCAGCCGCATTTGCAGATTTCGAAAAAAATGAAACTGAACTTGAGCTACAGCATAAAATAGTTCGTCTTCCAGGCCGTAATATCTGGGTATACGATGATGTCCGGCGAATAGATTTACAAAATAGCTCCAGTACGGCCGATTTGTTGCATACCAACGGTTACAAAATATTTGGGTGGGATGTAGAATGGCGTATACATAGTTTGACAGGGATGCCTGTACAACCGCTGGGCGAAGTGTATAATCGTATTCGGAACTATATGAATAATAAATCGTCGATGAAACCCAACAATGTTGTGCTACTCATGCATGACGATATGTTCCAGACGCAAAAAGGAAAGCAACTGTTGGTTCAGCTTATAGATAGTCTGCAAAAGCAAGATTATAGGTTTGAATTTATGGAAGATTACCCCATAAGGTACTGATACGGCCTCTATTCTGTTGTACTTTACCCTTTCCGTAGATATTTTGTCAAGATTACTATCGTCTGCCCCTCTATCTTTCCTTCTATTTGTTCAATATTGTCTTGTACTAATTTGATGTTTTTAACCACTGTCCCTAGTTTAGCACTCAATGAGGAGCCTTTGACATCTAATGTCTTTATCAGAACGACCGTGTCTCCGTCATACAGACGCACACCGTTGGAATCCTGATGAAACTCTACTGTCCCTTCTTGTTCATGATCCCCTGTTTTCTTAGCCCATTCTAAGTTGTTATCATCTAAATAAAGAATTTCCAGGTTGTCCGAAGCCCAGCTTTCATTGCGAAGACGACTTAATATACGCCAGGCTACGACCTGTACAGCGGGGTATTCTGACCACATCGTGTCAGATAACACTTTCCAATGAGTCGAATCCAATTGTTCCTTTTTCTCGATTTGTGACTTGCAAATTTCACACACCAAAATGCAATTGTCTACATTGGAGATATCAACCGGAGGTACTTCATACACGGATAGTGCGGCTGTATTGTGACATAACTCACAGGTATGATTAGCTCGTTCTTTTAATTGTTGTTCTATGTTCATTGCCGCGAAGATACTAAAATTCATGGAGAGTGGTGTATCTATAAATGGCAAAGAATTTGTATACTTGAGTAAATATTCACACTTAAATTATGTAATTTATGAAATGGCAAGGCGGCCGCCGTGGCGGTAATATTGAAGACAGAAGAGGAATGTCTACCGGAGGAAAAGTAGCTTTAGGGGGTATAGGTGGTGTAATCGTCCTGTTGATTAGTCTATTTATGGGGGGAGATCCTACGCAGTTGTTAGAACAGATGCAACAGGTAGGTGGAACAGCTACGCAACAGGAGTATCAGTCTACTCCTGAGGAAGACAGGTTGCTTGATTTTGCGGATGTTGTTTTAGCAAGTACAGATGATATATGGACAGCATTATTTAAGCAGGAGGGGGAGAGTTATCCCAAACCTTCGTTAGTCGTATACATACAAGGTACAGAGACAGGAGGATGTGGTTATGGACAGTCTGCATTTGGTCCTTTCTATTGTCCTGGCGACCAAAAGATATATCTGGATCTTAGCTTTAACCGGGAGTTGTCACAGCGTTTCGGTGCAAAAGGTGAATTCGCATTAGCTTATGTTATTGCACATGAGGTTGGCCATCATATACAACACGTTTTGGGCGTGCTCCAGGAAACCAATGCCATGCGATCGAAATTAAGCGAAAAAGAATATAACAAGATATCTGTTATGACAGAGCTTCAGGCTGACTTTTATGCGGGTGTATGGGCGCACTATGTCAATAAGATGACGGATGTCGAATTGACCTATGACGATATTATGGATGGGATGCGTGCTGCAGCTGCAGTGGGGGATGATCATCTGCAAGAACAGGCACAGGGCCATGCCAATCCTGAATCATTTACACATGGTACATCCGAGCAAAGGGCATATTGGTTCAAAAAAGGATACGATACAGGAAGCATTGGAGCAGGAAATACTTTTGACGACCCTGGTCTAAGGTAGAGATTATTTATTAAAATAAGCACTTATTTCCTTCAGGGAAAAGGCATTCAGGCATTTTTCTTTAGATAGCCCTCCTTTTCTTCCTGCAAAAACACCATAATGCATATCAAGGAGACCTTCAGTGCGATGTGCATCCGGATTAATAGATAGGATGACACCTTTTTCCAAAGCATATCTATGCCAACGCCAGTCTAAATCGAGGCGCAGTGGATTAGCGTTTATTTCAATCACTACTTCATTGGCTGCGCAGGCATCAATGATGCGCTTGAAATCTAACGGATATCCACTCCTGGATAAGAGAAGTCTTCCGGTTGGATGCCCCAAGATAGTCGTATATGGGTTTTCGATAGCTTTCAATAAACGTGCGGTGGCACGCTCTTCATCCATCTTGAGATTACTGTGGACCGAAGCGACGACAAAGTCGAACTGTGCTAATATCTCGTCCGGATAATCCAATGAACCATCGGACAGAATGTCGCTCTCGATACCTTTGAAGATCTTGAAAGGAGCCATCCGCTGATTTAGTAAGTCGATTTCAGTCCATTGTTGTTCAAGACGATCAATGGATAAACCATTGGCATAGACTGCAGTCCGGGAATGGTCGCAAATTCCTAAATATTCCAGGTGTAGATCTTCCTTACAATATCGGGCCATTTCCGCCAAGGTATGCACACCATCAGAATACGTAGAATGATTGTGTAATGTTCCTTTAAGGTCATCAAAGGTTATTAAGGAAGGCAGCTGGTTATTCTTCGCCAAATCGATCTCATTCAGTCCTTCGCGTAGTTCCGGCTCGATGTAGGATAATCCCAATGATTGGAAAATAACCTGCTCGCTATTTCCGGAAGGGATCGGGTTTTGAATTTGCTGTAGCAGTCGAATGTGGTCTTCACTGCCCGTTGTCAACAGTAAGTCGGATGCAAAATTGTCCGTAGTAGTACTGTAGACGATGAAAGGGCAGTTGTTTTCATCGTGAAAGGCGATGGTATTGTCCGTGATCTCTACATGCCATTCGTTATTTAAATCCCGAATAGCTTTGGATAGTTCGGAAATCGTTGCATCACATATAATCTCCACGTGAGTCAGGATTTCGCATTTACGCCTGAAAGCACCTGTGTAAGAAATAGTTTTTGATGGGAGACTACGAAATAGGTGGTCGAAGACTGTCTGCGCCGCTGACAAAAGTTTTGCGTATAGAAACCAACCTTGGTTAGCCAAGGTAAACTCAATAGCTTTCTTAATCTCTTCCTGTGTTTTCAGGCCAAAGCCTTTAGCCTCTACGAGGCGATTTTCATTACAGGCATAATACAGCTCACCTACAGTTTCAATTTGAAGTCCGAGCCAGATCACCTGAATTTTCTTTGGTCCTAACCCTTTAATATTGAGCATTTCCAAAATTCCGGCAGGTGTTTTGAGCATTAGGTCATCCAGCTCTGCAAAAGAACCGGTATTTACAACTTGCTTAATCTTTTCAGCCGTACTTTTTCCTATGCCCGGTTGGCTGCTGAGTTGTTCTAATGTCGCTTCAGCTGCTGGAAAGGGTAGCTTGTCTATTTTGAATGAAGCACTGGCCATGGCCTTAGTACGAAATGGATTTGCATTGTGTAACTCCATTAATTGGCTACAAAGCCTAAAGGTTCGTGCTATCATTTTGTTGTCCATGGAGGAGAGCGTTTATTTAACGGGTTGTGGTCTGTTATATTTATGGACAATAAGACGTATTCCTGAGTTTTTTGTTAAGAATTTGATCGTCCAGTTGACAAAAGTGACTACTTTGTTCCGAAAGCCAAAGATAGATACGAGATGGACAAACATCCATGTTAGCCATGCGATGAAACCTTTCATATGGAATTTTCCCATATCGACTACAGCACGGTTTCGGCCGATAGTAGCCATGGATCCTTTATCAAAATAGGTGAAATTCTCCTCGTTGGGTTTATTGTTTATGCTATTGAGGATATGCTGTGCGACATATCGACCTTGCTGTTGCGCAACAGGTGCGACACCTGGCAGTCCCCGGGGAGTATCTTCTGTAATCCAGGCGGCAACATCTCCGATAGCATATACACCTTCCATACCTTCAACCTGGCATTGTCCGTCAGTACGTATCCGGTTACCGCGCTCTACCCGTTCCGGTTCGATACCATCGGGAAACTGTCCTTTGACTCCTGCTCCCCAAATGACAGTTTTTGTAGGGATACTTTGCCCGTTATTGAACGAAATGGTGTTTCCGTCGTACCCTGTGACCTGAGTATTCAATAATATTTTGACACCCAGCTCGTTTAAGTATCGTTGTGCATCACGTGAAGATTTTTCTGAGAGTGCTCCTAGAATTTTGTCTGTACCTTCTATAAGGTAAACATTCATTTCATGTTCGGTCAGCTCAGGATAATCCTTTTTGAGCATATGCAGTTGAATTTCTGCAATGGCCCCTGAAAGCTCCACACCTGTAGGTCCGCCGCCTACGATAACGAAATTTAGATAACGTTCTCTTTCGGCTATGTTTTTACGCAGTACAGCCTCTTCAAGATTCTGTAAAACGTAACTACGGATATTCAATGCCTCTTTAACACTTTTCATCGGAAGCGCATATTTTTCTACTTCCTCATTACCGAAGAAATTGGTAGTCGCCCCTGTTGCTATTATCAGGTAATCATAATCGAATGTTCCAATAGAAGTGATTACCTCTTTACGTTCACTATCGACACGTTGAACTTCAGCCAAGCGAAATTTAAAGTTCATCTGAGATTTAAACATTTTGCGGATGGGGAAGGAGATAGAATCTTCTGCAAGTGTGCCTGTAGCAACTTGATACATTAGCGGTTGAAAGGTGTGAAAATTGTTTCTATCAATAAGCAATACTTCTACATCTTTATCTTTTAATTTACGCGCTACCTCAACCCCTCCAAAACCTCCACCGACAATGATGACGCGAGGAAAAGAACGCTCTGAACGATTCAACAACATATTTCGCTTGTTTATTGTTTTAAAATATCCTGCAAACTTAGATAAAATGCCTTAGATTGACACAATTACCTGGCCAAAAAAATAATTTTAATAGTGTAAATAATACACACTTCACGGCAATGCCCCCTTTATTTTTAAAGATAAGCCTTGATTATCATTTGTCAGTCGCAATTGACAGGCCAGTCTACTGTTCGAATTAGCGTCGGGCAATGTGTCGAGCATGTCCAATTCCTGGTCTTCTGCAGGAGCAAGATTTTCGTTACCCGCTTTTATTTCAACATGGCAGGTTGCACATAAAGCCATTCCGCCACAAGTCGCCAATATCTCATAATCTGCTGCACGAAGTATCTCCATCAAGCTCAGATTGACGTCAGTAGGAATAGCGAGTGTCTGTATGTCTCCATTTCTATCTTCAATGTCGATTTCAATAATATTATCTTCCATGGTTTTAGCATTAGAAAGCGTGAACACCATTTACAGTTGTGTATTTGAAGCTGAGTTTTTGTTCCGGATATACATACTTAAAAGCACTTTGTACCATCAGCGTAGCTTCATGATAACCACACAAAATTAACTTCAGTTTACCCGGATACGTATTGATATCACCGATTGCATAAATACGTTCCACATTTGTTGCATAGTCAAGAGTGTCGACCTCAATAGCGCTTTTGTCTATGTTTAGTCCCCAGTCCGCTATTGGACCTAATTTTGGTGTAAGGCCATAAAGTGGAATGAGGTGATCGGCGGCTATCATCACTTCTTCCTTGTTTTTGTTGGATAGCCTGACATGGGAAAGTATACCATTTCCTTCGATATCCAACAAATTATGTGAAAGCAGGAGATCAATTTTCCCATTTTGAGCTAATTCAAAGACTTTATCGGCCGAGTCCGGAGCACCCCTAAAATTATCATTACGGTGGACCAGTGTTACTCTCTGGGCGATGTCGCTCAGATATATTGCCCAGTCCAATGCGGAATCGCCACCACCGGCAATAACCAATTTTTTATTCCGATAGACTTCAGGATTTTTGACCATATAATCTACACCTTTTCTCTCGTATTTCGTGATGTTCGCCAGTTCGGGTTTACGTGGTTCAAAACTTCCCAATCCTCCAGCAATAGCGACGACCTGACAGTGTACTTGTGTCCCATCCGATGTGCTGACAATAAAGGATCCGTCGTCCTGTTTATCCAATTGTTCTACCCGTTCACCTAGCGTGAAAGTGGGAGCGAATGGCTTTATTTGTTCCATTTGATTGTCGATCAGCTCCTGCGCTTTCACGATGGGGTAGCCCGGGATGTCGTATATCGGTTTATGGGGGTAAATTTCCGACAGTTGTCCACCTACTTGTGGTAAAGCATCGATTAAATGGCATCTCATTTTCAAGAGACCTGCCTCGAATACGGCAAAGAGTCCCACAGGCCCCGCGCCAATAATGCATAGATCTGTCTGTATCATGTTATTTTGGTGTTAGATTGTTATATATTGTATTCAATATCCTGGTAAAGTGTGCAAAATCTTCTTCTGTCAAATTCTCCCAAGCTTGCATTCTGAATTGTGCCACCTTTGGAGATATCTCCTGGATTTTATGACGTCCGCTGTCGGTTAACTGTAAATTCAGACAGCGTCTATCCGACGGATGATTGATGCGGTCGACCATCTCTTTTTTGATTAATAAATCTACGATTCGTGTTAGCGTGGGTTGATCTTTCCCACATAGTTCCGCTAACTCTTTATTCGTTAGTACAGGATTTTCGTATATCGTCCGGAGAACGGTCCATTGATCTACTGTCAAATCAAAATTATGTTGACTAAATGCCGACTGCGCATATTGCTTTACGCGCTTGGCTGTTTTCTCCAGGATAAAGGAATACCGATTATATTTTTCTTTTAGCATAACAATTATTAGTACAACAAATATATGCATATATTATGGAAGTATTCGGCAGGAAAAGTCAAAATGGAGTAAAACTGTATATGGAATGGGTAGAATAAAAATGGGTCTGGACAACGTCCAAACCCATTTCAAATTTGAGAAATAATTCCGGGATTATTCCCCGTCATAGGTAACCTTTACCAAGTGTCTATCGATTTCCCATTTACCTGTTCCTTCTTCGCCAATAACATCGAAAAGTTCCAGGATTCTTCGTGCTACATATTCCTCTTCAACTTGCTCTTCCAAGAACCATTGTAGGAAGTTGAAAGTGACGTAATCTTTTATTTTTGTACATTTATCAGCTATATTGTTAAATTGCTCCGTTACAAACATTTCTTGTTGTAATGTCTGTTCGAAGACACCACGGAATGACTCAAAATCGGTAGGTATATTTGTTATTTCCGGAGAAATAGCCCGCCCGCCTCTATTGCTGATATAGTTAAAAATCTTCAGCATATGTTCGCGCTCTTCATCAGACTGTTTGGCAAAAAATTTAGCTGCGTTATCTAAGCCCTGGTCGTCACACCAGGCAGACATAGCCAAGTATAACGATGACGAGTGTGCCTCCACTTTAATTTGAGCATTGAGTATATTTTCCATCTCCTCCGATAAAGAGGTCTTGAGTTTTAATAGATCTTTCATATTCGTCCTTTTTCGTATCTTATATATAATATAACAATAATTCTCCGTTATTGTTTAAACAAATATACGAGCAAAACCAGAGATATAGGACAGAAAAGTATAATACAAATTCAGTCTAAATTAGTGAAGATATCTTCTAACTTATTTAGAATCAGTATAATTATAGACGGTAGTTAAAAGGTAGTTGTAAACAGTGCTCCACGTTGCATGATCGTGTCGACTGTCCCTTTCAGTTCCAATACAAATTTAGCTCCTGCAAGGATATCACGGAGATTAAGAATATCTTCTACGGATAGTATAAAGCACCGTTCGGTGCGGAAAGGCATAACGATTTCGAAGTCGGAGGAACGCGAGGAATCACATAACATTTTCTCAACATCAATGGTATCGATCCTCTTCTTGAAGCGAATAAAATCACCAACTTTAAAAGATGTCGTTGTATTTTGGAATTCCAACCAATAGCAATTTTTTCGGCTACATTGGTAGACCGCTCCATATTCGGATTTAAAAACCTCTTCAACATTCGCTAGTGGACAAACCATTTCTTCAATCTATTTTTAGTCTTCGGAGAGCTTATTTATTAAAGCTGAGCAAAAATAACTGTTGTTAAGAATTAATCCAAATAAAAAAGCGACTATTTAGTCGCTTTTTAAGATTTTTTTAAAAATATGTTTTAAAATTCATTTTCTTCTGTGGCTAACAAATCTTTATGATTGCTGGCGTTGGTTCGGGTTTTAGTTTTATGTTTGTTGATCTGTCGTCTTAATGATTCGACAGCGATATCAGTTGCTTCTTCAAAACTCTTAGCTTGTGCTTTAGCGAAAAGTTGACTACCAGGTATGTTTAGTTTCAACTCTACGAGTTTATTTGCTTCATCTTCTACGTTTTCCAACCTCAAGTAACATACCCCCTCTATAATATTGTCCAAATACTGTTCGAGTTTATTGGCCTTCCGCTTAATGAAGTCGATTAATTTTTGATCTGCATCGAATTTAATGGATTGCACAGTAATGTTCATTTTTCCTCCTTTTTTTAAGCCTTTGGATGAGCTTGTTTGTAAATTGATTTTAACCGTTCCGCTGAATTGTGTGTATACACTTGGGTCGCGGCCAATCCAGCATGGCCCAATAGTTCTTTGATCGAATTTAAGTCGGCCCCATTGTCTAACAGGCTCGTCGCAAAACTATGTCTCAGGATATGAGGGCTTTTCTTTTTCTGTGATGTAATCATGGACAAGTATTTATGGACGACTCGATAAATTAATACAGGGTACGCTTGTTTACCTTCTTTAGTAACGACTAAGTAGTCGGAAATGTTTTCTGGATTCTCTTGTTTTTTAAATGATAAATAGTGTTTAAGTTCCTCAATTAAGGTTGAATGCATCGGAACGAATCGTTCTTTGCTCCTTTTACCGAATATACGTATTTTTTTCGTATAAAAATCAATATCCTGTACCTTTATATTTAATAATTCAGAAAGCCGTATACCTGTCCCAAAAAGAAGCTCCATGACAATGAAATCACGATAGTTTTCAAAATTGTTGTCTGTAGTATCCCATTGCTCCAGTAGACGAGTCATTTTTTCCTTTTCGACTACAATGGGCAGTTTTTTTGGTGTTTTGAGGGCATGTACGAATCGTATAGGATTGCTTTCTATAAGGTTTTCCCGTTGCAGAAACTTGTAATAGGATCTTACTGCTGAAATAGCCCGATTGACGGATGTCGCTGCTTTTCCTTCTTCTTTCAGTTTAGCGAAATAATAGCGAGCCAATTTATGATCGATTTTGTCGAATTCGATCTGTTCGCGTTCTATAAAAGCCAGGAAATTACCAATCTCCATATCATACGCTATAATCGTATGCGAAGAATATCTTTTTTCGTGTGTCAGATAATTGATAAACCTGCTTTTATACATGTTCTTCCAATTTTCTATTAAGTTAGAACATAAATATTGATTTAACTAATAAAATATCTTAAACATTGTTAAAACTCTCTTTATAGTCTTTAGGCGTGCAGTCTTTGAAATTTTTAAAATGCCTGTAGAAGTTGGACGTGTTTTCGAAGCCACTTTCTTCGGCAATAGCTTTGACTGTGAGATCACTGTTGATGAGCAACCGACAAGCATAGTTAAGTCTCAATTCCGTCAGAAAGTCAAAATAGGATTTGCTGGTTGTCATTTTGAAATAGCGGCAAAAAGATGTCATGCTCAAGTTGCTTAATTCAGCGAGCTCTTCAATCAAGATTTTGTTTTTGAAATTGCTGAAGGTGTAAGTAAAGATTTTATTCATTCTATTCTCATCAATCTTATTGAATTTCGTATTGCTGTAATTGGAAGAAATAATCTCATATTCGTCCGAATGGGCGAGTATATCGAAGATACGGAGTAAGAATACAATTTTGTTGACACCTTGTTCATCCTTCATCTTCATCATGAGTTTCCTGGCTTTCTTTTTGGTTTCGCCTTGGATGAGTAGGCCCTGGCTGGCAATTGTTACCAGCCGTTGAATACTTTTGGTCTCGGGAAGAGAAAGAAAATCACGTCCTAGACATTCCGGATGGAAATGCATAACCAATGCTTCGACGTAATCGTCTTCATCTTTGACATTGCATTTCCATGTATGCGGTATGTTAGACCCGAGAAGAATCAATTCATCTTTTTCGAAATTACTGATATTTTCCCCAATAAACCGGATGCCATCACCCTTCATGAGATAATGCAATTCGATTTCGGGATGGTAGTGCCATATTGTTCCGAAATGAGGAAGCACATCATGCCTTATACTAAAGGTATGATCCAGAGGTTTCGGCACCTGGTGAAATTTCGGCTTCATAAGTGTTTACAATTATATTATGCTAACTAATTTAGGTATAAGGGTCATTATTCCCAAATTTATGATAAAATGTTGGAATAACAAGATAACTTATGAAACTAATTATCTGTGATTTTCATAGATATTTGTGATTATAATAACCAAGTATATATCTCATGGAAACAATAGATTCAAAACAAGTAGTTGTCGTTTGTAGTGGAGACCTTCGGCCTTCCGCCAATTTGAGTTGCTGGCCTATGCAACAGCAGATGGAAGAGAAGTTGGATGGTGCGTTAGGAAATTTAGGTTGGTCTTCCAAACGGGCGCATGGTTATGATGAAGAAAAGGGACACGGCTTTATCGACTACCAACATATAGGAGTAAAGATATTTAGAGGTATCGATAAGAAAGCTCCTTTGATTGTCGCGGAAAGCGTGTGGCAGTATAGCCATCATGTTTTGGCAGGTTTAATAGCACATGAAGGACCTATTTTAGTTGTTGCCAATTGGGATGGAACTTATCCCGGATTGGTGGGGGCTTTAAATCTAGTGGGCTCATTAACAAAGGCAGACGTAAAATATAGTTTTTTATGGAGTAGGGACTTTAGTGATGACTTTTTTAATTCAAAGCTTAAAGAATGGTTAGAGATAGGGACTGTTACGCATGATCATTCGCATGTAAAGCCTTTTGATAACCAATCAATTTCAAAGGAAGATAAAGATATTGCTGAAAGGTTTGCTCATAGAATAAAGGATGATAAGGTTATTATGGGTGTTTTTGATGAAGGTTGTATGGGCATGTTCAACGCTATTGTACCCGATGCACTCATTCATCAATTAGGTATATTCAAAGAACGTTTAAGCCAGTCGACACTGTATGCCAAAATGTTGACAATAGCTGACGAAGAGGCACACGTGATTTTGGACTGGATGTTGACAAAAGGCATGAAATTCGATTGGGGTGCTGATCCCGTAACAGAACTCACCAAAGATCAGACATTGGAGCAATGTAAAATGTATATCGCAGCTCTACGTCTTGCCGATGAATTTGGCTGTGATACTATTGGTATACAATATCAACAGGGGTTAAAAGACCTGGTTCCTGCAAGTGATCTGGTAGAAGGCCTGCTAAATAATACGGAAAGGCCTCCCGTCTACGACGAAAAAGGAAAGGAACTATATGCCGGTAATGCCTTACCGCATTTTAATGAAGTAGATGAATGTGCTGGTATAGATGGCTATGTGACTTATCATTTATGGCGGCAGCTTGGATTGGACGGGGATAATACATTGCATGACTTGCGCTATGGCGAAAACTTTATTGTCGATGGCCGGGAAGAGTTTGTTTGGGTATTTCTGATTTCAGGTGCTGCTCCGGCTTCACATTTTATTGGTGGATATGCAGGCGCAGATAGTTTGCGGCAACCTCCGATGTTCTTTAGAAAGGGAGGAGGAACACTGCGTGGTATCAGCAGACCGGGAAAGATTGTATGGAGCCGTGTCTATATAGAGAATAACGAATTGTGGTGCGATATTGGTACCGGTAGGGTTGTCGAGCTTCCAAAAGAAGAAACAGAAAGACGATGGCGGATTACTGATGCGCAATGGCCTATTATGCACGGTGTGCTGGATGGTGTGAGCAGAGATCAGATGATGGCAAAACATAAGGCAAACCATATTCAAGTTGTTTATGTAGACGGAGATTATGACGTACAGAAAGCCGCTGGCATCAAAGCAGCGACATTCGATGCTTTGGGTATCAAGGTTAATTATTGCGGGATATAGTAGGTGAATGCAATGAACGATAAATTGGTAATCGGGATGGATTTTGGTACCGATTCTGTAAGGGGAATATTGGTAAATCCATACAATGGTGAAATCCTTTCTACAGCTGTCTCCTATTTTAAAAGATGGCAGCAAGGTTTATATTGTAAACCTACGGAAGATCAATATAGGCAACATCCGCTGGATTATATGGAGGCTATCGATGAAATATTTACCGGACTATTTCAAAATACAGATTCAACACTGATCAAGCAAGTCATTGCTATCGGAACAAATACAACAGGATCGACGCCGGTAGCTGTCGATGAACACTGTCGCCCACTGGCTTTATTGAATGAGTTTAAGGATAATCCAAATGCCATGTTTATCCTTTGGAAAGATCACACAGCAATACAGGAAGCTGATGAAATTAATGCATTGGCAAAAAAGTGGTCCGTAGATTATACCCGAAGCAGCGGAGGGATATACTCGTCAGAATGGTTTTGGTCAAAGATACTGCATACCAATAGGAAAGATCCGGGAGTTCAACAAAAGGCCTTTACATGGCTGGAACAGTCGGACTGGATCCCGACCTATTTGACAGGAACGGATAAACCTGTAGCGATAAAGCGAAATCGCTGTGCAGCAGGACATAAAGCCATGTGGAATGTAGATCACGGAGGGTTGCCATCGTCTGAGTTCCTTTGTTCTTTAGATCCTTCTTTTTATCATCTTGTTAACCGATTTTACACGACAACACATACCTCTGACGAAGTTTTTGGAACAGTTTCGTCTTATTTTGTCGACAAATATGGATTTTCGCCCGATACCGTTGTTACCGTAGGTGCGATTGATGCACATCACGGTGCGGTCGGATCGGGCAGTGCACCTTACACCTTGGTAAAAGTCATCGGTACATCGACCTGTGATATGTTGGTTGTTCCCCAGGAAGACAACCCGCCCTTGGTCGAGGGAATATGTGGGCAGGTCGATGGCTCAATTGATCCCGGCATGATCGGTTTTGAGGCCGGACAATCTGCTTTTGGAGATATTTATAATTGGTTTAAAAAGATGATGCTTCAGCCGGTTTATGCTATTTTGAACGATCAATTGACAGTTGGGCAGAAGGAACAGTTGGATGACGGCTTTTTTAATTATATTACAAAAGAAGCTTCCGCTTTACCGGTTACCGCGCGTGATCTTGTCTTTACAGATTACCACAATGGAAGGAGAACACCAGATGCAGATTTTACAAAAGATGCCGCTGCTTACGGTTTTACGCTGGCGACGCATGCAGCTCATATTTTTAAAGCCCTCGTTGAATCAACAGCATTCGGTTCGAGAGCTATTGTTGACCGTTTTAAAGCGTTTAACATCACGATAAAAGCAGTTATTGCTACCGGAGGTATCCCCAATAAATCGGATTATGTGGTTCAGGTATTGTCAGATGTATTGGGATGCGACATTCAGGTCGTAAACAGTGATCAAACCTGTGCTTTAGGATCTGCAATATTGGCATCTCTTGCCGGTGGAATTTATGATGATATCGGAGAGGCTAAGCAGGTCATGGCAGCGAAAGTTGTCAAGACGTACCAGCCAAACGTGACGAATCAAAAAGTTTACGAAGCTTTGTATGAAAGATACAAATTATTAACTCAAATATAAACATGAACAACTTACCTATACTAGATATCTCCATCATCATCATATACCTTATTGCGATGGTACTTGTTGGTGTATATTTTTCCAGAAGAAATCATTCTGCCGATGAATTTACAAAGGCTGCTGGAAGGATTCCAGGGTGGGCCATTGGGATATCAATTTATGCTACATTTTTGAGCTCCAACACGTTTTTAGGTGTTCCGGGTAAGGCTTATGGTGGCAATTGGAACGCTTTTGTGTTCAGCCTTTCGATGCCTTTAGCGGCTTGGTTGGCTACGAAATATTTTGTGCCGTTCTATAGAAGTACAGGGGAAGTGTCCGCATACACTAATTTAGAGAAAAGATTTGGAACGTGGGCGAGAACATACGCGGTAGTTTGTTTTTTACTGACTCAGCTTGCCCGCATTGGTTCTATATTTTTTGGGATATCCCTTACGTTGCAAGCACTTACGGGCTATAGCCTGGTAACTATTATGGTGGTTACGGGGATATGTATAGTAATCTATACCGTGATGGGAGGAATCGAAGCTGTCATCTGGACTGAAGTGGTGCAGGGTGTTTTGAAAACTGTGGGAGCGATCATTATTATATACCTTGTGGTGAGAGAGGTTCCCGGAGGTTTCCAGGATATCTTTAAGGTCGGTATGGCTGAGAATAAATTCAGTTTAGGGACGATGGAGCTGGATTTTGTGAGTTCGTCCTTTTGGGTGGTTCTTTTATATGGTTTCTTTATCAACCTGAACAATTTCGGTATGGATCAAAATTATGTTCAACGTTATCATACCGCGATCAATCCAAAAGAAGCCAATAAGTCGGTATGGTTATGTGTATGGATATATGTGCCCGTATCACTGCTTTTTTTTATTATAGGTACCTGTCTTTACACATACTATCAACAGAATCCTGAACTTCTGCATACCATTAAGCTTCAAGCTGCTTCTGAGCGGCTTGGATTAGGTATGAACAGCCCTGAAGTTAGTCAGTTAGCGACCACACTGCAACCTGCGGACTACGGTGATAAGGTCATGCCTCATTTTATGGTATACATGATACCAACGGGGCTTTTAGGATTAATTGTTTCTGCTATTCTTTCGGCGGCGATGAGCACTATTAGTTCGGGAATGAATGCCTCTGCGACTGTATTTACGGAAGATATTTACAAGAGATATTTCAATCAAAATTCTTCCGACAAAAATAGTTTGAAAGTGCTATATATCGCCACCGTAATTGTCGGTTTGATCGGAATGCTATGCGGTATTGCTATGATCGGTATCAAGAGTTTATTGGATGCCTGGTGGACTTTGTCGGGTATTTTTGCCGGAGGTATGTTGGGATTGTTCCTGCTTGGTCTAATCAGTAAAAAAGTGACTAATAGCGATGCACTGATTGGAACAATAGTCGGAATATGTGTGATACTGTGGATGACATTCTCTTATTTGATCCCTGATCAATATGCCTATCTAAGAAATCCACTACATGCGAATATGATCATTGTTGTGGGAACATTGTCGATTTTCCTGGCAGGAAATCTAAGTCGGCGATTGAGAGAGAAAGGGTAGGACCGGTCACTAAATAGACGATTATAAATAAACTAAATATATAAAATTAAAATAATGATTCGGAAGGATAAAAAATTTGTTCCTGTGATGCTTATGCCTTTTCAGGAAGATGGAAGTATTGATTATGGTGCATTGGATAAGTTGGTGGAATATTACCTGGAGGCAGGAGCAGGAGGGCTATTCGCGAACTGCTTATCCAGCGAGATGTACCAGTTGTCGCAGGAAGAAAGGCTGGAGTCAGTATCGTTCATCGTGAAGCAGGTAAACGGACGAGTACCTATCGTGGCGACAGGAACTTTTGAGGATACCATTGAAAATCAGGCAGAGTTTGTTAAAGCGATGTATGCCACTGGTGTCAATGCGGTTATTGTCATAACCGGTTTGCTGGCTAAAGAAGATGACAGCGAGGAAACTTTCCGTGCAAACGTGGAGAAGTTACTGGCTCTAACAGACAATGTACCTCTAGGATTTTACGAATGTCCGGTTCCTTATAAAAGAGTTATATCGGCAGATTTCTTAGGCCAGCTGGTGAAAACAGGCCGTATCAAATACCATAAAGATACATCATTGGATATCAACAGTATCCGGGCAAAAATTGCCGTGACAAAAGATGAAGAAAGTTTTGGTTTGTATGATGCGTACATGGCTCACGCGGTAGACACATTGAAAGCCGGATCAGCAGGGCTTTCCTGTATCCAGGGAAACTATTTTCCGGAATTGGTTGTGTGGCTTTGTGACAATTATGATAATATTGCCAAAACAAAAGAAGTAGATTTAGTGCAGGGTTTTTTCCGTAAAAATATGGATATTATGCACGATACATATCCTGTGTCAGCGAAATATGTGTTACAAAAGTTGGGTCAATCTATCCAACTTTATAGTAGATGTCAGGATATTAACGTGTTGACCGCGGAAGCAAAAAGTGGATTGGATTTATTAATTGAAGATTATAAGGATCTTGACAAACAGCTCCATAAATCTTATATAAGTACAGTATTCAACCAGTGATGAGACAGTGTTTAGTCACTGTTTATTCAGTTATGACTGAACGAGCACTGACTAAGCACTGTAGAAGCACTGTTTAAATAAAGAAATTATTAGCAATATGAGAAGTTTCATTTTTTTATTTATGTTTTTTGTAGGGAGTACATCTTCTTCTTTTTCACAAAAGTTTAATCATGTACCTGGTACTGTAGTATGTTATCAGCCAGCAGCTACGCAGAAATATATAGGCTCGCCAAGTTTGGTTATTTTGCCTAATGGAGATTATGTGGCCTCCCATGATTTTTTCGGTCCGCAGAGTTCCGAGTGGCAACAGGCCGAAACCGTGGTGTACCGCTCAAAAAATAAAGGGAAATCCTGGAAAAAAATAAGTACGATATCAGGTGCTTTTTGGAGCTCGCTTTTCGTACATAAAGGCGATCTGTATCTTTTAGGCCCGGACAGGCATCATGGTACAGTACTCATTCGTAAATCGACTGATGGAGGAAAAACCTGGACACAACCTGGAAATAAACAGAACGGTATAATTCTCACAGGACAGTTTCACTGTGCACCCATGCCTGTAGTAGAATATAACGGTCGTTTGTGGCGCCCTATGGAGACGGCACATGGCCCTTCTTTAAAGTGGGGAGAACGTTACGGTGCCATGGTCATGTCAGCTTCTGTCGATGCTGATCTTATGGATTCTAAATCATGGCAGACAAGTTCTGTGTTGTTTTATGATTCGACTTACCTGAACGGGAATTTTACAGGTTGGCTGGAAGGTAACTTTGTGGTGGATAAGAACAAAGAAATGTGGAATATCTTGCGTGTTGATGATAAGACTACCCATCAGGAAAAGGCAGCTATGGTTAAAATTTCTAAAGATGGAAAGCAATTGTCTTTTGATCCTAAAACCGGATTCATTCCCTTTGATGGGGGAAGCAAAAAGTTTGTCATCAAATATGATCCGACATCGGACTACTATTACACGTTAACTAATTCTGTTCTTGAAAAATATGGTCGACAATATCCGAAAAGAAACGCAGCTGGCTTTCGGAATGTACTGGTGCTTCGGAAATCAAAGGATTTGAAAAATTGGGAAGATGTTAAAGTTATTCTGGAGCATGAGGATGTATTAAAGCACGGATTCCAGTATGTTGACTGGCTATTTGATGGAAACGATATTCTTGTTCTTTCGCGGACGGCTTATTTTGATGGCGAAGCTGATGCCCACAATAACCATGATGCTAATTTTTTAACGTTCCATCGGATTGAAGGATTTCGGGGGCTGATCAGATGAGAAGTAAAATATCTTTTAATGCTGTACTTGGCTGCTATGTACTGGTAATAGGATGTTATAGTTTGTACCCTATAGACGCACATGCACAACGTACACAACCTAATATTATCTTTATCTGTACAGACGATCAGGCAGCATGGACTGTCGGAGCGTCGGGCAATAGCGAAGCTATTACCCCTAATCTGGATCGGCTGGCCGCAGAAGGAGCGTATCTGTCTAACACCTTTGTGACTACACCTGTGTGTAGTCCATCACGGTCTAGTATCTTTACGAGCAAGTACGCTAGTGAAACCAATATTCCAGATTTTATCGTAGCTCCGGGACACAAGCTCATCAGTCCAGAAAAACTCGCGGTAGGTCTGGACAATAAGGAAGTTACCTTCGTCGAGTTCCTGCGCAAGGCTGGCTATGCCACAGGTTTAGTCGGCAAGTGGCATTTAGGTGATTGGACGAAAGATCCATCCCGCAAATTTCATCCGACCAATTATGGGTTTGAATACTACATGGGGATACCAAGTGGTGGGGCACAATCTGTTGATGCTGATATGGAGAAGGACGGAATTATAAGTAAACAAAAAGGTTTTACGGATAATATCTTAACCAAAAATGCTGTAAAATATATCAGGGAGCATAAAGATAAACCGTTTTTTCTTTGCTTAATGTACCGTAACCCACATAGTCCATGGCGACCTGCACCAAAGGAGGATCGTGCTGTTTACGCTGGTAAAGATCTAACCATTCCCCATCTCCATTATCCTGATCTGGATACGATTAAACTAAAGGAGATGATGGAAGATTATATGGTCAATGTGGCATCAGTGGATAGAAATGTTGGTGATATTATAAAAGAATTAGAACATTTGGGAATATCAGAAAATACAATTGTTATCTTTACCTCAGACAACGGGTTCAATATGGGACATAATGGCATTTGGCATAAAGGAAATGGATTATGGGCGACCAGGACATTACCTCCATCTACAGAAAATATCGACGGCAAGTACCGCCCGAACTTATATGACAATTCACTCAAAGTACCAGGTATTATCAGGTGGCCTGGTGTTATCCCACCTGGTTTGCGGCTTTCGAATACGGTAAGTAATCTGGATTGGTTTCCGACAATATTACAAATGGCGGGAGTAGAATTGATAAAGCCGACATTCATCAGAGGCCGAAGCATTGTGTCATTGTTGAAAGGTGAAAAGGTGGAGAAATGGGATAATGATATCTATTCAGAATACAGTATGATCAATTATTGTCGGGCGCTGATGCGGTCTTATCGTACACCGCAATGGAAGCTGGTTAGGGATTACCTCAATCCGGAACGGGATGAACTATACGATCTGAAAAATGATCCGGAGGAGCGTCATAACCTGATCTATGAAAATAGAGAAGATACGAAAATTGTCATTAAACAACTGGATAAAAAGATATTGGATCATATGAAAGAAATCAATGACCCTCTATTGCAAGCTATTCATAAAAAAGATTTTAAAGATTATCTGAGAAGTATCAATTAGCTGTTCAATTTTATAATGTAGTTACAATGAAAATTTTAAATGTATGTAAGAGAATACTGCCGATTGCCATGGCCTTTATGATACACAATGTTCAGGCTAAGGTAGAGTTGCCCTCTTTTTTCTCGGACGGAATGGTTTTACAACAGCAATCTAACGTACGGATTTGGGGCAAATCGGATAAAGGCAAGATAACGGTTACAACTTCCTGGGATAAGAAAAAATATGAAGTTCAGGCAGATGCATATGGTAAGTGGAAAGTTCAGGTTAGCACTACAGTAGCAGGAGGTCCGTTTACAATAGAAATATCGGATGAAGATGATCTGCTTTCTATTCAGAATGTATTGTTGGGAGAAGTATGGTTAGCGTCCGGGCAGTCCAATATGGAGATGCCTCTTAAAGGATTTAAAAATCAACCTGTACATCATTCGGACGAAGCTGTGAAGAACTCGGACAATGACAATATCCGGTTCTTCAATGTGGAAAATACGTCATGGGGAGAGCCTCTTGATAATGTCAAAGGGCAGTGGCTGGCAGCCTCTCCGGTGTCGGCCATGAATTTTAGTGCAACAGCTTATTTCTTTGCAAAAGAGCTGTATGAAAAATTGAATGTACCGGTTGCAATCATTCAATCCGATTGGGGTGGTACGCCGGTAGAAGCGTGGATGAGTACAGCTGCTTTAAAGCCGTTTGCGAAAAAAATAAAAATAAACTCAGTAGGTAATGCGGCTTATGACAAAAAAGTCGAGCCTACAGGACTCTACAATGGGATGATACATCCGTTGCTTAGCTATGGAATCAAGGGGGCAATATGGTATCAAGGAGAATCCAATCGTTCGGCCCCGGCTTTATACGGAAAACTTTTCCCAGCTATGGTCAAACAATGGCGTCAGGACTGGGAGATAGGTGATTTCGCATTTTATTATGTACAAATCGCACCTTATAGCAGTCTGAAACCTGATGAAACTAAACCTCAGGCTTTGCAATTAGACCGCTTTTCGCCTTATTTGAGAGAATATCAATTAAGAGCACAACAAGATATTCCGAATAGTGGAATGGCCGTATTAACTGATGTAGGGTCTGCAAGTACCATCCATCCACCGGATAAAGAGACGGTAGGGAAACGATTATCCTATTGGGCGTTAAACAAGACATATGGAAAGACGGATATACACTATTCAGGACCCGTATTCAAATCCCAGAAATTGAAAGGAAGTACATTGGTATTGTCTTTCGACTATGCCGAAGGACTGTTCTTGAGGAATGGAGTTTCTGGTAATTTTGAAATTGCAGGCAAGGACGCTGTATTTTATCCTGCTGACGCTGTAGTCAAAGACGCGGATATCCATGTAAGTTCGCCCAACGTAAAGAAACCAGTGGCGGTACGATATGCATTTAAATCTTGGGTCGAAGGCGATGTATTCAATACCTATAATCTACCCGCTTCGACTTTCAAAACTGACGACTGGACAGATAGTGATTTGTTTAAAGAATAATTTAGTTATCTTCATGGATCTAAATCTAAAAATACAAAATGACTATGAAAAATAGGAAAAATGTCCTGATCCTTTCCCTGATAAGCTTTCTGATTTTAGGATGTGCTACGAGTTCAAGAAATAAGACACCTAATCGCTATCCTGAAGAATCTTTGGGTTGGCAGCTTGGAGCTCAGGCTTATACCTTCAATAGGTTTACTTTCACGGAAGCTTTGGACAAAATAGAAAGCTGTGGACTTCGGTATGTTGAGGCTTATCCACAGCAAAAAATAGGAGGCGGAATTAACGAAAAGATGGATTACAAAATGTCCGAAAACAGCAAAAAATACATTCGTGAGTTGTTGAAAAAGAAAAATATAACTTTGTTGGCATATGGTGTGATTAACACTAAAGATGTTTCGGAATGGGAAAAAATCTTTGCTTTTGCCAAAAGTATGGGCATCAAAACAATAACTTGTGAACCCGAGGAAAAGATGTTGGATGAAGTTTCAAGACTGTGTGAAAAATATAATATACAGGCAGCTATTCACAATCACCCTATTCCATCTCATTATTGGAATCCGGATGTGATATTAAAGTCATTGGATGGAAAAAGTAAAAAAATAGGTGCTGCTGCCGATATAGGGCATTGGGTAAGATCCGGATTAGACCCTGTTGAATGTCTCCAAAAATTAGAGGGTAGAGTGTACCATCTCCATTTTAAGGATTTAAATGAAAAGGGAAATAAGAAAGCACACGACGTGCATTGGGGTACAGGTGTCAACAATATTCCTGCAGTCTTAGCCGAATTGAAGCGCCAAAACTTTCGAGGGATGATTTCGGCAGAATACGAGTACAATTGGGAAAATAATGTACCGGATGTCAGCCAAAGTGTAAAAAACTTTCGGCAGATGATACAACAGGAATAGATTAAAAAGATAATGTTTGCTATTTGTCTACATACGATTTGTTGGCGCAGAATAAATTTGCTATACCTGGTATTTCCTATACTTTATTTACAAAGCTGCATGAATAACCAAGAAAATAATACAAATACAAGTGGAATCAGGACGTTGACAAAATCGGATATGGGTCATACCATCCATCATAGCAATGCCTTTTCTAAGGATGATGAATGGATTGTTTTTGACGGCCGGAACGATGATACGAAAATTGGAGAAACTGCAGCTATAGGTATAGTCAACATACAAACAGGAGAAGAAAAAATCATTTATCAGACGCAACATCAAACGATCTATGGACCAGGAGTAGGCGCCGTGTCTTTTAGTCCGACAGCCGATCGTGTTATTTTTATACACGGACTCCAGAATGCCGATTCGATCAAGCCTTATGCTATGAGTAGGAGAGTAGGTGTAGGAATAGACCTGAAATCGCCCATGCGCGTCTTTCATTATGATGCCCGGGATGTGATCTCTCCCTATACGGCAGGGTCATTACGTGGAGGCACACATTCTCATTGTTGGAGTGGCGATGGACAAATGATCAGTTTCACATATAACGACGAGTTTGTCGATCCCGATCTACGGACGGTTGGAGTTATGGTGCCATCAGATGGTTCTGTTGTCGTAGAAAAGAATGTAGCGAATAATAGCGGTGAGATGTACTCAGCTATTGTGGCGGAAGTAGTACGAGAGCCAAAATGGGGCTCAGATGAAATATCCAAAGCCTTTGACGAATGTTGGGTGGGTAGGAAACATACTATAGCCTTTCAAGGCCATACCCGAAATGAGAAAGGAGAAACTATTACCGAGATCTATTTAGTCGATATCGATGAGGATGCAATTAAAGCCGATACAAACGCTGTCGGTTGGGAAGGAAAACGGCCACATGTTCCACAGGGTATTCAACAAAGAAGACTATCGCACACAGCCAAAGGTTTATCAGATTTAAGGCATTGGCTTCGTTCAAGTGCTGATGGAAAATATATTTATGCCCTAGCAAAAGATGAACAAAAACGAAATCAAATTGTGCAGTGTAATACAGAGACCGGAGCATTCAATTATATTTCAACATTTGATTTTTCGGTTGATTCCCCTATCAATATAAGTTACAAAGGAGATAAGATTACCTTTATAGCTGATAATAATGTATACCTGTTTGATATCGCAAGTGGGGAAGTGATACCATTGACTAACTATCAGGAGAACGATTTACCTCTCGTGGGAGCTCCGGTATTTTCCAGGAAGGATGATAGGATAGCTTTCAATCAATTTGTCGACAGTGACAACCGGGAAAACGTTCAGATTAAGCTTATAATATTGTAGATATCGATTTACTACCTTTTATACTTGAAAGTGCGAAGCTTAGCTTCGCATTTTTTATTTCATAACGGGTGCTTAAATACTTATTTCTATGATAATATGTTGGATACTTTTGATAAATCGTGTGACTTTTCATCTTTGAGGAATGTCTATCTTTGATTTAACCAAAAAGCTATGCTAAAGAAAATATTTAGTATTTTTCTTTTAGTGATGATGAACTCATGTTCAGATGAACAGGGCAGGATACAACATTTAAGAGAATAGTTGCTATATTCACAATGATTTAACTTTAATAAAACCGTATAGTGTTGGATACATCATATACAGATAAAGAACTGATTCAGTTGCTGAAGTCCGGCAGCAGGTCAGCGTTGAATGAGATCTACGCTCGGTTTCATGGCATATTGTATAGCCATGCCTATCGTCGATTGCCGGATAGAGAGGAGGTGCGGGATATCCTCCAGGAAATCTTCATCTATCTGTGGAATAATAGGGAAACTTTGGAAATTTCAAGCTTGTCCGCTTATTTGTATACTTCAGTGCGGAGCAGAGTGCTTAATGTGTATAGAAATAAAAAAGTGAGGGATCGATATGTACAGTCTCTCCAAGATTTTATCGATAGCGGTGCAGACACTGTTGAAGAGAAAGTACAGGAGAAGGAACTGATTATATTGATCGAAAAGGAAGTAGCTTCTCTGCCTCCCCAAATGCGCATGGTTTTCGAGATGAGCCGCTTTCAGGACAAGAGCCATAAAGAAATTGCGGAGGAGTTAGATATCAGTCCCCAAACTGTACGTACACATGTCAGAAATGTACTAAGGATATTACGCGTAAAATTAGGAGCTAGTATTTTTATGCTGTTTTTCTGAGACGATAGGCTCTGGATGAAAAAAAATCTTATTGCTATACCCCCTCCCCCTAGGTTGCGTGTCTCACTATTAAATAGCAATAATATTTAACCCTTATAAACTGATGAAAAGAGCCGAGGAATTGCTTAAGAAATATAATGATGGTACTGCTGATGCGGAAGAAAAAGCTATTGTAGAACAGTGGTATTTAGAATATAAGACATTACCATCGGATATTAAGCCAGAGGAACTGTTGGAAGAATATAAGATTGGGTTAGAAGCATTGAATCAGTCTATTGGCAGTAAGAAAGGGACAAAACTATGGCCACGGATAACGATTGCAGCATCTTTGTTGTTTTGCATCGGGTTGAGTTGGTATTTCTTTCGTGCAGATGATAATTCAATGCAAGAAATGCAGCCGGTAGCTTTTTTGCTGCCGGAAACCAATACGGCTGTTTTAACATTAACAGATGGACGGAAGATTAGCATCCGGGATGGCAACGTTGGCGAAATAGGAGAAGAGCAAGGTCTCCGGATCAGTCAGACCGCCGACGGGCAGTTAGTCTATACGATTACGGAACGAACGGAATCTATTGTAAAAGATAGTTACAATACTATAGAGACGCCGATAGGTAGTCAGTATACCGTGGTACTGCCAGACGGTAGTAAAGTATGGTTGAGTTCGGCCTCCAAACTTCGTTATCCTGTACATTTTTCCGAAAAGGAAAGAAGAGTGACACTGACAGGGGAAGCTTATTTTGAAGTTAAATCAAGCTATTCGGCGACAACTGCCCGGAAAATACCATTTATCGTTTCATCAGGAAATCAACAGGTAGAAGTACTTGGAACACAATTTAATATTAGTGCGTATCCCGATGATGAATCTATAAAAACAGCACTTGTGGAAGGCAGTGTAAACGTGTCGCTAGCGGAAAGTATCGCGGGTTCGGGTGTACTGTTAAAACCGGGCCAGATGGCGATGACGACCACTAGAAGCAGCAAGATTCATGTCGTTGATATTGATGTAAATGACGTTAAAGCTTGGCGGGAAGGGTACTTTATCTTTAATAATGAAAATATAGTAGACATCATGCAAAAATTGTCCCGATGGTATGGATTTAAGGTTGAATATCAGGGTAATTTGTCGGGGCTAGAATTTCAAGGTAATTATCTGCGTACCCGAGATTTACTCTATTTGCTAGAAACCCTGGAAATGACCAATAAAGTGAAATTTGAGATAATTACGGAAAACAAAGAAAGGAGGGTGATTGTCAAGAGAAATAACTAAACCAATTATATAAGATATTTCTGTTGAAAGAACAGAAGTGTTGCGAGCACTTCCGTTCTACAAAGCATAAAGCTTCAACAGGATAAATAATAACTAACTGTAAATAGTAACATTAAACCCTAATTCAAATGTATAAAAAAATAACTGCATTATGGTGCAGCAAACCGTATTGTTTCATAAAACCGCTCATCATTATGAAGCTTAGCTTTATCCTTTTGATCGTTACGTTCGTTCAGGCAAGTGCGGTGACGTTTGCCCAGAAGGTAAGTCTTAAAGTGGCAAAAGTACCTCTCAAGACAGTTTTTTATCAGCTTTCTAAACAGACAGGTTATAATTTTGTGGCTGATGCCAGCCTGTCAAAAAAGATAGACTTGATCACGTTAGATGAGCAAAATACAGAATTGAAGCAGGTTATCGAGAAATGTTTCGATGGTATAGATATCGAAGTCATTCTTAATCCGACCTACAAGACAGCTCTCATAAAAGAAACTGTTAAAACCAATGTACCCATTGTACCGGTGGACAACCAACAAATCGAAGTACGAGGTAGTGTAGTAAGTGAAGAGGGTGAAGCGTTGCCTGCCGTGAGTATAGCCGTAAAAGGTACACAGACAAGGGCTATTTCGGATACAAGAGGAAACTTCAAGATCAGTGTGCCTAATGAATCAGCCGTTTTAGTATTTTCTTATTTAGGATATAACTCTCAAGAGAAGCGTGTAGGGGATGATAGGAATATCAAGATCAGGATGACAAAATTGGTTTCTACCTTGGATGAAGTTATTGTCAACATCGGGTATGGAGAAGTAAAGCGGAAAGACTTGACAGGGGCAGTATCCACCGTGAATATGGATGATCTTATCAAGGCGCCGGTAAAGTCGTTTGATGAAGCGTTGGCCGGCCGGATTGCAGGCGTACAGGTCGCGTCGAACGACGGTCAACCTGGCTCAGAAATGAACATTGTAATCCGTGGAGGAAACTCGCTGACACAGGACAATTCTCCATTATATGTCGTAGATGGTTTTCCTATGCTGGATTTCTATAACGCGTCGTTGAATCCTGAAGAGATAGAGTCAATCACTATATTGAAAGATGCTTCCGCGACAGCGATATACGGTTCGAGAGGTGCTAACGGTGTCATCATTGTAGAAACCAAGAAGGGGAAGAACAGTATACCTACAGTTTCGTACAATGGCTATTATGGTGTGCAGTCTGTCACCAATAAAATGGACGTGATGGATCCATATGATTATGTCAAATACATGCTGGAGTTTGATAGCGATAAAAATGGACAGAGGTATTTGACGAAACCCGGCCTGACTCTCGAGGATTATAAGGATGTAAAAAAGGTGGATTGGCACGATGAATTGTTTAGAAATTCCCGCATGCACAATCATTATGTCGCGCTAAGAGGGGGAAGTTTGACAACAAAATATTCGATGTCAGCATCTTATATGAATCAGGAAGGTATCGTGTTGAACTCTGGTTACGAGCGATATAATACTAAATTTTCTATAGAACAGACTATAGGAAGTCGGGTAAAAACTAATGTTAATTTTGGTTATACACAGGATAAAAACTACGGTGCATTATTGTCAGAACAGGGCAACGGTACAAATGCTTATTCAACTTATGTGATGTATAACGTTTGGTCTTATCAACCATTCGTACTTAATTCCGGAGCCGATATCCATAATGATCTCTTCATTGATTCAGAGGATTTGGAAGAGGAATCGATCAATTTCAATCCATTGGTAACCGTAAAGAATGTTTTAAGACAGAGATACTGGCGTGGACTTAACTTGAATGGAAGCATACGTTATGATATCATTCCTAAAGATCTGTATATGAATGTGCGGGGCGGATATTCGCGGAGGTCGAGCTCAAATGAGTCGTTTTATAATACGAAAACGTGGCAGGGCTATCCTTTTGTAAGAAATGATCGAGGGGTCAACGGAGCTGTCAATACGGCTTCTACAAGCGACTGGATGACAGAGGCTACATTGAATTACTGGAAAAGAGTGAATAAAGATCAGCTTAATTTTACATTAGGAACTTCCATACAAAACGGCTATTCTGATAATTATGGCTATAGAGTATATAATGTTGTTAATGAGGAATTAGGTATCGCCGGGTTGAGCTCCGGATTACCCAATTCTGTTACTTCTAATAGAGGTAAGAATATATTAGCATCCTATCTGGCACGAGGTAATTATAATATTAATTCAAAATATCTGTTTACGGCGTCCTTTCGGGCAGATGGATCTTCCAAGTTTTCTAAGAAGAATCGATGGGGATATTTTCCATCAGGAGCATTTGCTTGGCGCATAGATCAGGAGAGATTCCTGAAAGATGTAAAAGAGATTTCCGAAGCCAAGTTTAGGATCAGTTACGGTTCTACAGGAAATAATCGGGTAGGTGATTTTGTAAGAAATACAACACTAAATATAAATGATTATTATTCTTTCAGTAACAATACGCCGGTTGTCGTTGCCAACTTGAATAATCTCGGTTTCGATGATCTGAAATGGGAGACCACCTATCAGTTTAATGTGGGATTGGATCTTTCATTATTTAAAGATAGGATAGGTGTCACGTTGGATTATTATGACAAGGTGACGAAAGATTTGTTATTGAATGCTAGTTTGCCGCGGAGTACAGGGTTCAACACGATGTTTATGAATATCGGTAAGATCAGTAATAAAGGTGTGGAGCTTACATTGAACACCAGAAATGTGGTCACGAAAAATTTTGTTTGGGAAACAAATTTCAACATATCTTCCAATAAGAATAAGATATTGGAACTGGTGGACAATCAGAAAAATTTGTTGTCTACTGTTTCATGGACGGGCAATTTCAATAATTCGGAACTGTATATTGCCGAAGTTGGCAAATCTGCGGCAGAGTTTTTTGGATACGTATGGGACGGAAATTATCAATATGATGATTTCATAGCGAACGATAATGGAACTTATACACTGAAAAGTGGTATTCCATCCAATGGAAGTGCGACCGTACGGCCAGGAGATGTCAAATATGTCGATCAAAACGGAGATGGTACTGTGAATGAGAAAGATCGGGTAATCATAGGCCGTACTTTGCCTTTATTTATCGGAGGCTTAAACAATAATTTTACCTATAAAAATCTGAGTCTAAATATTTTCCTACAATGGAATTATGGTAATGACATTTATAATGCAAATCGTTTAGCCTTTGAGGGCAACTTTGGTAACAGGTATATGAATCAATATGCTTCGTATGCCAATAGATGGTCCGATGAAAACCAGAATGATACCTATTTTAGGACGAAGGGAACTGGTCCAAATGGCAGGTATTCGTCGCGGACACTGGAAGATGGTTCTTTCCTGCGGGTGAAAACAGTGAATTTGTCCTATAGGTTGCCAAAACGTTGGACATCGAAGTTCAAGAATGGCATATATATCAATGCTTCAGTACAAAACCTATATACATGGACGAACTATTCGGGTATGGATCCGGAAGTTTCCGTAAGGAACTCAATCCTTACTCCCGGGTTTGATTATTCGGCATATCCTTATCCAAGAACTATTACGTTGGGCATTAAAACAGATTTATAGTTAAAATAAAAAAATAAAAGATATGAGCATGTTTGGTTATAAAAAGAATATGTTGTCCATTTTACTCTGGACTGCAATATGCTTGTTTGTCTCCTGTAATAAGGTATTAGAGGTCAAACAGACAGACTATATTTTGGACGCTGAGATATATTATTCTAACAAGAAACAGGTTACAGCAGCATTGAACGGAGTATATTCCGTATTGGCTGAGTCAAGTTTGTATGGGGACCATATGCAGGGAAGACTGGGGCTTGAAGCAGATGAAGGTTTTTACAGAAATGCATTTGACGATAATTCTGTTACTTATTATGAAGCATCACCCTCGGACACTAAAATTTTAAATTATTGGACCTGGCTGTACAGGGGAATTAACAGAGCCAATACATTGATGGAAAATCTGGATAGGCCAAAGGATATGACAGAAGATGAAAAAGAACAAGTGCGGGGGCAAGCCTTATTTTTGAGAGGTTATTTTTATTTTCTTCTGGTCAGTAAGTTTGGAGGTGTTCCGATTACGCTTACTGCTACCAAATCCTCCAGTATATCCTCCTATCAGTTGCCTAACGCTTCTGTTCGCGAAGTCTATGAACAGATCCTGGAGGATATGACGAATGCCGTCGATATGGTTCCCGATATTCAACAAGTAGAATCATCGGGTCGGGTCAGTAAGTCGGCCATCTGGGCGATGTTGACCCGGGTAAATATGTATATGGCGGGCTATCCTCTTCGTGACCGTAGCCGGTATCAGGAAGCGATTACAGCGGTCGAAAAACTACGCGAGTTGAATTATCACACCTTAAAGTCCTCCTATGATTCGGTTTTTATACACCTGGCCAGAGATGAATATTATCCAAAAGAAACGATATGGGAGGTGGAGTTTTATGGAACCGGCACAGGCTTATATACTACTACAGCAGGAAATGTAGGGCTTAATAATGGAATTGAGAATTTGAATGATCCTGACAAGGGATATGCGAACGGCAATCTCCATCCTACGGCCTGGTTAAATAGCCTGTACCAAACCGGTGATGTACGAAAGGATTGGAATATTCCGGATTTCAGATATGTAGGCAAGCCGGCGACGAAGCAAACTGTAGGTGGGTCCGTGTATTATAGAAGTTGCGGTAAATTCCGAAGAGAACATGAACTGGCATCTCCTAAGAATACAGCAAATACCCCGCAGAATGCACCGATTATCCGCTTTTCAGATGTCCTGCTGTTATATGCAGAAGCACTGAATGAAAAGTACGAAGGACCGACTGAAGACGCATATTGGGCCATCAATCAGGTCAGAAGAAGAGCTTTTGGTCAACCATTAACTGCCGCAACTACTCCGGTGGATTTATCAGGCTACGGTTATCCTGATTTTCGGGATGAGATCAAAGAGGAGAGGGCTCGTGAGCTCTGCTTTGAAGGATTGCGTAAAGATGATCTGGTACGTTGGAATGATTTTTATCGAAACATGAAAAATATACTGTTAGAAGTACCCACAGGAACTACTTTGGTATTGCGTGACGCTAAGGAAATATATACAAATGCCTCGGAAAGAGATATTATATGGCCTATTCCAGCATCTGAGTTGGGGGTCAACAAGAAATTGCGTCAAAATTCGGGTTGGTAAATTTAAATGATATAAAAATGAAAAATATACATAGAATATACATAGCCGTCTGCGTGTTGCTTGGCTTTGTATCCTGCGAAAAAGGAAGAGTTTCTGATTCTCCCGTATTAAAAGTTTCTGTAGATCCAGTGTACGAGCAAAAGGGAGATACCTTGATATTTAATGTGGATGATACCATCCGCTTTAAAATGAATGGGACAAACCCGGATCTTATTAATTTTTATTCGGGTGAAATTTATCACGATTACGCCTTTCTGGAGAAAGATCAGATACTTGATGCCAAAGCAACATTGACATTTGACTTTTGTCGGTTTAATGGAACAAATGGCCGTAGCGGTCGGATTTCCTATTCCACAGATTTCAATGGACAGTACGATCTGGAGTCGATAAGAGCAGCTACCTGGATCGATATTGCGGATCGTTTCAATATGCCGGATGGCGTGCCCAGCCAAAATAATAATTCTGCGACTTTGTGGTATAAATCGAATAATATCGATGTATCTGATTTATTTGAGAGTGGCGAGAAGGTATATTTTTCATTTTATATGTTTGATGCTGCACCTAATATCTGGAGAACAACCATACGTGTCAATGAATTTACGTTGAAAAAAGAAGTCGTAGATGATTCGGAATTAAGCCAGGTTGTTTATGCCGCGTGTAGTAATGCGGATGCCTGCTCTTTTAAACTGGTGGTCGGAGATGGATGGGCAGCCGACCAATATACAGGTCAGCTGGCTGCGACTGGTTTTTACTGGAACTCTAAATCATCAAGACCTCCAGCTTATAGGGATGGGTATGCCGTTACGCCACCTTTGACCATTGATGATAAGGTAAATATAGGATATGCTAAAGCCGTTCCCATTAAAGGTGTTGCAGATGCAGATATTATGGAATATACCTATGTCTATAGAAAAGAAGGTATTTATAAGCCGGTTTTTATTCTTAAGAATAGTACTATCTACGATAGTAAGGTGACGCAACAGAATTTTGTGATCAAGATCGTGAAGGAATAAGGTAATTATGTTGCAAGATATGTATGATGTTATAGTCTGCGGAGGAGGTCCTTCCGGAGTTGCTTCCGCATTGGTGGCCTCACGGAGAGGGCTGAAAACACTGTTGATAGAAAGATATGGTTTTTGTGGAGGTATGGCCACTGCGGCGCTGGTAAATCCTTTTTCAGGTCATGAATACACGACAGCAGACGGTACGAGAAATGGTTCTCTGATCGGTGGAGTATTTAAGGAAGTTGTCCAGAAGCTAGACGAAAGGGGTGGATATGGATCGGTACTGTCTCCTGCGGCTTTTGATGAGGAAATGCTCAAGATGATATACGATCAAATGCTGCTCGAAGCACGGGTCGATATTAAATATCATTCTGTCATCAAGGCGATAAAAATAGTGGATAAAGAAATAAAATCCGTTGAGGTGTATAGCAAAGAAGGCATCAAGGAATACTGTGGTAAAATTTTCGTGGATTGTTCGGGCGATGGTGATATAGCGGCCAAAGCGGGTGTAGAATTTACTGTAGGAAGACCAGAAGACGGACTCACACAGGCTATGACCGTAAGTTTTAGAATGGCCAATGTCGATAAGAAAGCTATGATCGCGACGGAACATATACGTAAAGCAAGAGCTTTGGTAGAACCTTTCTTTCAAGAAGCATTATCCAATGGAACGTTGATCTACCCTTATCGTCCCTTTATTCATTTTTATGATTATCCACGGGAAGGCGTATTGCATTTTAATATGACACGTATCAATGAAGTTTCAGGTCTTTCCGTGGATGATCTGACCAGATCCGAAATAGAAGGGCGTAGGCAAACTTACCTGATTGGAGATTGGCTGATCAAAAATGTACCTTACTTTAAAAATGCATCTATAGAGAAAATCGCTTGTCAAGTGGGGGTGCGGGAAACAAGGCATATCAAAGGTCTGTATATCATGACTCAGGACGATATACGGTACGGAAGCAAATTCGATGATGCTATAGTACGATCCAGGTACTTTATCGATATCCATAACCCCAAAGGAGCGCATGACGTACAGCAGAAAGAGGGAACGGCAGGAGCTTTGAATCATGACTTCGGTCCACAGGCCGGCGATTATTACGAAGTGCCATACCGCAGTATCGTATCGTACGATTGTGACAATCTGTTGGTACCCTGTCGTGCCTTATCTGCGACACACGAGGCTTCTGCTGCCATTCGTGTTATGGCAACCATGCACGGATTGGGAGAGGCTGCCGGGATTGCAGCCTCCTTGTGTCTGGATCAAGGTATGAAGGTGCACGAATTGGAAGGGACGAAAGTAAAACGTGAGATATCCTATATGAATGAGGAACCGGATTTCGATATACTATGGGAAGCAAAATGTGGATACCCCTGGTCAATCAAATAAATATAGTAAAAATGAGCAACCTCTCTATAATCGATTTAGGTATCATCATTCTCTATCTCTTACTGATGGTGTATGTGGGATACTATTTTTCGAAAAAAAATACTTCGGCCGAACAGTTTACCAAGGCTGTGGGAAGTATACCCGGGTGGGCAATAGGGGTGTCCCTGTATGCGACTTTTTTAAGCAGCAATACGTTTTTAGGTGTTCCGGGCAAGTCCTATGGTACGAACTGGAATTATTTTGTCTTTAGTCTTTCCATGCCCTTAGCCGGATTTGTGGCAGCAAAATATTTTGTTCCCCTATACCGGCAAATGGGTGGTATTTCAGCCTATTCCCATTTAGAACACCGGTTTGGTTCCTGGGCGAGGATATACGTCGTCGTTTGTTTTCTCCTGATGCAGCTGGCTCGTATGGGATCTATTTTTTTCGGAATAGCGTTGAGCTTACAGGCACTGACGGGATTTGATATGCAAAGCATCATGGTTGTGACCGGTATCTGTATCATTTTTTATACGGTACTGGGTGGGATAGAAGCCGTGATCTGGACAGAAGTCGTGCAGGCTATCATAAAGACGTTGGGCGGTATTATTATCATTGCGGTCATCATCATGAATACCGACAGCGGCCTTATGGGGATTATCCATTCTGGGATCGAACATAGTAAGTTTAGTCTGGGAAGTTTTGATCTCGATTTTACGACTTCCACATTTTGGGTAGTACTGATCTATGGTTTTTTTATGAATTTGAAGGCCTTTGGTTTTGATCAGAACTATGTGCAACGCTATCACACGGCTACCAGTGAAAAAGAAGCTCAAAAGTCAATATGGTTATGCGTTAAACTTTATGTACCGGTATCGCTGTTATTCTTTTTTATAGGTACTTGTTTATACGTTTTTTACCAGGGACACCCCGATATGTTGGCAGAGATTAAACAGCAAGTGGCTTTGGAGAGACTGGGGCCATCGGCTTCTATGAACGAAATCCAAAGCATGGCAAATACCTTGCAGGATCAGGATGTCGGAGACAAGGTGATGCCACATTTCATGGTTCACATGTTGCCTGTAGGAATTTTGGGTATCATCATATCCGCTATCCTGTCGGCGGCCATGAGCACCATCTCATCGGGAATGAATGCCTCTGCGACCGTTTTTTCGGAAGACATTTATTTGCGTTACATCAATCCTGACCTGGCACAGGACAAAAAGCTGAGGTTATTGTATATCGGAACAGCTGTGTCCGGTTTTTTGGCCATGATAGCAGGTATTGCCATGATTGGCGTAAAGAGTATCCTAGATTTGTGGTGGCAGTTGTCGGGGATTTTTGCAGGAGGAATGTTTGGCTTGTTCTTATTAGGTGTGATCAGTAAGAAGGTAAATAGTAGCCATGCCATTGTCGCTGTCATATTCGGTGTCGCCGTAATCCTGTGGATGACTTTTTCTTATGTCATCCCGGATCAATATGCATATCTGAGAAATATCCTACATGCCAATATGGTTACGGTAGTAGGAACACTCTCGATATTTTTGGTCGGCAACCTGGTTTCTTTTTTTAAGTCTCGTTCTTGATTCATATTGTTTTAATCCTGTATCTATGTCTGTTTTTAAAAATATTTCTATAGCCGTTCTTCTATTGATTTTTGCCTTTACATCTATAGGGCAGGAAAAAAGCGATAAATTATCTAAGCTTTTCGTTGAAGAGGGGTTACAATATTCCTGGAATTTTGAAATTGCTAAAACGGCACTGTTCAATAATGTTGATGGAAACATCTCCGACAAAAAACTTGATATAGAGGGAAAAGTCATTTTTGAAAACGGATTGGCCAAATTTTATCGTACTGCTGCCAACGGTTCTTTTTTGCGTGCGAGTATTCGATCAGAATTTAACCGGGAGCTAACCCTTTGGATGCGGTTTTTATTGCCTGATATAAAAGATAAATCCGGTACTGATCCGATAAAATTAGGTTTTTTGGAATTTGAACCGTTCAAGCTATATCTAGCCACTTCTCAAAAAGATCTCCGTAAATACGGTATCGGCCTCAATATGCAACAGGGAGCGGAACATGTCGGACAGGAACCTGCATTGCAATACAATCTAAAGGAAGGTTCCTGGGTTCAGGTGGCGTTGCTTTTTGAAAATGGGAAGGCAAGGCTCTACTATAGATTGGAACAGCCTAATCAGGATGCGAACAATTGGTGTTATATAGGCCGGATGGAGGTTCCAACTGGAATGCAGTTCGCCAATGTCCTGCGTTTTGGTATGTTGGAGAGGGATCAGCATATATTTGATCCGTTGTGCATAGATGAGCTAAGGCTGTATGACAGTGCGTTGGATATAGAAAATTTAGGAAATCTGTGGCCTGTTTATCAGGATTTCAATCCTAACAAAAATTATCCACCGGGTGTAGTGATCGATTATAGTCCGGCAAAGACCCGAAGATTTATTGCAGGTTCTCCATCTATAATCATGCTCGATGACGGCACATATATCGCCAAAGGAGACGATTATGGTCCTGCCGTGGGTATAAGTGAGTTGGTGAGGGTTTATAAATCGGCAGATAAAGGAGCGACATGGTCAAAGATTTCAGAAATAGAAGGCATGACCTGGGCGAGTATGTTAGTTCATAAAGAAGCGATCTATATGTTGGGTACCAGTGCAGGACACGGCTTAGGACATGTCGTGGTGATCAAATCTACAGATGGCGGATACACATGGTCCAAGCCTACGGATGTACACCATGGCAAGCTTATTAGCGATCTGTCCTACCATACTGCTCCGGTTCCGGTCGTATTCCACAACGGAAGAATATGGAGAACGATGGAAGATGAGAAAGGACCCGGAGGATGGGGGCAAAATTTCAGGGCATTCCTAATGAGTGCGCCGCAGGATGCTGATCTGCTCCAGGCAGATAGTTGGACCCGATCCAATGCGTTGGGATACGATTCTAGCCGGCTGCAGGGAAATTTTAAGGGATGGCTAGAGGGTAATACCGTGCTTGGGCCGGATGGACGTATTGTCAATGTATTGCGGGTTTCTACGGCCACCGGAGGAGGAAAAGCTGCGTTGATCACTTATAGTGAAGATGGTACACGCGGAGTTTTCGACGAGAAAAATGGTTTTATCGATTTCCCCGGGGGGAGTACAAAGTTTCACATACTTTACGATGAAAAAACAGGAATGTATTGGTCTTTGTCCAATGCTGTGCCTGAAAAGCATCGCGGCAAAGCCTATTCGGAGGGGATGATGAGAAATACGCTGGTACTGATGACGTCACCCGACCTGGTACAATGGACTATCCGGAAAACAGTGCTTTATCATCCCGATATTGCTAAACATAGTTTTCAGTACCCTACATTTTTAATGGATGGTGATGACATTGTATTCGTGGCGAGGACTGCTTACGATGATGGAAAAGAAGGTGCTTATAAGCAACACGACGTCAACTTCTTTACTTTTCACCGTGTGGCAAATTTTAGGGAACTATTGAAGAAATAAACAATAATGTTGTTAGCATATGTCGGTCAATAATAAATCAATAATCGGATTAATGGTAAGTTTCTTTTTTTTAAATAGTTGTTTTTTGCAAAAGACAACTGATGGTGTGGAATACGTATCCTTAGAACTCAAAAATAAGCATATTATACATCTTGCTCCTTCATCGGATGTAAAGAAATTTGAAGAAGAATACACTAGAAATCCAAAACGTTGGGAGATGGCATTTGACTTCTTTAAGAATACGGATCTGGAGAAAATTGCTGTTGGACATTATGATATAGACGGAAAAAATGTCTATGCGACCATTCAGCAATACGAAACCCGAAATGAGGAAAATACCCGGTTCGAAGCACATCAGGTCTATGCCGACATACAATACCTAATTCAGGGACAGGAAAAAATCGGTCTTACCGACTTCGCCCATCTCGAGACGAGTGTACCGTATAATTCGGAGAAAGATATTGCTTTCTATACGAGTAAAGAAGAACAATATCACCTGGCAGATACGAGTCAGTTCTTTCTGTTTTTTCCGTCGGATCCACATAGGCCCTGTGTGAAAGTAGATAAAAATCAACCGGTAAAAAAACTAGTCATCAAGATAAAGCTAACCGATTAAATAATTAAGATATCTTTATGTATACGAACTATATTCTGTCTTTTCTTACCCTGTTGCTTTTTTTCACAACAGGCATGGAGACTTATGCACAAAAAAGAAACGGAAAAAATACTGTTGAAGTCTTATTTACATTGGATGATTCGAAAGAGATACCAAGAGGCTTGAGCGGCGTCTCGATGGAAGTGTCGAACACCGATCCTTTCCGTTATGATAACGAGGATTTTGTCACGAAGTTGAAAGAAACCCATGTGGGGTGGGTACGGTTTTTCGGAGGTACGTCCAATAATTATTATGATTGGAGGTTGGGTGGAATAACGGAGGCATTCAATGCGCAACTCATTGCTGCCCATCAATATATGTGTTATATTGGCATGCAGAGTATAAGAGGAATGGGTGGGGTCTGGTTCAGGGACTATTTGGATATGGTAAAGAAGATCGGATCGAAGACTATTATTACCGTCAATGCATTTACAGACAGCCCAGAGAGTATTGCAGACCTGGCCCGATACGTCAAAAACCACAATATTCAAGTGGAGTACTGGCAGCTAAGCAATGAACCCTGGTCTTATCTGACACATGATAATATTCCGCTTTTTACAGGCTCTGCAGATTACTTAGATAAGGTTAAAGTATTCCATGATTCTATCATTGCAATCATACCTGATGCAAAGACTTCTGTGTTTACTTCTGTGTTCAATAGTGACCCTCATAAACAATGGCGCAAAGAAATACATTCATATCCGAATAAATATTGGTCCTCCATCACATTTCATGATTACAGTGGCGGATATGGTGACAATAAGACAGCGGCTATGCAATCAACAAATAACGTTTTGAAGTCATTGGTAGATAGACTAGATGACAGAGCAGGGAAACTGTTGCATGGTGAAGGTGCTGCGATATCTACGGAGTGGAATGCTAGATTTAGTGGTAAATATAGCAATAGAACGTCGTTATATGGAGGGATATATGATGCTGAATTCATGATGCGGCTTATAATAAACCCACAGTTCAAAGTGGAATATCTGGGGTTGTACAACAGTATATTTGATTTGATCAATTATAAAACGAAATACCAATATGATGCTGTTTCCGCTGCTGAATTGAATGAAGTTTTTAATACATCAGACAAAAGTCTAGCAGATTTTCAGGTTTATCAGACTGTACCGGGACTGGCTATGACATTAGCTAATGAAGCCATCAATCCTTCTAATCGGTTGATCCATACTGAACTAGTTTCTGATTTAGCTGTTGTAGCAGAGAAGGGAGAGACTTTACCTGCGGTATTTGGACAGGTTTTTAAAGGACCTGATGGATATCTGCGACTATTGTTGACTAACAAATCAGATAAAAGTGTGACGCTGAATATCAGGGAAAGCGGAAAAGAATTGGATAAAAATATAAAAATGGAACATTCCAGTCTTTCTTCCAGTGACATAACGATAAGAAACACAGGAGCGAGCCGTGATATTGCGATTATGCGTAAAACTGTCAAAGGTCCACTGAACATCGGTGGATATAGTGTCAACCTGATTGTATGGAAGGGGGCAGAAACAGAGCTTGTGCAACCGATTTTTGTAGGAAAGCCAATTACGTTTATCGGAAAAAATACGGTGAAAATCGATTGGAAAGAAGAAACTTATATTTCTGATTATGAATTAGGCTATGTGCGCGCCGAGGAGGATACCTATGACAAAAAAGACATCGAATGGATCGCTGTGAAAGGTAACTCGGTCCTATTTGACAAACTAAAAGAAAACAGCGAGTACGTATTATGGGTCAGATCTGTTGACGGCGATACAAAAGGCCCGTTATCCAGCCCCCTGTATGTGTCGACAGCTGTTTCAGGCGAAACCTATATAGATACCTGGAATCCCAAACAAAACAGTGTAGAGATAAAATGGCGTTTTGCAAAAGATGCCATAGGATATAAAATTTCACTGTATGATGAACATAAGACCAAAATTAAGACCATTGATATCGTTGATAATCTAGGCTGTGAGATCAACGGTCTGGTCAATAATAAAAAGTATTATGTGTCCATATTGTCTTATAATTACTATGGTGAAAGCAGATGTTCTGCACTAAAGGAAATAATTACAGACAAAACTTATCCTTTGGCTCCTCATAATGTCGTTGCTAAAACTATCGGAACAAATGTCAGGATAAGCTGGAATCCGAGCTGGGTGCCTTCTTATTTTGAAACATTCGAACAGGGAGATGAGCAATGGACAAAATTAACAGACAATTGGAGATTGATTAAATACTTTCAGATGGCCGTACCTTCTACAAACTTTGTGAGCAGTCCTAAGGGAGAAAGTGTAGCTATTTTAAAATCTTATAAGGCACAAAACAGCCATATTAATATGTGGATTAAGACAGCAAGTAGTTCTTCTGGTATCATGTCGCTGTATGCAAGATATATAGATTCGAAGAATTATTATGGCCTGGAGCTCGATAATGCTGCAAATAAGGTTGAGGTATATAAGGTTGTCAATGGAAAGCGGATAGCATTGAATACGCATACGATCAGTCGTCTGAAAAGCAGTCAGTTCTATCTGCTTTCTTTCTCTGTCTGCGACTCGAATATCAAATACTTTTTGGATAGAATATTAAAGTTAAAAAATATCAAAGATGAAACCCCTTTGATGGGAGAGGGGCATATCGGTCTCTACACGGATAACCAAGAAATGGCCTTTGATAAAATTGATATAAAAACCAATCAGAAAAACGAAAAATACAATATATATGCTTCCAATAGTTTAGAGAAAGATTTTGTGCTTTTGGCAAAGGAAATACGAGGCCATGATTATGAATTTCAAAATGATAAAAAGTACAAATACTTCAAAATAGAAAGTCTGGTAGATGGAAAGATCAGCCATACTTGCTCTTATATCGCGACATTACAGTAATTTTTTGGAAGATGTTCAGTACATCGAATAATTATTAACTTAAAAAGATATGATAAGCATAAAACAATGGGGAATAATAACCGTTTCTGCCTTTATATTGTTTCTGGGTATAGGAATAACCCAGGGACAGATTAAAGTATTGACAAACAAGATCAATACGGATGTTCGATTGATAAGTGGTCAGCCTATCGTGAACGCAGCTCATGCAGGTCATTTTGACCTAAAGTCTATATCTATGCAGATCAACGGACTTGTGGATGTAGACGGGGATAAAAAAGTAGAGCTATTTGTCCAGTCTGACAAGTGGTATCCGGGTATGTATCTCTATTCTTTGGAAAGTCTGGATGAAAGAGGTGTCCCTGTTTTTTCACAGCCGAAGAGAGTGGAAACTATTAACCCCGCAGAGCGTGGGATCGTTGTCCAAGGAGATGATGGAGAAGTTTATGGTTTTTTTTCCAGAAGAAATAGCCTTCGCTTGACACGGTTGTTGAAAGACTCTTTGAAGTTTGTTCAAGTCCGTACCCTGAATATTGAAGGATTACCGGCCAATTATGGAGAAGCTGGTGTCGTGAAGCTGGCTCAGGGTGGCTACTTATTTTTGTTTACGCATGTCGTAGGGAAGACAAGAGGTCCACATCGGGGGGCTCTTGCCGAAGGTTATAATGTGGAAGGATTTTGGCCATACGATCTCCCTAAAGTATCTGTATACGGTGGCTATGTAAAGGATCTGAATGAAAAATCGATCAAAGTAAACAAGCTCACCTCGGGTAATGAATGCTATTATACCATGGGAGGGTTTACAAACTTTCGATCGGGCAAAGAAGATTTTATTTTAGCAGGAGATCGGACGGGGAATATGTTTGGATACCCTATGCCGAAATATGGTGCTGGCTCGCTGGATACCAAGTCCTATGCCGTTGATGTACATGGTGTCCGCCATCGGACGCCGACAATGTATGCATTTCCTCACGTGTTGGATTTGCCAGAAAAAGAAAACTATGGCGTCATCGTTGCGGGAGAAGGAGGTTTGTATTTTTATAAAAGCATACAGAACCAAACACACAAGCTGACTTTTGAAAATCCCGTTTCATTGTTGGTCAGAGAGGCCAATCTATATGGTGGATCTTTGGTCGTCCCGGAATTGGTGGATTGGGATGGAGATGGCCATCTTGATATTATTTCGGGAAATTCTTTGGGCCATGTGCTTTTTTACAAAAATGTAGGTAATAATGCGAAACCACTATATGCTAATCCAGAGCTGATAAAAGCCGGAGGAGAAGTCATTCATGTACAGCCTGGTTATCGAGAAGATATACAGGGGCCACAGGAAAGCCGCTGGGGGTATACATGCCCGGCTGTGGTCGATTGGAATGAAGATGGACGGCCCGATATCCTGCTTGGCGACAGCCGGGGCAAATTTATGGTCTTTATGAATATAGGTAGCCGAACCAATCCTAAACTTGAGAGGGAAAAAACATTATATGTACAAGGTATGGATATGTATGGTGCCTGGCGTGTAAAGCCTGGCGTAGGTAAGCTGGGCGATAGAATGGCTTACATCGTCCTGGATAGAGATAATGAAGCACACTTGTATTGGAGGGAAGATAATTACAATATTTCGGATGGAGGTAAATTGTCCATAGGTGATAGTATTCCGATTAAAGGAACCCATCTGAATGCAGGAGCTGTCGGACGATTGAAATTCCATTTGGTAGACTGGGACAGAGACGGTGTCAAGGATCTGTTGATTGGTACACCCAGACATGCTACTGTACCGAGTCCTGATATTGGATTGCCATTCAGACTGAAGAAAAATGGTTCTACTGTATTGTTTTTGCGAAATTCGGGAACAAATGAAAAACCTGTATTTGAGTTTCCGAGGATGTTGAAATTCAAAGGCGAGGATATTTTATTGGGACAGCATGCATGCTCGCCGACGACAGGCTATTTAGGTGGAGACGGCAAAACACTTAATCTAATCGTAGGTACAGAATACGGAGCATTTATCTACTATGATAGAAAAGATTTGAGTTGGTAAACTCTGGAAAAATTTAAATTATAGGCATCAACGCCGTTACTCACGGCAACTTGTCCAACTTCCTTTTCTTTTAATTCTTTTTTTGACCATTCTGGTTGATGTCTTCATAGACTATGCCCTGTACGATTTCTTGTCCATAGACTAGATTTGAAAGAAGAAGTCCAGCAGATATATATGAAGTCGTATCTTGTGATTTTCATTCAAAAGACGTATTCTTGTCCTTGTATATTATTATTTACCTGCTTTTCATATATTGTTAATATTACCGTTATTTAGCCTGTTTATTTTT